>JAJTDE010000094.1 GCA_021298085.1 Rubrivivax sp.
TCGGTCTTGGCGAGGGCGTTGACATGCTCAAGACCAGCACCGGCAAGACGCCATCCGGTGCCGACCCTCAGGCGGCGCGCTGGATGCTCGAATGCATCCAGCGCGAGACCCGCGCCGACCGTCAGCCCGGCTTCAAGGCCTCGGGCGGTGTGCGCACGGTGGCCGACGCCGCGTTGTACGCCGCCCTGGTGCGAGAGCTGCTGGGCGCTGACGCGCTGAACCCGCGCCGCTTTCGCATCGGCGCCAGTGGCCTGCTCGACGACATCGACGCCGTGCTGGCGGGGCGTTCTGCCAGCGTCACCGCGCCCTCGTCCGCTGGCCCCCCCCCGGTCTACTGAGCGCCCAGACGCCAGGACCCCTGACACTCCACTTGACTCCGCAGGACTCCTCACCATGGCATGGACATCACTCTTCACTCCCCAACACGGCGCCGCATCGGCGCGCCGCCGCGTGGGCGCGCTGCTGGCGGGCTGCGCAGCCCTGGCCCTGCTGGCGGGTTGCGCCACTGCGCCGCGTGAGCCGGTCACCGTCCGGGTCATTGCCTTCAACGATTTCCACGGCAACCTGGAGAGCGGCAGCCTCAGCCTGCCGTGGCCTGACCCGGATCAGCCCGGCCGTGCCAAACGGCTGAATGCAGGCGGTGCAGCCTTTCTGGCCAACACCGACATCGCCATTCCCGGCAACCACGAGTTTGATGCCGGCAAGGACGAGCTGCTGCGGGTGCTGCGCGGCGGCTGCGCCACCGTCAAGCCCGAGGACCCGACGACCTCCTGCCCCTTTGGCCGCCATGAGGGCGCGAAGTTCAAGGTGTTTGCCGCCAACGTGATCAACGCCGATGGCAGCCCCTTGTTTGCCCCGTCGGTGGTGCTGGAACGCGGTGGCGTGCGCATCGGCTTCATCGGTGCGGTGACCCGCAGCACGCCCAGCATCGTGGTGCCCTCGGGGGTGGCCGGGCTGCGCTTTGTCGATGAAGCCGCGGCCATCAACGCCGAGGCCCGGCGCCTGCAGGCGCAGGGCATCCAGGCGCTGGTGGCCGTGGTGCATGAAGGCGGTGACACCGGCACGCCCGGCCAGCCGCTGGAGTGGAACGACGCCGGCTGTCCGCGTCCGCGTGGTGCGATCTTTGAGATCGTGCGGCAGCTGGACCCAGCCATCGACGCGGTGTTCTCGGCCCATACCCACCAGGGCTACCGCTGCGTGGTCGACGGCCGGCCGGTGATGCAGGCCACCGCGCTGGGCCGTGGTGTCAGCGTGGCCGATCTCGTCATCGACCCCAGCACCGGCGACGTCGACCGCGCCCGCACCCAGCACCGCAACCTGCCGGTCTTCAACGCAGGAAGCGATGTTCAGCTGCGCGATCGCATCGTGGCCGTCGAAGCCGAGCCCTGGGCCTCGGCGTTGCGGCAGTCACTGACGGCGACGGCCGGTGCGCCCATCGCGGCCCGCGTGGCCGAGTACGCCGCGGCGGCCGCGCCACGCGCCCAGAAGACCGTCGGCCGCATCGGCGGCAGCTTTGACCGCAGTGGCCGCACCGACAGCTCCGCGGGCCGGCTGATCGCCGACGCTCAGCACCAGGCCACCCGCTCGCCTGACCGCGGCGGCGCTGACCTGGCGCTGATGAACCCCGGCGGTGTGCGCACTGACCTGCCCTGCCGTGGCACGCCGCCCTGTGCCGTCACCTATGGCGACATTTTCTCGATGCAGCCCTTTGGCAACAGCCTGGTGGTGATGACGCTCAGCGCCACCGACTTCAAGGACCTGCTGGAGAGCCAACAGGCGCCCGGACGCACCAGCCCCACCTTCATGTCGCCTTCCGCGTCGCTGAACTACCGCTGGGACGCCAAGGCCGCCCACGGCCAGCGGGTGCAGGACGTGCTCATCCAGGGCCGGCCGCTGAGCAGCTTCCGCGAGGTCAGGCTCACGGTCAACAGCTTCCTGGCCGAGGGCGGTGATGGCTTCGTCATCCTGCGCAATGGCCGCAACCGCCTGGGCGGTGAGCTGGACCTCGATGCGATGACGCAATTTCTGGCCACCAGCCCTTCGCCTGACACGCGGTCCCGGATCACCCTGGCCGAGTGAGGCCACCCCGGCCAATCGACGCCAACTGACTCGCCCCCACTGACGCGGTTCCCGAGGCCCATGACCATGCTGGTGCAGGACATCATTGCGGCCAAGCGCGACGGTCAGCGGCTCTCTGACGCCCAGATCCAGGCCTTTGTGGCCGGCCTGAGCGGACAGGGCCCAGCCCCACCGACCGTCAGCGACGCGCAGGCGGCGGCGATGGCGATGGCCATCGTCTGCCGCGGTATGGACGCGGCCGAGACCGCCTGCCTGACCCGGGCGATGACCCATTCGGGCCAGGTCCTCCAGTGGCGTCACGCCCCTGCCGATGGGCCGGACGACAGCCGTCCCGATGACTCCCGTCCTGACGCTGGCCCGCAGTCGCTGCGCGCCCCCGACGGCGTGCCGGTGCTGGACAAGCACTCCACTGGCGGTGTCGGTGACAAGGTCAGCCTGATGCTGGCGCCCATCGTGGCGGCCTGCGGCGCCTGGGTCCCGATGGTCAGCGGCCGGGGGCTGGCGCACACCGGGGGCACGCTGGACAAGCTGGAATCGCTGCCGGGTTTCACGGTCGACCTGGCCCCCAAGGCGCTGCAGACGGTGATGCGCCTCAGCGGGTGCGCCATCATCGGTGCCAGCCCCCAGCTGGCGCCCGCCGATCGACGGCTCTACGCCATCCGCGATGTGACGGCCACGGTGGCGTCGTTGCCGCTGATCACCGCCAGCATCCTCAGCAAGAAGCTCGCCGCGGGGCTGGAAGGCCTGGTGATGGACGTCAAGGTGGGCCGCGGGGCCTTCATGTCGTCGCTGCCCGAGGCGCAAGCACTGGCACGCAGCCTGGTCGACGTGGCCGGCCAGGCGGGCTTGCCCACGGTGGCCCTGATCACCGACATGTCCGAGCCTCTGGGCCTGGCGGCTGGCAACGCGCTGGAAGTGCAGGAGGCCATCGATTTCCTGACGGGCGGTCAGCAGGACGCTCGGCTGCGCACACTCACCCTGGCGCTGTCGGCCGAACTGCTGGTGCTGGGTGGGATGGCTGGGTCAGCGGCGCTGGCGCTGTCGGCTGTCGAGCAGGCCCTGGACAGTGGCCGCGCGGCCGAGCATTTCGCGCGCATGGTGGTGGCCCAGGGCGGCCCGGTGGATGTGCTGCGCGCACCGGGGCTGCCCCAAGCGCCCGTGGTGCGCCGTCTGACCGCTGAGCGGGCGGGCTGGCTGGCCAGTGTGGACACGCTGGCGCTGGGCTGGCAGGTGGTGACGCTGGGTGGTGGCAGGCGCCGGCCCGGTGAGGCCATCGACCCGCGGGTGGGCGTCGCGGGCTGGCCGCGCGTGGGCCAGCGGCTGGAAAAGGGGGACACCCTGGTGCAAGTGCATGCCGCCACCGACGCGGCTGCTGAGCAGGTGCTCCAGGCCCTGTCGCAGGCCTTTGTACTGGCCGACGAGCCACCCGGTGGCAGCGCAGCCGCGCGCGAGGCCATCGTGCATGAACGGGTGACCCGAAGCACCCTTGACGGCGCCGTAAAATGATGTTTCTGTTCACCTGCCCACCGGGCAGCTCCCGCTGCGGTTGAGCGGCTGGCGCCGCAGGCCACTCCGCCTGACCCCGCCGCCTTTCTGCACCGCGCGCCGGCCGCCTGCACACCATGTCTGCATCTGCTCTCACGGCGCTGTCCCCCCTGGACGGCCGTTATGCCAACGCCTGCGCGCCGCTGCGCCCCTGGATGTCCGAGTTTGGGCTGATGCGCCAGCGTGTGCGGGTGGAGGTGGAGTGGCTGGTGGCCCTGTCCGACGCCGGCCTGCCGGAGCTTCCGCCCTTCAGTGCTGCGGCCCGTGAACAGCTGCGCGCGCTGGCCCAGCACTTCAGCGAAGACGATGCCCAGGCCATCAAGGCCATCGAACGCACCACCAACCACGACGTCAAGGCGGTGGAATACTGGATGAAGTCGCGCTTCGATGGCCACACCGAGCTGCTGGCCGCGCAGGAGTTTGTGCACTTCGCGTGTACCAGCGAAGACATCAACAACGTCAGCCACGCGCTGATGCTGAAGGCCGCGCGCGACGACGTCATGCTGCCGGCCATGGACGAACTGCTGGCCAGCCTGCAGCAGCTCGCCCACGACCTGGCCGACGTGCCGATGCTCAGCCGCACCCACGGCCAGACCGCCAGCCCCACCACCATGGGCAAGGAAGTGGCCAATGTCGCGCAGCGTCTGCTGGCCGCGCGCGAACGCGTGGCGGGTGTGGCGCTGATGGCCAAGATGAACGGCGCTGTCGGCAACTACAACGCCCACCTGGCGGCCTACCCCCGCATCGACTGGCCAGCCTTCAGCCAGCGGCTGATCGAGCAGACCCTCGGGCTGCGCTTCAACCCCTACACCATCCAGATCGAGCCGCACGACTACATGGCGGAGCTGTTTGACGCGTTCGCGCGGGCCAACACCATCCTGATCGACTGGTCGCGCGATGTCTGGGGCTACATCAGCCTGGGCTACTTTCGCCAGCGCACGGTCGCCGGTGAGGTGGGTTCGTCGACGATGCCGCACAAGGTCAACCCGATCGACTTCGAGAATGCCGAGGGCAACTATGGCCTGGCCAATGCGCTGCTGTCGCACCTGAGCCACAAACTGCCCATCAGCCGCTGGCAACGCGACCTGACCGACAGCACGGTGCTGCGCAACATGGGCGTGGCCCTGGGTTACACCCTGCTGGCCCACCGCAGCCTGCTGCGCGGGATGGGCAAGCTGCAGATCGACCGGCTGCGCCTGGCGGCCGACCTTGAGGACGCCTGGGAGGTGCTGGGCGAAGCCGTCCAGACGGTGATGCGTCGCCACGGCCTGCCGCAGCCCTACGAACAGCTGAAAGCCTTCACACGCGACAAGCCCATGACACGCGAGCTGATGCGCAGCTTCATTGCCGCCCTGGCGCTGCCCGACGCCGACAAGGAACGCCTGCTGCAGCTCACGCCCGCGCGCTACACCGGCGCCGCCGAGGCGCTGGCCCGCGCCTGGAGCCGCGCATGAGCCCGTCACTGCCCGCCCAGGCCGGCTTTGTGGCGCGGCTGCTGCAGGCGCAGCAGCACCAGCGCTCGATGCTGTGTGTCGGGCTGGACCCCGAACCCAGCCGCTTTCCGGCGGCCTGGAAGGGTGACCCGGCCAAGATCTTCGACTTCTGCGCAGCCATCGTCGACGCCACGCATGACCTGGTCTGTGCCTTCAAGCCCCAGGTGGCGTATTTTGCGGCGCACCGGGCTGAAGACCAGTTGGAAAGCCTGGTGCGGCACATCCGCACGGTGGCCCCGGCGGTGCCCGTCATCCTGGACGCCAAGCGAGGCGACATCGGTTCCACCGCCGAGCAGTACGCGCGTGAAGCCTTCGAGCGTTACGACGCCGATGCCGTGACCCTGTCGCCGTTCATGGGTTTCGATTCGATCGAACCCTACCTGGCCTACCCGGGAAGGGGCGCCTTCCTGCTGTGCCGCACCAGCAACCGCGGCGGTGATGACCTGCAGGCCCTGCGGCTGGCCAGCGGTGAGCGGCTGTACGAGCACCTGGCCCGGCGCTGCGAGCAGGACTGGAATGCCCAGGGCCAACTGGGCCTGGTGGTGGGTGCGACCTACCCTGACGAGCTGCGCCGCGTGCGCGAACTGGCACCGTCGCTGCCGCTGTTGATCCCGGGGGTTGGCGCTCAGGGAGGCGATGCCCAGGCCACGGTGCAGGCCGCCTGGCGCGGAGATGCGGCCGGTGCCACCCGCGCGTTAATCGTCGTGAATTCCTCACGGGCCGTCCTTTACGCCGGCGGCGATGACGGCTTTGCCGCGGCAGCCCGTCGGGTGGCGTTGGACACGCGCAACACTCTGGAGGCGGCCCGCCAGGGCCAGATGGCGTTGCGCTGAAAGCGCTGTGCCGCACCGACAAACTGTCCCGGATTCGCGATGCTTATTAGGGGTGCCGCTCACTTTCAAGGGGCGCACAATGACAGCAAGCAGGCCCAGATCTGCGGGAAGGGTGTACCCTAGCGTTGGGTTGCTCGACCATCTGCTTCCGTGTTCCCGAGAGATTTGGCACATGCGCGCCTTCTCGGCCCTTCAAGGTCCGCGAGGGCAAGCCGAAGGGCTTATAGCCGGTCTCCAAGAAGGTTCAGATGTCCGTTTTACTTGTCACCGCCCTGGCTGTATCCGTCCCCGTGCAGGCTGCCTGCTCCTGGGACAGGCCCGGCGTCAACCCGTTCGTGGGCGACGTTGTGGCAGCGGTCGACCGTTACCGGGACATCCCTGCCGATGTCCGGGCCACGCTGAAGGCCCGCATCGCCCAGCGCCAGTTCGACGAACTCGCCACGATCAAGCGCGATAGCATCGTTGGCGCCTACCGGTACGACAACCTGCGCGACATGCACTTTGGCAAGGGTACGGTGTGCCGCACGGTGACGCGCGACCGTTGGACCGACAAGACCCAGGAACGCGGCCTCGTCTACTGCGAGCAAGACCACTGCCTGATCGTGCCCACAGTGTGCCGCAACGTCAGCCGTATCGACCGTGTCCCGATGCAGAAGGGCGCCGCCGACACCCTGATGGGCCCACCGGAAGGCACGGCCTTTGCGGCGGCTTCGCCCAAGGGCGGCATTGACAGCGACGGCGGCGAATTGAAGTTTGACGCGCCAGCAGCCGGTGCCACGCCCAGTTTTTTGGCCACGGCCAGCGGCTCCTCGTCGGTGCTGCCGGCCGGCTCTGATTCCGGCCTGAGCAGCGGTGGTGATCCGGGGCTCGGTATTTTTGGCAACCCCAGCGGCAGCTTCCTGACCGTGGGTGGCCTGCCACCCCTGCCCGTGCCCTCGGTGCTGACCGCCATCCCCGGCATTCCCCCGGGAACCGACCCCAGCGGCGGCAGCGGCGGCGGCACAGGCGGTGGCGGCGGGTTCCCTGGCGGCGGCGGCGGCACGGTGCCCGGCGGTGGCGGCGTACCCGTCACGCCCATTCCCGAGCCGTCCACCTACGCCCTGATGGGTGTGGGCCTGGCCTTGGTGGCCTGGGTGGCTCGCCGGCGTCGTCGCGACGGCCAGGACTGACCCGCGGCGTTCGCCGCGCAGGCGTCAGTCCAGCACGACGGAGCTGGCCACACTCCCGGCGCGGTCGGCCGTGGCCCGAACCGCGAGCACCGCGCCCCGGGGCGCCTTGACCACCCACTCAGCCACGTCACGGTCACCGGTGATGTCGCGGGTGGGCACAAACGCCTGCAAGCTGTTGCGCGGCCCGTGGCCTTCCAGGTGACGCTGCACCATGCGTTCGCGGCCGCTGATCAGGCTGGCACCGGGCGGCAACACCATCTCGAACACGGTGCCTCGGGCAGTCTTGCGCTCCAGTGCACGCTTGCTGACGTAACTGGGCAGGTAACCGGCGTTGGCCACGGCCATGCGCACGCGCCAGGTGTCAGGCCCCAGGGCCCGCACCTCGGTGCGCAGCAGCTCCAGCTTGGGCAGGCTGAGCGCCAGCTGGTTCAGCCAGCGCGGAAACCGCGCGGCTTCGCGTTGCCGAAGCTCCGGCGGCGGGTTGCGCCAGAAGTTGATCTTGTCCCAACCCCCCAGTTCCACGGCACCCAGTTGCGGATGCTGGAACGGGTACCAGTTCACATGGGCACGTCCAGCGGTCTCCTCGTCGCTCCACTTGAGGAGTTTGAGGTCGTCCTCGGGCGGGTGGTTGCGGTACCAGTCGATCCAGGCGTAGTCGGTGATGCCGGCTTCCTTGTTGGGTGACCAGATCTCCACTGTCCAGAACAAGGCACCCAGGTGCTCGTAGACCCAGTCCTGCGTGCCGGTGATGACTTCCTTGGGGTGGTACTTGAAGTCGTGAAAGATGCTGATGGCCGGGTAGCCGGTGAGGCGCGACCCCAGGTCTGACAGCCGTTGGTAGACCCACAGGTCTTCGGGCGTCATGTCGTCGTCGCTTTGCGTGCCCATGGGACGCAGGATGACGCCGCTGTGGGTGTGAAAGCTCACTGCCGCACCGATGTTGGGGTGCTGCGTGATGAACGCCACCATGGCCCGCACCTCGGGCTCGCTGGTCGGAAAGGGGCCTGCGCCCACCTGCTCGAACTCCTGGCGCCAGTAGGCCGGAAAGTTGCGGTTGAGGTCCAGGCCTTCGGTGTCCGGGTTGACGCGCACCGTGAGGCCGTCGTAGTGCTTCAGCGTGCCTTCGGGCATCACGCGGTAGTAGGTGCCGCCAAACTCACCCGGCTCGCGCGGCACCAGCACCCGCGGGTCCTGCGGGTGCGGCTTCCAGCCGCCGTGCGGGTCCCGGATGCGCATGCTCAGCACACGGCCGTCTCCGTCCACGTCTTCCACGGACAGGCCGTCCACCGGGTCCTCGTCGTAGGGGTAGGGGCGGGTGGAGCTGCGGATGAAGCGTGGCCGGTCGGCCAGGGCCAGCTCGGCGCCGTCGGGGTTCAGCCGCGGCACGATGTAGACCACCCGGGTGTCCAGCAGGCGCGTCACCGCGTCGTCCTGCGCGTACTGGGTGCTCAGGTGGTGCAGCCAGTACAGGCAGGCCGTGCAGGCGGTGAGCTCGCCCGCATGGATGTTGCCGTCCACCCAGAAACCGGGCTTGTCGGTGTCGTCGCCGGTAGTCCGGTTGGTCACCACCACCAGCCAGATGTCCCGGCCTTCCCAGCTCTTGCCGATCGAGCGCAGCTCGATCAGCCCCGGCAGGGCGGCTGCGTAGTCACGCAGCAGTCGCGTCAGTTCGTCGTGGCGGTAGAACTGGTCGAAGCGCGGAACGGGCGTGGCGGGCATGGTGTGTGACGGGTGGGTGACCCATGCATTGTGTTGCGCGCAGGGCGCAGCCTTCACCGTGCAAACCTAGGGATGGGGCGTGCGCCCTACTGGCCCTTGAACAGAGCCAGAAAGTGCCGTGAGACTGGCAGCCGCTCGGGCCGGCCGCGCAAGGTGATGACCATGTTGCTGTCGTCCACCCGCACGGGACTGGCCACGTGGCGCTGCGCCACGATCACCGAGCGGTGGATCTGTCAGAAGGCGTCGACGTCCAGCGGCGCCAGCAGCTCCTTGAGCGGGGTGCGGATCAGCGCCTCGCCGTCCTGCCCGTCACGGCGATAGACCACCCGCGTGTAGCGGCTGTCGGACTCGAAGAAGACCACTTCGTCGATGCGGATCATCCGCACTTCCTTGCCCACGCTGGCCTGCAGCAGCTGCAGCCCGGGTCGCCGCGTCGGTGGCGCCGGCGTCAAACGCCGCCAGTGCGTGATCAACGTAGGCCGAGACCAACACCGTCTGGGCGCGCCCCTGGATGCGCCGCGCCACCTCGAGCTGCTCACGCGGTGCTTCCTCGTCGTCGGCGATCAGGGCGGTGGGGTGCTGGGGCTGGTTCATGGGGCGCCAGCGGCCCGCGCTGTCCGTCACGCACAGCCTCAACCGCCGCCCCGCAAGTGCCTGGGGGCGCTCAGCACCACGCTGGCGCCGTGTTCGATGGCGTTTTCCACCAGGGTCAGCAGCAGGCCGGGTGGCAGCAGCACACCGTGCAGCGCCGGGTCGATGTCGACCTCCCAGTGCAGCCGCTCGCCCAGCCGCGAGGCCATCACGTGCAGGTCGTGCGTCACCAGCGCGGCCTCTTCGTCCAGACGGGCATGCGGGCGTGTCAGCAGCTCGGTTGAACCGCGCAGGAAGGCCGACAACGAGCGCAGCAGCGGCCCGGCACGCGGGTCACCCCCGTCGACGCAGTGCTGCAGCGCGCTGAGCGTGTTGAAGATGAAGTGCGGCTGGATCTGGGTCTGCAGCAGTGACAGCTGGGCCTGCACCGCCTCCGAGCGGGCCGCGTCGCGCTCCTGCTGCAGCCGTACCTGTGCCAGCTGCCGCTGCAAGACCTGCTCCGAGCATCGTCGCCGCGATCACGCCCAGCCAGAACAGCAGCCCATGGTGGCTCGTGAGCCAGCGGTCGATCAGCTCCAGGCGCTCGCGTGCCGTCGGCTCCACCCGCAGGTAATGCGGCGCTGCCCAGCGTGCGCAGGCCCGCTGCAGGCGGTTGCCCTGTGACAGAGGGCGGTGCAGGGTGGTGATGGCGCTGAACATGGGCACGCAGTCTAGGGCGCTGGTGGCGCGACGGCATCGGCCAGGCGGCCAACGGTGCCTGGCCGTGCATGAGCGGCGCAAGTGCGTGTCTGGGTGGCGGGCCAGGTGTCTGGCGGCCCGCGTTCAGCCGACGCAGGCCCCGTCGACAAACACCCGCAATTCGCCCCGCGCCATGGCCACCCAGGGTTCACCGTGGGTCAGCGGCTCGGTCGCTACCACGACGACACGGTCACTGGGGGTGGTGAGCTCGGCGAAGTTCACGCTGAGGTCTTCGTCGGCCAGGCGGGTGTGGGTGAAGGGGTGGCTGCGCTGCAGCCAGTGCAGCCGGGTGCTGGCGTGTGCCCACAAGGCCTGCCCGTTGGACAGCAGGATGTTGGCCGTGCCATGCGCGGCCACCCGCGGCAGCAGTTCGGCCAGCGTCACGCTCAGCTCGGCGGTGCTGGGCACGTCGGCATGGGCTTTGGCCAGCTCCTGCATCAGCCAGCAGAAAGCACGCTCGCTGTCGGTCTGCCCGACGGGCCGGAAGGCGCCGTGCAGGCGCGGCTCAAAACCCTTGAGGTCGCCGTTGTGCGCAAACACCCAGTAGCGTCCCCAGAGCTCGCGCACAAAGGGGTGGGTGTTCTCCAACGACACCACGCCCTGTGTCGCCTTGCGGATGTGGGCGATGACATGCTCGCTGCGGATGGGGTAGCGCTTGACGAGCTCGGCCACCGGTGAGTGGCGTGCACTGGCCGGGTCGACAAACAGCCGCAGGCCGCGGCCTTCGAAGAAGGCTACCCCAAAGCCATCACGGTGTTCCTCGGCACGGGTGGACAGTCCTGTGAAACTGAAGCAGATGTCGGTGGGCACGTTGGCGTTCATGCCCAGCAGCTGGCACATCGCGGGACGCCTCAGTCGAAGATCAGCTTGAACAGTCCGCGCGCCGTGACCAGCTGCGCCGGCGTGGACTTCTCTTCCAGCAGGTTGGACATGCGCTGGCGCAGCCGTGCGCTCTTGGCGGCACGGCGGATCAGGATCTCGGTCAGCCAGGGGTGGTAGTTGACGCGGTTGCCCCGCTCGTAGAGGTCGAACTTGGGCTTGAGCCGCTGGATGGCCTGCTGGTAGTGGCTGGCCAGCGCGTGGTCGTCCAGGCCCTGCTGGCGCGCCGCCAGCACCGATTCCGCGGCCAGCATGCCGGTTTCCATGGCCTTGCCGATGCCTTCGCCCGTGAAGGAGTAGGTGCTGCCGGCGGCCTCACCCGTGACGAGCACACCCGGCTTGGACAGCGTGGCGCCCACCAGCGAGCTGCGCAGCGGGGCACCCTTGAGTTCACCTTCCAGCTGCCCGTTTTGCATGAGTTCGCGTGCCGGCGGGTGCAGTTCGCAGAAGTCCTTGAAGACCTGCCGCAGGTTGACGTTGCGCATCACACCCTTGGCCTGGGCGTCATGGCTGTCGATGATGCCCACGCCGATGTTCCAGCGCTGGTTGCCGCAGGGGAAGATCCAGCCATAACCGGGCTTGAGCTTGCGGTGCCAGACCACCTGCAGCTTGTCCTGCAGCTCGGGCAGCCCGGGGTGGCGCACATAACCACGCAGCCCGATGGCGCTGGGCGACTGGCGTTCACACAGCTCTGCGGCGACCAGCCCCTGGGCGGGCGCGCCGGTGGCCAAGATCACCTGGCGAGCCTGCAGTTCCACTGTCTCGCGCTCGCCGCCGACGCGGCGCAGGCGTGCGCCACTGACCCGCCCTTGGCTGTCGTGCAGGAGGCTGTCAAAACGCCAGGGCGTGTGCAGGTGCGCGCCAGCGGCCACGGCCGCCCGCACGAGGATGTCGTCCAGCTCGCGCCGCGGCAGCACCGCCAGGGTCCCGGGCACGTCGACAAAACGGCTGCTGGGGGCGTAGCAGCGCACATGACTGACGGGCTGCGCCGAACGCATCACCTCGTCGAGCACGCCCAGCCGTGTCAGCGCCGCATGGGAATCGGGGATCAGGCCATCGCCACAGGTCTTGTCGCGCGGGAACGCGTGCTGGTCGATCATCCGCACGTCCAGGCCAGCCCGTGCCAGCAGTTGCGCGCAGGCGCTACCGGCCGGGCCCGCGCCGATGACCAGCAGGTCGCAACGCTCGGGGAGGGGGTGGTTCATGGGCGGCCAGTGGGTGAAAAGTGACCGAATTCTAGGCAGCGCAAAAAAAGAGCCCGCCGGGGTTGAAGCCGGCGGGCTGTATAAGTCCTTCGAAAAGGACGTCGTTGGGACCGTCGAGAACTTCGTCACGCACCGCACCGGGTGTTTGTGACGCCGTTCACTGTTGCGTGCACTGGTTACAAATGTAGCCCGGCGCTGCCGATGGACCAGCCCCCATGTGGAAGGGAGACAATGGTCAGATGCAACGCCTCGAAACACAGCTGACCGACACCGAGATCACCCGTCTGGACGAGCTGCTGGCCAGTATCCATGCGCCTTTGCAGCCCATGGACGCCTCTGCGGTGGACGGTTATCTGTGCGGCGCGCTGTTGCAGCCGGTAACGATTTTGTGGCCCGAGGTGTTACCGGCCTTGTTCGACGCCGATGCGCAGCAGGCGGTGCCGGCCGGGGTGCCAGCGGCGGTGGTGGCCGAGGTGTCAGCCCTGGCCGAGCGCCGGTTTGCCGAGCTGGCACAGGCCATCGGTGCGCGCCAGTGGTTCGACCCCTGGATCTTCGAGCCCGACGAGGACGAACCGGTCACCGAGGCCCAGCTGCTGTGGGTCGCCGGGTTTTCCATCGCACTGGAACGCTGGCCGCAGCTGCTCAGGCTGTCCAACCCGGCGCTGAAGGAGCCCCTGGCGGTGATCTTTGCGGCGGTGCCGCCGGAAGACCTGGAAGACGCTGACGACCTGCTGCCCGTGATCGAGTCGCTGGAGCCGCCGACGACGCTGGACGAAGCGGCCGAAGACCTGGTGCGCAGTGTGCTGCTGCTGGCCGATGTCACGCGCCCCGTGCGCCGCGGCCCGACGGCCGCGCGCGGGCGCCCCGTCAGGCAAACAGGCGCTGCGCGTGCACGCCCAGGCCCCGGGCCACACTCGCAAAAGGGTCGCCGCGGATAGCGCGGGCGCGCGGAAACTGCGCGACGATCCGCCGCGCCAGCGGGGCCAGGCCGGTGGAGCCGCCGGTGAGGTAGACGGCGTCGACCGTCTCGGGTGAGACCTGGGCCCGCCGTGCCGTTTCAGCCGCCGCGCGCTCGATGGCCTCGCAGTCGCTCTCGATGGCTTGTGCGGCTTCGGCTTCGCTCACGTCCAGCGCCAGGCCGGATTCCACCAAGCCCATGTCAAGGCGCGCCAGCCCCTGAGAGGCCGCGTCGATCTTGCCTTGCTCCGCGCAGGCTGCCAGGGAATGGCCCAGGCGCTCGGTCAGCACGGTCATCAGCCGGCGGTGGTGTTCGGGTTGCGCGTACCAGGTTCGCATCTGCCGCACCTCGGCCAGGCGCGCCGGGGCATAGACGGTGTTGATCAGGTGCCAGGTGGCCAGCTCGAAGTAGATGCCGCTGGGCACCTCCCGGGGCAGCTCGCCCGGGCGCGCGGGGCGGTGCGCGCCCAGCCCCAGGCAGCGCATCAGCGTGGCCAGCGACAGCCGGCGGTCGAAATCGGTGCCCGCGATGTGCACCCCGTGGTGGGCCAGCACGTCGTCGCGGCGGTCCAGCTTCTGGCGCAGTTGCGGGCCCAGGCGCACCAGCGTGAAGTCCGAGGTGCCGCCACCGATGTCGGCCACCAGGACACATTGCGGGGCCTGCAGAGTGGACTCGTGGTCCAGCGCGGCGGCCATGGGCTCGAGCTGGAAGTGCAGGGTGCGAAAACCCACCGCCCGCGCAGCCGCTTCCAGGGCGCGCTGGGCCTGGGCGTCACGGGCCGGGTCGTCGTCCACGAAGCTCACCGGCCGGCCCAGCACCGCCTGGTCGACGCTCTGGCCCAGCGTCTGCTCGGTGCGGCGCTTGAGTTCGCGCAGGTAGCCGCTGACGATGTCCAGGTAGCGCAGGCTGCGGCCGCCACCGATGTCGGTGTGGGCCTCGGCCAGGCTGGAGCCCAGGATGCTCTTCATCGAACGCATGAGGCGGCCGTCCAGCCCGTCGACATAGGCCTGCACAGCCGCGCGCCCGACGTCCGGGCGCGGCTCCAGGCCGGGTGCGTCGTCACTGCGGAAGAAGACCGCGGTGGGCATCGTGACCAGACCCTGTTCCAGTGGCACCAGCGTGATGTCGCCTGACAGCGGCTGCCCGGGCGGTGGCGTTCCCTCGGCCGGTGACGGCACCGCAACGGCGGAGTTGGAGGTGCCGAAGTCGATGGCGCACCAGGGCCTTGGCGGGGCCGACGCGGGTGTCGTGCGCGGCGCGCGGGCGGTACGGGGTGTGCTGCTCATGCGCTTGTGGACTGGGAGGACGCGCAGTGTAGGGGCGTGCGGGTAGGGATGCGTGGGGTGCCCAGCGTGTCCGTGGGAGGTGGAGCCTTGCCTTGGCGGGGTGAAGGGCCACCGTCCGGATACGGTCCGTGACATCTGGCAGCAAAGTGCTTGCGCTTTGTGCTCTTGGCGCGACGGTGCTGCGCCGACACTCACCTCAGGTCAACGTACATCCATCCTCTAGCATTTAACCTGCATAGCGCCATGGCCAGCACCTCGTCCACCTCCACACCCTGGCTGACGCGCTGGCGTCGGCGACCGTCCAACCCTGCCACCGACTGGGCCGACATGGGCACCTGCATCGGGCTCGACGCCGCGCAGCCAGCGTCGGACGAGGGGCCAGAACGCACGGGCCGGCCGGCCCAGCCTGAGGCGGACGTTCCCAGGTCTGGATTGTCTGCAGCGTTGCCTCAGGCGCCTTCGACGTCGCCGTGGTGGGGCCGTTGGCAGTCCCTCAGCCGCGGCAGTCGGGGTGGTTCGACGCCGGGCTGACGACTGCGCGTGGCATCACTGGCGGGTGGCGCTTGCTGGTGCCATCCGCCGGGCGTCGGCGTGTGTATCAGCGCACCAGCAGCACCGGCACCTGGCACTGGGCCAGCACCTTGGTGGCCACCGAGCCCATCACGAGGTTCATCAGGTTGGTGTGGCCGTGTGAGCCCATGACGATCAGGTCCGAGTCGCCCTTGGCCGCGAACTGCGCCACGGTGTCGGCGGCGGAGCCGACCTTGCTGACAAACTGCACGTCATCGGTCGGTGCCTGTTTCTTCAGGAAGGCGCGGATCGGCTTGAAGACTTTTTCGGCCTCGTCCTCGTAATAGCTTTTCAGCGTGGCCTTGTCGATGACCGCCGCGGCACGCGGGGGTACCGATGGCACCACGGTCAGCACCGTCCAGCTGTGGCCGGCGCCCAGCCATTCGCCGTGCGTGGTCAGAAACGCCAGCATGCGTTTGGTCGTCGGGCTGCCGTCCACCGGGATCAAGATCTTCATGTCAGTGCTCCTGTTGTCAGTGACGCGCCAGTATTGCATCTGCGGCTGGCGCCCCCTTTGCGCAGGCTCAAGGGCCGGTGCAGCGAGGCTCAGACTTCCCAGACTCTCAGCGGTTCCAGGCCGAGGTCTTCACCCTTGTGTGCCAGCCCGCGGGCTTGGCAGACCACGGGCGTGGCGCTGCCGTCGCTGCGTGGCACGCGGTAGTGGTGGCGGCAGTGCAGGTGGCCGTGCAGCCACAGGTCGGCCTGCGGGATGAGGTCATCGTCGGCACTGCAGAAGCTGGCGGTGCCGGGGGCGGCGCCGTAGCGAGGGTCGGCGCTGAGCAGGCTCGGCGCAAAGTGGGTGATCACCACCGTGCGCTGCCAGCGGCCGTCGGCAGGTTCGCGCAGGGCCTGCTCCAGGTAGGCGCGGCACTGCAGGCCTTCCTCGCGCACCGCCTCGGCGTCAAAGGGGCGTCCGTGCCGCTCGGCGCGCATCACATCGGCAAAGTAGCGACCTGCCCGCATCGCCCGCGCGCGCCCGGCCACGCCGAAGAGGTCGAAGTCGCTCCAGCGGGTGGCGCCCACCCAGCGCACGGCCACACCCTGGGCATCGGTGAGCACGCAGCTGTCGCGGTACAGCAGCCGGATGCCGAGGCCCTGGGTCAGGGTGCTCAGCTGGGCCAGGCCCTGGTGGATGTCCCGCCCGTCGAATTCGTGGTTGCCCGGCACCAGCAGCACCGGGACAGGCCAGCCCGCAAAGCGCGTCAGGCCTTGCCAGGTGCTGTCGATGTCGCCGGCCAGCACCAGCACCTCGGCGCCGGGTGCGGGCTCGGGCTCGAAGGTCTCGCTTTCCAGGTGCAGGTCAGACAGCAGTTGGAGTTTCATGCCAGCGTGGCTCAGCGCAGGACGCTAGTCGAGCCAGCGCAGGTGGCTGCCGTGCGGGTGGCACAGCGCCAGCCGCTGTTCATGGCCCCCGGGCCATTGTGTCAGCCGCAGCTCGACTGCCACACGATGGAGTGGAAGACCACCCGCAGTGTGCCCGCGGCCACCGCGCTGTCCAGCTGCGCGGCCAGGAACACGTGGGCTGGCTGGCGGTGCAGCACCAGCGACGCGCCGGCCGTGCTGC
>JAJTDE010000095.1 GCA_021298085.1 Rubrivivax sp.
ACCCGCAGTCAGGCGGCTCAGCGTGCGACGGTGATCCCGTCGGTCAGGCTCCTGCTGCGCGCCGAAGCGGCGGCCTTGCCGGCCCGTGACGCCGTTGCAGGCGGCAACGACGGCGCCGACGCCGGGCCACCCATCAGCGACGCAAATACCTTGGCCAACAGCTCGCCGCGCTCCAGCGTGGCGACCAATCCCGCCCTGCGCAGGTTTTCCAGCGCGCGCCGGGTGAACGAGTGCTGGCCTTGGCGCTCCAGCGGGATCAACACAAACACCGACGCGTCGGCACTGCGCCAGCGCACATGCGCCGTTGTCCAGGCCGCGTCCAGGTGAATGCGCAGACGGTCGCCCACACGCAGGCCTTCCAGCCAACGGCGGCAGTCGGCGTCAGCACGCTGGCTGTGTTCGCTGCCGTCGACAATGCCGATGGGCACGGTGGGCAAGGCCGCATGCAGGGCGCCGAGGTCGGTCTGCACAGGGCCCGCGGGGTTCGGCCAGCTGACGGCTGGCGCCGGGGCCGGTGATGCCGCAGGGGCTTTCCTGGGAGTGGCATGAGGACGCTGAAGCGCGGGCATCAGCGCGCGCAAGGCGCTGTCCTGCTGCACCTGCGACAGGCTCGCCGCCTGCAGGCCTTCGCGCACCCGCAGCATCAGTGACCGCAGTTGGGGCTCCGGCAGCGCGGTTCCCGGCGCCCGGGCTGCGCAGGCGATCAGGTCGTCCACCAGCGCCGCGCGCTGGGCCAGCGCCGGCCCACCCGAGTGAGAGGCCGAATACAAGACCTCCACCCAGGTCTCCATCAAGAAGCGGTGGACGGCTGGCGGAAGCGCCGCCGTGACCCCGGCAGACGCCGAGGGCGCCCGAGTTGCTGCGGCCTGCTGCACGTGCAGCTGAAGCTGCTCGCGCAGCCGTTCGGTCCATTCCGCCTTGGCGGCCTTGGCCTGCAGACCAGCCGCCTCGGGCACCAGCCGATCGCCCGATTCCAGCATCACCCCCGTGACCGCAAACTCCAGCTGGTCCACCTCGGCGCGCCATCGTTCAGCATCCAGGGCAGCGCCGCCGGTCAGGGTTTGCAGGGTGCGTTCGATGGCGGCGTGCAGGTCCTTCACGGCCGGTTCGTCCAGCGCCGTCGCTGTGGCCGTGGACAGGATGCGCTCAATCAGTTTCCACAGCGGGTGGTCCAGCGAACGCCACAGGCTCGGGTCAGCCGCCGCGACCCGGCGGGCCGAGGTCTGGGTTGAACAGCAGGTCCATGATGTCGTCGCGTGCGCGCAGCGACACCGGTTCATCCAGGATGCGCAGGCCATCACCTGGCACGACCCTCGCCGACATCTGCTGGCCCCAGGCCACCAGCTGCTGCAAGGCCTGCTGCGGCGTCGGCTGACGCACGCGCCCAGGTTCGCCCCAGCCGCTCGCCAGCGCATGGCCGTCCGCCAGCGCCCCCACGCCAGCCTCTTCCAGCCACCGTACATGCCGCCGGTAGACCTCCGGCAGCCGACGCGCCATCGCCTGGCCCACGGCCGCCATCCAGCAGCGGCGCGCAGGTGGTGGCAGGCCCAGCGACCGCACACTGCGCATGAGCGCACGCCCGATGGTGGCGGGCGACAAGGGGTTGGCGCGCGGGTTGGGCTCGCGCTGACCGGCCAGGCAAGACGCTCGCGCAACCAGATCGGCCAGCGGATGCTCGGCGTGCCACTCGATGTCGTTGACCACCCGGGCCAGCTCGATGGTCTCGTCAACGGCCTCGGCGGTGACCAGATCAGGTCCGGCGGGCAGCAGCGGCATCACCCCGGTGTCGGTCAGCATTTCCTCATGCTCGACAAGCCGTGCGCGGATGGTGGCCGCGAGGTGGGCCGCAAACGAGGTTTCGCGGCGCGCCATCACTGCCAGAACCTCGTGAGCCGCCCCGTTGTCCGGCGGCGCATCTGCGCCCTGCGAGGCCACTGACAACTCCTGCACAGCATCGCGCACCGCGGGTGTGACCCATGCCGCCACGTCGCTGTGGAGTTGCAGCCGCAACGCGGCGGAGGAAGGAGCGCTGGGCATCACCCGGTATCGGCGGTCCGCACCGGAAACTGAGCCCGTGCAAAAGGAAGAACCCGCGTCGCCATTCGTGCCCGAATGGAGCCCGCGCAGGACCCGCGTGGGGCCCGCGCTTGAGGGGGGCCGGCTGCGCAGCGCGCGCTGGGCCTCAGTCGCGTTTGGTCACGTCGAATGACGTGCGGACGCAACGTTCGACGTTTGCACGAGGCTGAAGATGATGGCGGTCAGGCGCGTCACCGCAGGCCCGTCGACGGGCTCACCGAGCTTGAAACGCCACATCAGCCCTTTGCCCGCCGGCAGCAGTTCGGGGAACGCGGGAGAGGGTTTGCCAAAGGTGAGCACCTGCAGATTGACATGGGTGCGGTGCGGCGCCAAGGCCAGCAGGTGCTCGTTGCCTACACCGTAGAACAGGTTGCCACTGCGCACCAGCAGGTCAGCGTGGGGCGCCGACGGCATGATGGCGTTGTGCAACTGCAGTGCCGTTTCGCGTTGGTCACCGGGCAGCAGGTCAAACCAGGCATCGACCAGGGCGGGGAGACGTTTGGGGCCGCGCATGTCGTCAGAAATTCGATGGGTTTGTGAGGCCCCGCTGCAGTGTCAAGGCGCTACAGCTGGCGCGAATTGAAAGTGTCGCACTGCTGCACGCTGCCCGACTGCAGGCCTCGCTTGAACCACGTAACACGTTGTGCACTGCTGCCGTGGGTGAAGCTTTCAGGGACCACCGTTCCGCGGGATTGCCGCTGCAGGTTGTCGTCCCCGATCTGCGACGCGGCGTTCAGCGCTTCCTCGATGTCGCCCTGCTCCAGCCAACCCTTGCTCTTCTGGCTGTGGTGCGCCCAGACACCGGCAAAACAGTCGGCCTGCAGCTCCACCCGGACCGACAGCTGGTTCATCTGGGCCTCGGAAATGCGCCCGCGCATGCTGTCCACTTTCTGCGTGATGCCCAGCTGGTGCTGCACGTGGTGGCCCACCTCGTGGGCAATCACATAGGCGCGGGCAAAGTCACCGGGTGAGTTCATGCGGCGCTGCAAGGTGTCGAAGAAATCGAGGTCGATGTAGACCTTCTGGTCGCCCGGGCAGTAGAACGGGCCCATGGCGGACTGCCCCATGCCGCAGGCGGTGGGCTGCTGGCCCCGGAACAGCACCAGCTTGGGCTCGCGGTAGCCGTTGCCCTGGCCCTGGAACATGCGGGCCCAGACCACTTCGGTGTCGCGCAGCACGGTGGCCACAAAGGCCGCCGGCGCGTCGTTGGCAGGTGGCCTTGGCGCCGGCCCTTGGGCCACCGCGCCGCCGTTGTCGGCCAGGCCCCCGACATCACCGCCCAGCACACCCAGTACCGTCAACGGGTTGATGCCGAAGATGACGCTGGCCAGCAGCGCGATCACGATGGTGCCCAGGCCGATGCCCCGGCCACCGATGCGTGGGCGTCCCCCTGGGAGCCCGCCACTCCCACCACCACCGCGGCGGTCTTCGACGTTGTCGCTCTGCTCGTGGCCTTCCCACTTCATGCTGTGCTCCTCAACGGCCCGGGCCCTTGCCAGGGGCGGCATGGCCTCGAGGGGGCTCTCATGGCCCGGCTCAGCATTGTGCGGGCAAGCACTCCCCACGTGAAGGGTGCCCGGCGCGATGGTTGTCGAGCCTCAGCCGTGCACTTCCACACGGTCACGTCCAGTTACAGATGCGGCACTGCCAAGCCCCCTCAAGGCGCCTGGACAATCGCCGAAACCCTCCTTCAGACGCATCGGAAACCTGTTCCGACGTGTCACCCACCCATGCCAAGCCCTTCTTCAGAACGCCAGCGCACCAACCCCACCCGGTGGGCACCACCACTGTCGGGCCGCCGGCGTGGCTTTTCGCTGATCGAGCTGATGGTGACGATCGCCGTTGCCGTGATCCTCATCGGACTGGGCGCGCCTCACCTCGTCCAGAACTTGCGCACGCAGGAAGTTCGCGCCGCACGCGACGAGCTGACTGCCGCACTGCACCTCGCCGAGATTGAGGCATCACGGCGGGGCGGAAACGTGGTGCTGCGTCGAAAGACGGCCTGCGACGTGACATTGGGCGGCGACGCCGATTGGCACTGCGGCTACATCCTCTTTGCCGACACCAACGCCAATGGGGCACGTGACGCTGGCGAAACCCTCTTGAAAGACATCACCCTTGGAGGCGCCATGCGGCTGCAACACTCGGCGGGAGGGACCAACACCTTGGTCATGAACACCTTGGTCATGAACGCGTGGGGCAGGGCCGAGGGTGGCGAACACCGCTTTGTGGTGTCGTCGAACTCTACGGGTGGCGCGGCTTCCAGCACGGTGTGCCTCAACCTGGGCGGACAACTCTCCATCCTGACAGGGACGGTCGCATGCCCCTGAACGCCCAACACACCGCTGCGGCGCCTGTCCGGTCACAGGCAGGCATCGCGCTGATGGAAACCCTGGTGGCCCTGGTGGTGCTCGCCCTGGGCCTGCTCGGGCTGGTGGCCGCGCAAACCCGCCTGGCAGCGGAGAGCCGCAGCAGTGCGCAACGCGCAGTCGCCGTGGGCCTGATCGACGACCTGGGCAACCGCATGCTGATCAACCGCGAAGCAGCCTTGCTGGGCCGCTACGACATGGCCTGGGGCGACACACCCGCCACCGCCAACTGCACCACCGCCAACTGCACCGCGGACCAACGTGCGAAATATGACCTGCACCAATGGATGCAGGCACTTCAGGCCAGCCTGCCGGACGGCACGGCGACCGTGTTCCGTTCATCCAGCGACCCGCGGCAGATTGGCGTCGCGGTCAGCTGGGCCGCCCGAGAGGGCGGCGCCACCGCAGCCGATCGGACCGCCCGCCTCGCGCTGCTCAGCAGCGGCTTCCAGGCCAACAGCGGCGGCGTGAGCTGCCCAGAGGGCAGCTATTGCCAGCTGGTCTATGTGCAACCCTGAACCTCGCACCATGACGCACATGCACAGAGCGCCTGTCGCGCGCGGCTTCTCACTGGTCGAGCTGATGGTCGCCATGGCCTTGGGCCTGGTGGTCGTGCTGGGCGGGATGATCATCCTGACGGAGTCGCAGGTCACGTCGGCCACCGTCAGTGACGCTGCACGCCTGCAGCTCAAGGCCGATTCGGTGATGCGCAACATCGGCTTCCAAGCCAGCCAGAGTGGCGCGGTGGAACTGGTCGACAGCGGGCCCGGCCAGGTGGTCTTCAGCGATGACTTCACCGGCTTTGACCCGGCGGCCATCGGTGGCAATACCTTTCTGCATGTCCACGGTGTCGATGGCGGAGCCAACGGTACGGATGTGCTGCGCATCAGCTACGAGGACAACGGCGTGGCGCGTGACTGCCTCGGGCAGCCCACCACCAATGTGCTGGGCAGCGGCGCCAGCAGAGTGGACAACGAGTTCTCGGTGGTCGGCAAGGCCCTGATGTGTCGGGGGGCCAGCGGGACCGCTGCACAGCCCATTGCGGACGGGGTCGAAGACCTTCAGGTGACCTACACCGTGCGCAGCTCTCCGGGCGGGGCACCCGGTGCACCGGTGTTCCGCACCAGCAATGCGGACGATGTCGCCGCCACCGATTGGCGCAACGTGACCGCCGTCACGCTGTGCATGCGCGTCGTCGGCGGGCTCAGCAGCCTGCCCGCACAAGCCGACACACTGGGTTGTCGCGATGAGACCGTCCTGGCCGACGGCAAGCTCCGGCGCGTGGTACGCCGAACCATTGCACTGCGCAACATCGTCCCATGAGCCCACGACCGCACTCTCACGCCCGCGCGCCGCGCGGGATCGCATTGATCACCGTGCTGGTGATCGTGGCACTGGGCGTGGTTGCCGTGCTCGGTGCCTTCCGCCTGGCCAGCCTGGCAGAAGCCTCCACCGGCAACGTCAGCGACTACAGCCGAACCTTCGCCGCCGCGGAGGCCGTCCTGCGAGACGCCGAACACGACATCCGCGGCCGCCTGCCCGACTTGACCAATGCCGGCGGCATCTGGGCGCCCAACGCCATCGATGGTGGCCTGGGACTGCCGTGCCGCAACACAGCACCCCCTGCTGGCCAGGTCTTCATCGGGTGCCGCGTCGTGGACGACGTCCCGGGCAGCAGCCAGGACTTCCAGTGGATCCCTCGCAACGTCCAGGACTACACCGACAACTTCCTGGCCGCCATGAGCCTGGCAGCAACCACCCGCTGCCGACAAGGCATCTGCCTGCCGGAGTCGATGGCCGCCCTGGCGAACCTGCACCGGCCACCTCTGCTCGGGCAGGTCTTTTCCGCTGGCACTTCCTACGGCCGCTTCACCGGAGCGACAGCCGCCACGGCATCTGGCAACCCATCGCTCAGCGAGAACCGCGACGACACCACCCTGCCTGCCGATGGCCAGCCGTGGAGCCGTTACTGGATCGAAGTGTTCCGTTACGGTAGCAGCATCAGCAATGGCGCCTCCCCCGCCGCTGACCTGGTACCCGACCCGAGCGCGCCCTTTGTCTACCGCATCACCGCCATTGCCCAGGGTCGCAAACCGGGCTCACGGGTGGTGCTGCGCGAGATCTTTGTTCCCAACCCCGTATCTCAGAACCCCTAGGAGCCGAGATGATGAGCGCCCCACTGCGCCTGCACCAGATCGCCTTGGCTTGTCTGCTGGCAGCCAGCCTGCCCAGCGTCAAGGCCGCACCCCTTGCCCTGAGCAGTGCACCTCCCAACGCCAGCAGTACGGAGCCGGCACCCAACGTGGTGCTGTCGATTGACGACTCGGACAGCATGGCCTGGCCGCTGATCCCCGGCAACGATTCCTCGGGCAAAAAGTATGAACTGCTGAAGCAATCGCTCATCGCCACCTTCGGCGACGGTTCGGCCAACTCCGGCATCATTCCCGACGGCCGCATACGCTTGGCCTGGCATGCCATGCACAACGGCGGCAATTCGACCGGTGCCAAATCGCTGACACCAGGCGCGGAGAATACGATCCGGCCCTTCAGTGGCCCGCACCGCGAAAACTTCTGGAAGTTTGTCCAGTCGATCGCCACCGGCTCCGGCACGCCTGCGCTGGAGATGATGCAGCGGGTGGCCGACTACGCCCGAACACCGCAGGGGCTCAACAGCCCCTGGGCCGATGTGCCGGGTGTTGCGCAGAACCCCAGCGACAAGCCCTACCTCACCTGCCGCCGCATGTACAACATCCTGCTGACCGACGGCGCCTGGAATGCCCATAACCACCTTCAGCGGGTCTCCAGCGGCGACAGCACCACGCAGACGCTGCCCAATGGACAGTCCTACAACGTCACCGCCGACCAGACCCGGGTGTACCGCGATTCCTATGGGGACACCACTCCGACCCAGGCCAGCACGCTGTCCGACTTCGCCTTCCAGGCCTGGGCCACCGACGCCCAGGATGGAACCGGAAGCACGGCGGCGATGGCCAATGGCCTTCGACCGCTGATCAACAAGCGTGGCCCCGAGACCTTCGCCACGCCCACCTGCACCTCCAACGGCAACTGCATCCAGACCCAGGAATTCTGGAACCCGCGCAACAACCCGGCGACCTGGCAACACGTGTCGCTCTACACCATCGGCTTTGGGCTCGGGACGGTCAACTGGACCTTCCGGCGCAGTCCGGTGGCCACGTCGAAAATCTACTACACCAATCAGACGATGTACGACGCCAATCCCAACGCGACCAACAAGGAGAAGGCGACCAACGTCGACATCTCGGAGCGCGCCACCCCTGTGGACTGGAGCACCAACAACACCAGCAAGGACACCTTCGGAGGTGACCTGCCGCGGCTGATCCAGGGCGAACTGCAATGGCCCAATCCCAAAACGGAGGTTGGCTGGAACTTTGAAGTCGATCACACCCGCCCGATCGAGTTGTGGCACGCCGCCATCAATGGTCGTGGCCGCTTCTTCCCGGTGACCACTGCCAGCGGCCTGACGGCCGCATTCACCGAGATCCTCAACCAGGTCATCAAAGACACGTCAGTGCCGCTGGTGTCCATCGCGACCAACTCCAGTTCACTTCGCCGAGGCATGATGGCCTATGTCGCCGGCTACAGCGCAGCCGAAGGCACTGGCACGCTGGCGGCGCGAGAAATCGATCCGTCAACGGGCAACATCCGCTCGGCGGAGAGTTGGAACGCTGCCGCCCTGCTCGATGCCTTGACATCCGCACAGATCATCAACCGGGTGGTGCTGACCTCCAATGGCAGCAGCGGCATCGCCTTCAAGACCCTGGGGAACCTGTCGACAAACACCCAGGGCAAGCTGAACAGCAACGCGGCGGGCGGGAACGACAAACGCGGGCAGGCCCGCCTCAACTTCATTCGCGGCGACCAAAGCAATACCGTTGATTCCGGCGGCACGTTCCGCAGCCGGACCAGCCGAATGGGCGCCATCGTCAATTCCAAGGTGCTGTACGTCGGTGCGCCCGCGGCTGCCCAGGGATTGAGCGACAACTTCGCCACCTTTGCCAACGAGCAAAGGAGTCGCACGCCCATGTTGTATGTGGGCGCTTCGGACGGCATGCTGCATGGCTTCCAGGCCTCCAACGGCGCCGAACGCCTGGCCTATGTGCCCTTAGGTCTGGCAGAGGGGCGGCTGCGTCAGCTGACCGACACCGCGCACGAGATGCAGTACTTCGTGGATGGTTCGCCCTTCTATGGCGACGTCAGCAGTAACGGCTGGCGCACCTTGCTGGTGGGAACGGGTGGCAACGGCGTCAAGGGCTGGTTTGTGCTGGACATCACCGACCCTGCCAACTTCACCGACGCCAAGGCGGACAGCGTGGTGCGTACCGACACCACCGCGAGCGGCGATGCCGACATCGGCCACATCGTGTCGGAACCGTCGGTCGATGACGTCACGGGCAAGTCGCGGCAGATCGTCAAGCTGAACAATGGTCGCTGGGCGGCGGTCATGGGCAATGGTGTGAACAGCACCAACGAGGCGCCCGTGCTGATGATCCAGTACCTGGACAGCAGCCCCTCCATTCTCAAGCTCTCTCCGTGCGGCTCACCAATCGAAATCACGGCCTGCACCTTCAAGGGTAACAATGGCCTGGCCACACCCGCACTGGTGGACATCAACGGTGACGGGGTGGTGGACATCGCCTACGCCGGCGACCTGCGCGGCCATGTGTGGAAGTTCGACCTTCGCAGCAGCGACCCCACTGCGTGGGGTACCGCCTTTTCCGGGCAGCCATTCTTTGTCGCCCAGCGCAGCGGCACTGCACAGCCGATCACCAGCGCACCCTTTGTGGCACCGCATCCCGCCGGAGGCCTGATGGTGGTGGTGGGTACCGGGCAGAATCTCACCGATGCCGACACCACCAGCACAACGAAACAGTCGCTGTACGGCCTGTGGGACAACAGCACCTATGGCACCTCTCCCACGGGAAGCACCATCAACACGGTGTCCTCGCCGAGCTTGTCCAGCCTCGTCCAGCAGGCCTACAACGCTTCGCCCATCGCTGATTCGGGGAGCAACTACTTCACGTCTTCCAACAATGCCACCACCTACACTGGCACAACACCTCACCGCGGCTGGTACCTGGACTGGCCGCTGAGTGGGCAACGGGTGGTGAGCAACGCGCGGCCCTACGCCGGCCAGAAGGTACTGGTGGAAAGCATGATTCCGTCCACGGGCAACGACACGTCGGTGGAGACCTGCACGCCCAGTGCCACTGGCGGGCGCCGCTTCCTGAGCGTGCTGAACCTGTTCAACGGTGGAGCTCCGGCGACGCCCCCGTTTACCTTGACTGGAACAAATGCCGGCACGGCCAACGCCACCATGATCGAGGCTCCGCCAGGGCAGAGCGCGCTATTCCGCGCCGGAGCCCAGATCAAGCAGGTCGCGTCGAACTGTCCATCCGGGCAGAGTTGTGCCGCCAAGACCTGGAACCCCGGCCAGACATTGGGTGCACGCGCTTCCTGGCGTCAGGTGCTGCAATGAGCCGAGTCATGCATAGAACGCCCGGCAGCCTCGCCAGTGCTCTGGCCAGACCGGCAGCTCTTCATCGGCGTGGCCTGACGCTCATCGAGTTGATGATCGCAGTCGCCGTGGTGGCGCTGCTGACGGCCATCGCCGTGCCGAACTACCAGGAGTACCTGCGGCGCGCAGAGCGCAACAACGCCAAGGCGGCCTTGATTCGGGTGGCGCAGTTCATGGAGCGCGCGGCCACCGCCAACGGCCTGTACCCCGGTGACACCTTGGTGCCGCAGACGATATTGACCGTCGAAGGCGGGAAGTACGCGGTTGTTCTGGTGTCGACCAATGGCGCCACCTTCAGCGCCACGGCCGAACGCAAGAGCGGAACGCGACAGGCCAATGACCCCTGCGGCGACTTCCGCATCACCGAGACCGGCAACCGAACAATCCTGAATGCGTCGAGCGGCAAGACAGCCGCCGATTGCTGGGGACGCTGAGACCGTTGCCGGTGTGCCACCTGCGGCGCCATGGCCCGCAAGCCCTCAGGCCTTGGGCAGCGTCACGCCCTTCTGCCCCTGGTACTTTCCGCCGCGGTCCTTGTAGCTGGTCTCGCAGACTTCGTCGCTCTCGAAGAACAGCACCTGTGCGCAGCCTTCGCCCGCGTAGATCTTGGCCGGCAGCGGCGTGGTGTTGCTGAACTCCAGCGTGACATAACCTTCCCACTCAGGCTCGAAGGGTGTCACGTTGACGATGATCCCGCAGCGCGCATAGGTGCTCTTGCCCAGGCAGATGGTCAGCACGTTGCGCGGGATTCGGAAGTACTCCACCGTGCGCGCCAGCGCAAAGCTGTTGGGCGGGATGATGCAGGTGTCGGCCTCGATGTCGACAAAGCTCTTCTCATCGAAGTTCTTCGGGTCCACGACGGTGCTGTGGATGTTGGTGAACACCTTGAACTCGCGCGCGCAACGGATGTCGTAGCCGTAGCTGCTGGTGCCATAGCTGACGATGCGCTGCCCGTTCAGTTCGCGCACCTGCCCCGGCTCGAACGGTTCGATCATGCCGTGCTGGCGGGCCATCTGGCGGATCCAGCGGTCACTCTTGATGCTCATGCGGGGGCCTTGGGGTCAGAAAACGAGGAGTACGGTGCCTGGGAAGGCGGCCAGCCATGGCGGCAGTGTGGCTTCGCTGACGCTTCAGGACGTCATCCATGGGCCGACAACCATTTTAGAGAGTGGCGCTGGTGTTCCAGGGCGGGCCTGGGCGTTGACCTCGCTCGGCAGGCTGCAAGCCCTTACATCCCGCTGCCCCGGCTGCGCTACCATCAAATCGTGTGATCTTTACCGGCCCCCTGCCGCACCGGACAACACCATGAGCACTGACCTTCGGCTTCAACACCCGCAACGCGGCCTGTTCGGCTCGGCACTGGACTTGTTGGTGGCCTACGCCCGGCTGCACCGCGACAAGCGCAACATCCAGATGCACCTGGTGGCCGTGCCCCTGTCCTGGCTGTCGCTGGCGGTATTCCTGCGGGGCCCCCAGGGTGCGGTGGCCGATGCCGGCATCACACCCGCCTGGGGCTTGTTCGGCCTGGTGATGGGCTGGTACCTGACACGCGGGCAACTGCGCCTGGGCCTGGCCACCTCGGCGCTGTTGGGTGCAGTGTTCTTTGCTGCGCACCAGCTGCCGCAGGGCGGCTTGCTGCACTGGCTGTGCTGGGCTGCGGGGCTGATGGCCATGGGCGGCCTGCTGCAGCTGGCCGGCCACTACTACGAAGGCCAGCGCCCGGCCAGCTGGGTGCACCCGGTGCACCTGCTGGTGGGCCCGATGTTTGTGTCCACCGTTCTGCTGGGTGGTACCGCCCTGCTGCGGGGTCTGCACACCGAGGTGCTGCGCCGCGCAGGCCCGGTGCATGTGCGTGACCTGGCCCACCCGATGCCCAGACGCTGAAGGCGCGTGGTCAGCGCCAGCTGAGCTCGCCCTTCAGGAAGGGTGTGGCCAGGTTGGGCCTGGCCGCAGCGAAGAACGCCTCCACCGGCGCGTCCACCGCGACACGGCCTGACTCCAGGTAAGCCACCCTTGTCGCCAACCGCTTGACCTGCCCGAGGTTGTGCGAGCTGAACACCAGCGTCAGGCCTTCATCGGCCAGGGTCTCCATCAAGGCCTCCACCTCGCGCTTGGCGCTCGGGTCCAGCGCCGCGGTGGGCTCGTCCAGCAAGAGCACATCGGGCTGCAGGGCCCAGGCACGTGCCAGCGCCAGGCGCTGCTGCTGCCCACCTGACAGCGTGGTAGCCCGTTGATGGGCCTGCGGGCTCAGGCCCACCTTGTCCAGCGCCTGCGCGCAGCGATCAGCCCGCTCCGAGGCCGGCAGCCCCTGCAGCCACAGGGCCAGGCGCACATTGGCCTGGGTGCTGAACGACAGCACAAAGGGCTTCTGGAACACCATCGCCATCCGCGGCGGGGCCACCCGGCTGCGAGGGTGTGTGCCGCCCTGCGGGCCACCACCCAGCACCTGGCGTTCACCCGAGCTGCAGGGCAGCAAGCCGTGCAGCAGGCGCAGCAGGCTGGTCTTGCCACTGCCATTGGGCCCCACCAGGGCCAGCCGCTCGGCCGGGCGCAGTTCCAGGTTGATGTCGTGCAGGACACGCTGGCCGCCCAGCACCAGGCCCGCCTGGCGCAGCGCCACCAGCGGTGCGGCCAGCCCAGCGCTGACGGTCGCTGCCGGTGAGGTCAGCGCAGCGCTCATGCCCATGCCTCGCGTTCAACGCCCGAGCGCCGCTGCGCCAGACCCACCAGCACATTGAGCAGGCCCACCACGGCCAGCAGCACGATCCCGAGCGCCAGGGCCAGAGCGATATCGCCCTTGCTGGTCTCCAGCGCGATGGCCGTGGTCATCACCCGCGTGACACCGTCGATGTTGCCGCCCACCACCATCACCGCACCCACCTCGGCAATCGCGCGGCCAAAGGCAGTCAGCAGCAGTGTCAGCACCGCCAGGCGCTCGTGAAGCAGGAGCAGCAACGCCCGCATCAGCGGTGACGCCCCCAGCGAGGCGAGTTGGTCACCGCCATCGCGCAACGCGCCCAGCACCAGGCGGCGGGCCAGCGCAGCCACCAGCGGCACCACCAGCACCGTCTGCGCCACCACCATCGCGCTGGGGGTGAACAGGATGCCCCAGCTGCCCAGCGGGCCGGCCCGCGACAGCAGCAGGTAGACGAGCAGGCCCACCACCACCGACGGCAGCGCCAGCAAGGTGTTGAGCAGCAGCACCACCACCCCGTGGCCCGGAAAGCGCAAGACCGCCAGCGCCGCCCCCCAGGCGAGCCCCAGCACGGAGCCGATCAGGCAGGCCGAGCCGCTGACCTGCAGTGACAGCACAACGATGGCCCGCAACGCCGGGTCGGCCTGGCCGATCAGGGCCAGCGCGAGGCTCAAGCTCTCCTGCAGCGTGTTCATCGAAGGGGTCTTTGGGTGGCGCAAAATCCGTCCGCATTGTCTGCGCATCCAGCACAAACCTCGACCACCCCGCGACCACTCCTTACCCACCATGACCGAACTGGGCCCCAATCCGCTCGCTGCTGGCGAGCACAACATCAGCGTGGACGAGGCCCGGCAGGCCATCGCCGCCGCGCTGGTACCCATCCAGGGCGACGAGACCATCCCCCTGCTGGCGGCCCAGGGGCGCATCCTGGCCGCCGACCTCATCTCGCCCATCGACGTTCCCGCCCACGACAACTCCGCGATGGACGGCTATGCCTTCAACGCCGGCGCCCTGCCCGCGGGCACGGCCTGGACGCTGCGCAGCGTCGGCACCATCTACGCGGGCCAGCCCTGGGGCAGCCCGGTTGCCGAGGGCGAGTGTGTGCGCATCATGACCGGCGCGGTGATGCCCGAGGGCCTGGACACCGTGGTGCCGCTGGAGCTGTGCCGCGTCGAAGGTGAGCTGGTGCAGGTGGCCCCGGGTACCGTCAAGCCTGGCGAGAACCGCCGCAAGGCCGGCGAGGACCTGGCCCGTGGCAAGCCCGCCCTGGTGGCCGGGCGTGTGCTGCGGCCGGCCGATGTGGGCCTGGCGGCGTCACTGGGCTTCACCGAACTTCGGGTCAGGCGCCGGCTGCGTGTGGCGCTGTTTTCCACGGGTGACGAGATCACCGCGCCGGGCCAGCCCCTGGCGCCCGGCCACATCTACGACAGCAACCGCTTCACGCTGGCCAGCGCCCTGCAACGGCTGCAGATGGAGGTGATCGATCTGGGCCTGGTGCCCGATGACCGGGCCGCCCTGCAGGCCGCGGTGGACGAGGCGATCGAGCGTGCCGATGTGGTGCTGACCAGCGGCGGTGTCTCGGCTGGCGACGCCGATTACACCCGCGACATCCTCCGCGCGCGGGGCGAGGTGGCGTTCTGGAAGGTGGCCATGCGGCCGGGGCGCCCGTTTGCCTTCGGGCCGCTGCAGGCAGCAGGGGCGGCAGAGGCTGCCGGCGCCAGTGCCGGCAGGACATCCTGGTTGTTCGGCCTGCCAGGCAACCCGGTGGCTGCGCTGGTGACGTTCTATGCGTTTGCCCGGCAAGCCCTGCTGCAGCTGGCCGGTGCAGTACCAGCCGACACCGTTCCACCCCTGCTGCAGGCGCGCAGCGCAGCGGCCATCCGCAAACGGCCGGGGCGCACAGAATTTCAGCGGGGCATCGTCTACTGCGCGGCCGATGGCATCTGGGAAGTGCGCCCCGTCGGCTCGCAGGGCGCCGGGGTGCTGCGCAGCATGAGCGAAGCCAACGCGCTGATCGTGGTGCACCACGGCCAGGGCTCGGTGGCCGCGGGCGAGCCGGTATCAGTTTGGCTGTTCGACGGGCTGGTCTAGCGCCACGCGCTGACGAGCCTCGCCCAGTACCACCCGGTTGCGCCCGCCCCGCTTGGCGTCATAGAGCGCGGCATCTGCCCTGGCCATCAGCCCAGCCAGGCTGAAGTCGTCATCGGGCTGGCAGGCCGCCACGCCGATGCTGGCCGTCACGGTGTCGGTGCCCTGCATGAGCCCCGCGGTGGCGGTGGCGACGGCCTCGCGGATGCGCTCGGCCACCCTGCCGGCGGCCGCGATGTCGGCGCCGGGCAGCAGCACCGCAAACTCTTCACCGCCATAACGTGCGACATGGTCGATGCCGCGCAGAGCGCCCTGCAAGGCCGTCGCAGTGACCTGCAGCGCACGGTCGCCCATCGCATGGCCGTGTCGGTCGTTGACCTGCTTGAAATGGTCCAGGTCCAGCAGCAGCACAGCAAAGTGCGAGCGCAGGCGCCCTGAACGTTCGCGCTCGGCCTGCGCCAGTTCGTCAAAGCGGCGCCGCACCAGCAGCCCAGTGAGGGCATCACGGTCGGCCCTTTCCACCAGGGCCACCCGCATGCGCTCCACGGCCTGCAACATCTGCCCCACTTCCTGCGGACCACGTGCCTCGATGGGTGTCTGCAGTGCGCCAGAGGCGACGGCCTCCGTCAGGCGCACCGCCTCGTGCAGCGGCTGCGTGACCGACCGCGCCAGACGCAGCCCCGCCCAGGCACCCAGGCCCATGACCAGGGCACACAGCAGAACCACCACCTGCTGCCCGCGCTCGATGACCTGCACACTGTGCTCGTACGCTTGGCGCGCCACCGTCTGCTGCAGGGTGCTGAGTGTCTGCAGTGACTGCGTCAGAGGCTCCACCGTCTGGTACAGACGCTGCTGGGCAAAGGCATTCAGCGCAGGCCGGTCATCGTGGTTCAACTTGGCCACCAGTGCTGCGGCTGCGAGGGCCGCCTGCTCCAGGCGCGGCTGGACCTCGCGCACCAACTGCTGCTCATGCTCGGTCAGGTACGTCTGCAGGTAGGCCTGCCACTGTTCGTCAGCGTGGCTCACAGCGGCTTGCAGCAAGGCTGCCGCCGCGTCGGCGCGGACAGCACCATCGCGGTACTTCTGCAGCGTATCGACCACCGTCACCGCGTAGGCATCGCTGACAGCCTTGATCTGCGACAGCGGCACGACCCGATCAGCGTACACCGTCTTCAGAAGACCCTGTACCTGCTGAGGCAGCCATACGGCCATCAGCGACACCGCCAGGAACGATGCCAGCAGCCCGCCCACCAGCACGGCCAGGCGCAAGCGAACGCTCAGCGACATCAAGCCAGCCCCCGCAATGGAACCCCCATGTCCTGCCAGGCCTGGGAGTGGCAGGTGAACAGGAGCAGCTGGTGACGCTGCGCCGCGTCGTAGAGCGCACGCTTCATCTGAGCAAGCCGATCCTCGTCGGTGTGTACCAGAGCGTCGTCCAGAAGGATCAACGTGGGCCGGCCTGCGTCGCGGAGCAAATCGGCGTAGGCCAGCCGCGAGATGATACCGAGCTGTTCGCGGGCGCCCTGGCTGAGCTGGTCGAACGGGCCGCGCTCGGTGCCATGCGGCCACCCACGCTCGACGGCGCCGGGCACCAGGTCGTCGGCCACCTCGATCTGCGCGCCGGGGAAGGCCATCTGCAGATAGTGGCTCAGGTGGCGCTGCAGGGGCGCACGCAGGCGCTGCGCGAGCTGGGCACGATGCCGGCGCAGCAGCTGCAGGAGGTGGTCCAGCGCATCGGCGCGGCGCTGCAGCTGCTCGGCACGGCGCCGGTACACCTCGGCGTCACGCTGGGCATCGGCCTGCTGCTCTTCCAGGCCCAGCGCCCCGCGGGTCTCCAGCTCAACTTCCAGCCGCGTGAAAGCCTGGTGGCGCGCGGCGTGGGCCTGCTCCTGCAGCTGCGCGGCCGCTGCGTAACGCTGCACATCCTGTTGCAGCAGCGAGGGGTTGAGTGTCCTGAGCTCGTCGGTCAAGGCCCGCAGGCGGTGGTTTTCGGCCGACTGCTGGGCCAGGCAATCGCTCAGCCGCAGGCTGGCGGCCTGGAGGCGCTGCGTGCGAAGAGGGTCGGCCAAGGTGGCTTGTGCGGCCGCGCACTCCCGGCGCGCCGCCGACAGGCTGCTCTGGGCACGCGCAGCCAGTAGACGCGCCGAGTTCAGCTGGGCCTGCACCGTCTGCAGCTGGGTCTGGGTCTTCTCATGAGCGGCCTGGGCCGCAGGCACCGCGTCGGGTACAGCGAGGGCCAGGCATGCGCCCGACGCCGCTTCGGCCTGCGCTGCCGCGCTGCGCAGGCTGGCCAGACGCGCCTGGCGCTGCGCCAGCTCGG
>JAJTDE010000016.1 GCA_021298085.1 Rubrivivax sp.
TGAAGGGGGAATTGTGACGGCCGCAGGCTGTCACAAGGAGGACATGGAGTGGGAGGGTGCCCGCCGCCCTTGGCCCGGGCCAACTGCTCGCCATCGGGCATGCGTGGCGTGAAGCCACGCCCGCGCCCGGCACCCACCACGGCAGACAGTGACGCTCAGCCCGCCGCGACCCGCGCAAACGGCCGCACACCGATCCAGGCGCCATGTGCCCAGAAGGCAAAGGCCGCCCACAGCGCCATGCCAATCACCACGGTCAGCACCGTGGGCAGCACGCGGCCAGGCGCGTAGACCAGCCCCAGGGCACGGTCGCGGCCGCGGGCGGCGCGGAAGCTCAGCACGGCCCAGACCAGAAAACCACCGAACAGCAGCAAGTCAGCCAGCGTGTGGTTGACGATCAGATGGGAAAAAGCCCAGAGCTTCACGCCCAGGATCATCGGGTGCTTCACCGCCGCCTTGATGTGGTTGCCAGGCACGTAGGCGCCAGCCAGCAACACAAAGGCGAAGAGGGTGAGCAGCGACGCCGCGTGCCGTACGCCAGAGGGCAACGGTGTCCACAGGGGCACAGGGTTCTGCCGCGCCATACCGTAACCCCAGATGATCAGGATGAAGCCCACCACGGACAGCACGGAGTAAAGGCCCTTCCAGGCCTTCTCCCCACGCTGTGCGATGAAGTGTGTGCGCCAGCCTTCGGCAAACACCCGCGTGGAATGAATGCCCAGAAAGATCAGCAATCCCAGGACCAGGTATGTCATGCCGCAAGCTCCTCGTATGGTGTGGGGCAGGCTGGTCGTGCACCAGCTGCCAGGTGGCATTGTCGCCAGCCAGGGCCGCTTCGCCACGCCGTGCGGCAAGCGCCCTCAAACCCTCCGGTCAATCCGACGGGCCAGCACCACCGAGGTCTGGGTTCTCAACACGCCGGGCATCTCGCCGATCTCGTCCAGCAGCATGTCCAGCCGGGCGGGCGATTCGGCCCGCAGCAGTGCCAGGTAGTCAAACTCGCCGCTCACGCTGCTGAGCTGGCGCAGCTCCGGCAGGCTGGACAGGCGCAGCTGCAGCGTGCGCGCCTCCTTCGGGTTGACGGACAGGCTGACATACGCCTGCACCGAACGTTCGTCCTGCTCGGCCGCCAGCACCACGGTGTAGCCGACGATCACCCCGCTGCGCTCCAGGCGGGCGAGCCGTGCCACCACCGTGCTGCGGGCCACCTGCAGGCGGCGGGCCAGGTCCGCGTGGCTCATGCGGGCATTGGACTGCAGCAGGGCCAGCAAGGCCCTGTCGGTGGTGTCCAGGGTGCGGGCCGGGGGCAGGGACGTGTTCATGGTGGAGCGCAAAGCCGTGGACTGACGTTCTGTCGCAAGTCTACTGACGATTCGTCATCTTCAGACTCTATATCGACGATTCGATCCTTGGTTTTGTCACCACCCCTGCCTAGACTGGGCGCATCGACACCCGGAGAAACCCCATGAAGATTGCCTTGCTTGGCGCCGGCCACATCGGCCAGACCATCGCCCAGTGGCTGTGTGCCACGGGCGACTACCAGGTCACCCTGTGCGACCAGCGCGACGATGCGCTGCAGCGTGTGGCCGCCAGCCTGGCCGGCACCGCCGCCGGCCAGGCGCTGCGCACCCAGGTGCTGAGCCTTGACGACCGGCAGTCCGCAGCCCGCGTGCTGCGTGGGCACAACGCCGTCATCAACGCACTGCCCTACCACCTGGCCGTCACCGCTGCCTCCGCCGCGCGCGAGGCCGGCTGCCACTACTTTGACCTCACCGAAGACGTCGCCGCCACCCGCGCCATCCAGCAGATGGCCGAGGGTGCCCCCACCGCCTTCATGCCGCAGTGCGGCCTCGCGCCGGGCTTCATCGGCATCGTCGCGCACCACCTGGCCCAGGGCTTCGACACCGTGCACGATGTGAAGATGCGGGTTGGCGCACTGCCCGCCTTCCCGACCAACGCCCTGAAGTACAACCTCACCTGGAGCGTGGACGGGTTGATCAACGAGTACTGCCACCCCTGCGAAGCCATCCGCGACGGCCAGCCGCTGGAGGTGCTGCCCCTGGAAGGCCTCGAACACTTCAGCCTGGACGGCACCGAGTACGAGGCCTTCAACACCAGCGGCGGGCTGGGCACGCTGTGCGAGACCTGGGCCGGCCGGCTGCGCAGCCTGGACTACAAGAGCGTGCGCTACCCGGGCCACCAGGCGCTGATGAAAGTGCTGCTGGAAGACCTTCAGCTGCGCGACGAGCCGCACACCCTGAAGGCTATCCTGCGCAAGGCCGTGCCAGGCACGATGCAGGACGTGGTGCTGGTGTTTGTCACGGTCAGCGGCCTGAAGCGCGGCGCGCTGGTGCAGGAAGTCTTTGCCCGCAAGATCTTTGCCGACCGCAACGAAACCCAGCCGTTGTCGGCCATCCAGATCACCACCGCAGCCGGCGTCTGCGCCGCGGTAGACCTGTTCCGGGAAGGCCAGCTGCCCGCGCGGGGCTTCATTCGCCAGGAGCAGGTGTCGCTGCCGGCCTTCCTGGCCAACCGCTTCGGCAAGGCCTACACCCAGAGCCGTCAGGTCGAGAGCATCGCCTGAGGGCTGCCGGGTGACACCCCGTCAGCGCGTCACCCTGACACCGGGCCCTGGGCAGGGCCCGGCCGGGTGCGCCATGCGCGCAGGATCAGACGCGTTCGAAGATCGCCGCGATGCCCTGGCCACCGCCGATGCACATCGTCACCAGCGCATAGCGGCCCTGCACCCGCTGCAGTTCGTACAGCGCCTTGGTGGCGATGAAGGCGCCGGAGCAGCCGATGGGGTGGCCGAGCGCGATGGCGCCGCCGTTCGGGTTGGTCTTGGCCATGTCGAGCTCCAGGCCACGCGCCACGGCGATGGCCTGCGCCGCAAAGGCCTCGTTGGACTCGATGACGTCCATCTGGTCCAGCGTCAGGCCACCCTTCTTCAGGGCCATCTTGGTGGCGGGGATCGGGCCCTCGCCCATGATCTCGTTGGGCACACCGGCCACTGCATAGCTGTGCAGCCGGGCCATGGCCTTGTGGCCGGCCTTGGCGGCGACGTCGGCATCGGCCATCACGAAGAAGGCGGCGCCGTCGTTGATGCCTGAGGCATTGCCCGCGGTGACGCTGCCGTCCTTCTTGAAGGCCGGGCGCAGCTTGGCCAGCGACTCCATCGTGGTGTTGGCCTTCACGTACTCGTCGGTGTCGAAGGTGACATCACCCTTCTTGGTCTGCTTGACGATGGGCACGATCTGGCCCTTGAAGCGGCCTTCGGCGATGGCCGCCGCGGCACGGCGCTGCGATTCCACGGCCAGGGCGTCCTGCTCTTCCCGCGTGATGCCCCACTTGGCGCACAGGTTTTCGGCCGTGATGCCCATGTGGCCGACGCCAAAGGGATCGGTCAGCGTGGCCACCATCATGTCCAGCATCTTGGTGTCGCCCATGCGCGCGCCATTGCGCAGCGCGGGGCTCAGGTAGCCGCCGCGGCTCATCACCTCGACACCGCCGCCCACGCCGTAGTCGCAGTCACCCAGCAGAATGTTTTGCGCCGTGGTCACGATGCCCTGCAGGCCCGAGGCACACAGCCGGTTGACGGCCATGGCCACGCTGTCCTTGGACAGGCCCGCCTGGATGGCCGCCACGCGCGCCACGTACGGAAAGCGGCTTTCGGTGGGAATGGTGTTGCCCACCGTCACGTAGTTGATGGCCGCCGGGTCCACGCCGGAACGCTCAACGGCCGCCTTCATGATCAAACCACCCAGCTCAGCAGGCTCCATGTCGGCCAGGGAGCCGCCAAAGCTGCCAATGGCGGAACGCGCCGCACTCAACACCACCACATCGCGCTTGCTCATCTTTCGGTCTCCTGCAGAAAGCAGCCCGTGCACGGGCGGCCTGTCAATCGGTCAAGGGCTGACAAGATACGCCCTTTCAGCTAGCGGCGGCCTTACGCAGATCAACCTAATGCGCTGAACGTGGTGCAATTCGGACTGTGACCGACGTGTTGACCCCTCTGATGACAAGCCCATCGCCCGCCGCCATGGCCGGCCCGGCCCCCGGCACACCCCCGCCCGACAGTCGGGCGCTGGTGCTGTTTTCCGGTGGGCAGGACTCCACCACCTGCCTGGCCTGGGCACTGGCGCACTGCATGCATGTCGAGACCATCGGCTTCGACTACGGCCAGCGCCACCGTGTCGAGCTGGACTGCCGGCCCCAGCTGCGCACGCTGATCGCCCAGCGGTTTCCCGACTGGGCGCCGCGGCTGGGTGACGACCACCTGCTGGACCTGAAGCTGCTGGGCCAGATCAGCGACACCGCGCTGACGCAGGACAAGGCCATCGAACTCCAGGCCAACGGCCTGCCCAGCAGCTTTGTGCCGGGCCGCAACCTGATCTTCCTGAGTTTTGCCGCTGCCGTGGCCTACCGGCGAGGGCTGAACCTGCTGGTCGGCGGCATGTGCGAAACGGATTTTTCCGGCTACCCCGATTGCCGAGACCACACCATGAAGGCCACCCAGCTGGCCTTGAGCCTGGGCCTGGACACCCGGCTGGAGATCCACACCCCCCTGATGTGGCTGGACAAGGCCCAGACCTGGCGCCTGGCGTCGCGGCTGGGTGGCGCGGCCCTGGTGGACCTGATCGTCGAAGAGACCCACACCTGCTACCTCGGTGACCACCACACGCGCCACGCCTGGGGCTTCGGCTGCGGGCACTGCCCGGCCTGTGCGCTGCGCGCGCGCGGCCACACGCAGTTCCTGGCCGAGGGCCACGCGGCATGACCCCATCGGTGCTGCACTGCGCGCAGTTCGACGAGTGGGCCAGCGCCACGCCGCTGCCCGCGGGGTTTCCGCGGGTGCAGGTCGCCTGTGCGCTGCCTGAGGGCTTCGGGGGCCCGCAGCACTTTGCGGGGGGTGAGCTGTCGGCACTGCAGCAGCGCCTGGACAGCACCATGCAGACCCTGCGGCAGGGCCTGGCGCCGGCTTCGGTGCCCACGGCCGATCAGTTGCTGGACAGGCTGATCACCGCACTGGCCGACGCTGGCCTTCAGCGTGTGTCGTGGCAGACCGGCGCGCGCAGTGGTACCCACTGGCTCGCCGATGGCTCAGGCACGCGTGTGCACTGGCGTCGCTACCGCTTCCAGGCCGCACACCGCCTGCCCCATGTCCCGCCAGGCCACAAGTGCGGGCGCATGCACGGCCATGGCTTCGAGGCGGTGGTCGCCGCCCTGGGCTGCAGCGCCGACACGCTGGACGAGGCCTGGGCACCCCTGCACATGCAGCTGAACTACGGCTGCCTGAACGCCTTGGACGGCCTGGAGAACCCCACCAGCGAACACCTCGCGCGCTGGCTGTGGCAACGGCTGCAACCGGCCCTGCCGGGTCTGCACGGTGTCAGCGTATTCGAGACCGCGTCCTGCGGCTCCCATGCCAGCGATGCGGGCCTGACACTGCGCATCTGGAAAGATTTCACCCTGGACAGCGCCACACAGCTCAGCCAGGCGCCACCCAGACACCCGCGAGCCGCCCTGCATGGCCACACCTACACCCTGCGCCTGCACCTGCAGGCCGCGCTGGACGCCCACTTGGGCTGGGCAGTGGATTTTGGTGACGTGAAGTCGGCGTTCAAGCCGGTCTTTGACGCGCTGGACCACCACGCGGTGGGCGCGGCGCACCGCCCGAGCACCGTCACCGAGGCGCCCCACCCCGGGGATGTGGCCACACTGGCCCGCTGGGTCGCCGAGCGCAGCCAGCCGCTGCTGCCCGCGCTGAGCCGTGTGGACCTCTTCGAGACCGACGGCAACGGCGTGGTCCTGGGCGCTGATGCCCGCCAAGCACCGCTGCTGCCCAGCGCCGGGGCCTGAACGGCACGCCGGCCAGCCTTCTGCCACCGCCACCCCTTCACACCCATGGCCTACAGCGTCAAGGAACTGTTCTATACCCTGCAGGGCGAAGGTGCCCACAGCGGGCGGGCTGCCGTCTTCTGCCGCTTCACTGGCTGCAACCTGTGGAGCGGCCGGGAGGAAGACCGCGAGAAGGCGGTGTGCCGCTTCTGCGACACCGACTTTGTCGGCACCGATGGCCCGGGCGGCGGCAAGTTCGACACCCCGCAAGCGCTGGCCGAGGCTGTTCGTGAACGCTGGGCAGCAGGTGTCGGTGCAGCAGGTGGCTCGGCGACATCGCCACGCGCCCGGCCCTACGTGGTGTGCACCGGCGGCGAACCCCTGCTGCAGCTGGATGCACCGCTGCTGGCCGCGCTGCATGCCGCGGGCTTCGAGGTGGCCGTCGAGACCAATGGCACCGTCGAGCCACCCGACGGGCTGGACTGGATCTGCGTCAGCCCCAAGAGCACGGCACCCTTGAAGCTCACGCGCGGCCATGAACTGAAGCTGGTGTACCCTCAGGCCGACGCACCGCCCGAACGGTTCAGCCACCTCGATTTCCAGCACTTCTTCCTGCAGCCGATGGATGGCATCCTGCAGCGCCAGGCGATGCGCCAGGCCGCCGCCTACTGCATGGCCAACCCGCCGTGGCGGCTGTGCCTGCAAACGCACAAGGTGGTGGGCTTCGACTGACCACAGCGCTGCGCGCCCCGCGCTTGCGCGTGCAACCTCGCACAGGCCCTGAGAGACCACGGGCACTCTGCGGTGACAATACCGCCCCGCACCATGTCTGAAACCACCCCTACCCCGGCATCGGCGCCGCCAGCAATGGCCGCCCTCGACGATGCACACGACGCCACCGGCACCGCGGCCGCGCCCCTGACCGTTCAAGAGGCTCCTGCGGTTGCGGTCGAGGCGCCGCCGGCCGAGGCAGAAGCCGCTGGCGCCACGGCCGACAAGGGTCTGTCACCCGCGCAGACGGCACAACGCCTGGCCGATCTCTTCCCGGCCCTGTTCGGCCCGGAACCCAAGCCCATCAAGCTGAAGATCCAGGCCGACCTGCAGCAACGTGCGCCGGGGGTGTTCCAGCGCCGATCACTGTCGTGGTTTCTCAGCCGCCACACCACCACCAACGCCTACCTGAAGGCCCTGTTACAGCACAGCACGCGCTTTGACCTCGACGGGCAGCCGGCAGGTGAGATCAGCGCTGAACACCGGCAGGCCGCCGAAGAGGAGTTGGCACGCCGACGCGCCATCGCCCAGGCCAAGCGACAAGCCGCACGCGCCCCGCAAGGCCCCGGCAGGGGTGCCCGGCAACCACAAGGGCCGCAGGCCGCTGACGCGGTGCAGCCCGGTGACACGCCCGCCCATGCCAACCCCGCCACCGGAACCCCGGCACCGGCGCCCGGCAGCGTGGCCGAGGCCGCCGGTGCTCGCCGCGCTGGCGGGTCCCCCCAAGGACGAGGCCAGCCACCGGGCGAGCGCCGCGAACGAGGCCCGCGCCGCGACGGCCGAGGCCCGTCAGCCCAGGCGCCCGAGCAGCGTCCACCGCGTCGTCCTGATCACCGGCCTGCACACGCACAAGCGCAGGGGCAGGGGCGCCAAGGGCCACCGCAGCACCGGCACGATGCCAACCGCCAGCGCGCACCGCAGGCTGCACAGGGGCCGCACCACGACAACCCGTCACGCGCGCCGGCCGCTCAGGCGCCTGCCGTGCCGCAAGACCCTGCCCAGCGCGACCGCTGGCAGCTGCTGCGCGCCTGGGAAAGCACGTCGCTGAGCAAGTCGAACTTCTGCGCCCTCAAGCGCCTCACTGAAGCCGACTTTGACGCGCAGATTGCGCAGGCCCGCCAGGAGCGGGGCGCAGCCCGTGGGGGCTGAAGGCCCATCAACACCGCCGGCGGCCGCCCACGGGCCCGCCGGGACACCCTACGGGGAAGAGGCCCTGCCGAGCCTGCCCTGGCGGCGCCGCGTGTTGATCGTTGTGCTGACGCTGGCCACCACCTTCACCGTGGTGTCGATGCTGCTGGCGCCACCCGGCGGCGCCAAACGCGCCAGCGCCTCGGTGTCAGGCCCGCCGGACGACACCGCTGCCTGCCCGCCGGCGGCTGCCTCGGGCGCGGTGGCCGAAGCCTGTGTGGGCGCCATCACCCGTGTCCTGCCGCCCAGGCAGCCCTAGCGCCTGGCGCTTACCGCCCGCCACGCACCATCGCCATCACCTGCTGGGCATCCAGCGTGCGTGCCCGCTCCTGGATGGCCGGGAGGTGCTGCTGGTACAGGCCTTGCGCCTGCTGCGCAATGTCCTGGTAGGTGCTCTTGAGCAACTGCGCGGAGAACGTGCGCCCACCGGCGTAGTAGCGCTTGGCCAGATGCCCCAGCGCGTAGGTGGACACAAAACTCATGCCCGAGCTCACCGCCTGGCGGCCCACTCCCCCGATGACGCTGCCCAGCATGCCGCCGAGTGCGCCCGACGAACGCCCGGCACCCATGCGCTGAAGCACGCCCGTCAGCAGCTTGCGCCCCGCCTGCTCCAGGTACTGAGACGTCAGTCCCACCCCAGCCGTGGCCAGAAAATCCTTGATGTGGCCACTGTCGAGCTCATAGCCATGGGACTTGCCGATCTGGTAGACCAGGCGCATCTGCAACGGGATGATGGCCATGGTCGACAGCGATTCCGGCAGCAGCTCCAGCGCGCCATTGAGGATGGCGGCCTGCAGGATCTGCTTGTCCAGCGCCACCGAGTCCGGGCCGGCAGGCCTCGCCGGCTCAGGGGCCAGCGTTGGCAACGCACTGGCCGCCACACCGGCGCCAGCCGCTGTGGCCACTGCGGGCGCAGCATCGGCCCAGCCTGACGCCTGTGCGCTGAACGCCTCGGCCTGGCCGCCGTCAAGGGCCAGGCGGCGCTGCAAGTCCGCCAGGAAAGCCTGTTCAGGGGCTGAGCGGGTACCGTCGGCTTCGCACACACACAAGGCCATTTCGTAGGCCAACTGCCGCGCATCGGCTGACAGCAGCTCAGGCACCAGGGAGTCCAGCGTGACCCGCTTCATCAGGATGTCCTGCAGCAGCAGCGGCATGCCCACCGATGCGTCGGCCGACAGCCCCTCGGCTATCTGACGCAGCTGCGCGCGTTCACGCTCGTGTTTCTGGCCATCACTGAATGCGGCCAGCACGGCCACACCCAGCACGGCACGGGTTTCTGCGGTCTGCATGCTTTGCATCACACGGCTCCGATCAAGGCAAGGGTGCGGGCACCCGGGTGTTTCAGGTGCGGCGTCATCACGCAGCCCGCGCCGGCGCGCCACCGGTCGGGGGCTGCCCACTGCGGCTGAGCCGGCCCCAAGCCAGGTAGGCCAGCACGCCCAGCAGCAGCAGCAAGGCCATGCCCAGACCCCAGGTGATCCAGACGACGGGCACCAGCCAGCCCACCACCTGGCCAACCCCTGGCCACCACTGCTGCAGCATGTCGACCGCCGTGACCAGGGCCGCCTGAACGGCCATCAGCCAGCCCAGGTCCAGCCCCTGGACCAGCCAGGTCGGCAGCTGCCAGCTGCCCATGGCCGCAGCCAGATCGCCAGCCGAGCCCGACGCGAGCGCCCCGGCCGCCCATTGGAGCCCACCGGCCGTCAGGGCCGCCAGGCCTGTCCACAGCAGGCCCAGCAGGGCAAACACCACCACGATCACCAGTTTCATGATTCACCACTCCACATCAGGCCAGCCCTTGCGCGGCATTGCGCCGATTCGCCTTGCACCCTGGCAAGACCCCCGGCACGGCACAAGGTTCCGCCCAACACTATGGCCCGTGAACACTCCAATCTGGCGGGCGCCGGCCGATGCCCTGGTGATGAGCGGGGCTCTGGCACCAGACAAGCCCTTGGCGGGCCCAGCCCGCAGCCGCACGGAACGAGGCAACATCGAGGCCCCACAGGCCACCGGGAACACAGCCCATGCCCCGTTTTGCCGCCAACTTGAGCATGCTCTACCCGGAGCACCCCTTCATGGACCGCTTTGCCGCCGCCGCCAGCGACGGCTTTACCGCGGTGGAGTACCTGTTTCCCTACACCTGGGAAGCACACGTACTGGCCCAACGCCTGGCTGATCATGGCCTGCAGCAGGTGCTGTTCAATGCACCCCCTGGCGATTGGGACGCGGGTGAACGTGGCCTGGCCTGCGTGCCTGGGCGTCGTGATGAATTCCGCCGCGGCGTGCTGCAGGCGCTTGATTACGCCGTCACGCTGGGATGCCCGCGGGTGCATGTACTGGCGGGTATAGCCCCCACTGGCGTCGAACACTCGCTGCTGCAGGCCACCTACGAGGCCAACCTGGCCTGGGCCGCCGACATCGCCGCTAGCGCTGGGCGTGACCTGCTCATCGAGCCCATCAACCCGCGCGACATCCCCGGCTACTTCCTGAACCGCCAGGACGCTGCCCACCGCACCGTCCAGGCCATCGGCCACCCACGGCTCAAGGTGCAGATGGACCTCTACCACTGCCAGATCGTCGAAGGCGACGTGGCCAGTAAGCTGCGCCAGTACCTGCCCACCGGCCGTGTGGGGCACTTGCAGATCGCCGGGGTGCCTGACCGGCATGAACCTGACGTCGGCGAGCTGCACTACCCCTACCTGTTCACCGTCATCGACGGGCTGACCGCGGCCGGGCAGTGGGACGGCTGGATCGGCTGTGAATACCGCCCCGCGCACGGTTCCGAACCCGGCGGGACATCGGCGGGGCTGGCATGGTGGAGGCGGTGGCGGGAGCGAGATTAGCGGGCACGCCGGCGTCGCGCGCAGTCCTGCTTGACCAAATCGATGTGTTGGTGAACACGTGTCTGTGCGATCGACACCCGTTGAGATCAGTCTGCTGCACAGCTGACGTTCGGCAGCACCAGCATTCGGCGAGGAGGGGACGAGCGCAGGCCGCCGAGGCAATGACCCTGGCGCCTGAGGTCAGACAAGGACTGAGCGAGGGGTGCGCCACAGCGGGGTCAGACGCGTCAGAGTTGCTGCAACTGACCCGGATGCGCGCCAGAGTTATTGCTTCGCTCTTCTGGGCGCTGCGCGAGCATCCCCTCGATCACCATCTGGGCCTCACTTCAGGAGGCACGCTGGGCAGCGCAAGCGATGGCGGCGCGGCGCGCCTGGCGAGGGCGAGGCGCTGTTCACGATCGACGGTGACGATCGCAACGCTCGCTATCGCCGCCTTGACACGCCTGCAGCAGCACGGTGAGCGGCTGCGAAGCGGGATCGGGGTCGACGACAAACAGCAATCGCTACGCTGCCCCACGGCCAAGCGTGCGCGCCAGCGTCGCTACCTGACGCTGCAGATCGGCCGCCACCTGCTGCCTGCGGGCCTCGTCCAGGCGTGAAGACACCGCTGCCACGCTGATGGCAGCGATGGGAGCGTGGGCCGGAAAGGCTACACCCAGGGCAGCCGTGCCGGGGTAGACCGCGCCATCCAGGAAAGCAAAGCCGCGCGCGCGGCCTTCGTGCACGGCGGCGCGCACCCGCTCTGCCGTCAACGTCGAGAGTTTGGGGTAGCGCTGCGCATGGGCCTCGATGATCTCGTCGGCTTCGGCTGCCGGCAAGGCGCACAGGATGGCGAGCCCGCCAGCGCCAACGCCCAGCGGCCTGCGGATGCCGACATCCAGCGTCAGCGCTTTGATCGGATAGTCGCCTAATGCCCGTGATGAACAAATGGCCTCGAGGCCGCGGCGCTCACTCAGGTAGACCGTGTCCTGGGTGCTTTCCGCCAGCGCGGCCAACGTGTCGGCGCAGCGTTCGGCCAGGTCAAAGCGCGGGCGGGCGAGCAGGCCCAATTCGTAGAGCAAAGGGCCGAGCGCATATTTTCGCGTCAGCGGATGGCGCTCGACCATGCCTTCGACTTCCAGCCTTTGCAGCATGCGAAAGCAGGTTGAACTGGGCAGGCCGGTGGCAGCCGTCACGTCGCCCAGGCGCATGCCTGCGCGGCCGCGCGAGGCCACGACGCGCAGCATGCCCACCACGCGCTCGATGCTCTGCGTGCCGCCCGGCAAGGGGGCTGACGCTTGGCGGCGGGTCAAGGCGCGGGCCTGTCGGCAGCGGCGCGGCGCTGTTGCAATTGCCACGATATGGCAAATATTCGGGAAAGCACGCGGGTTGATGCGGCACACATGGCTTTCAATGCCTGGAGTCAGATACCGATGGTCGCTGAACATCAGCGTTGCCACCATATGGAAATTTTAGCAGCCCGCCCTCCGCAAACGATGACCGAGAAGATCCTGGCTCGCGCCTGCGGTCGCAGCTTCGTGCAGCCGGGCGACGAGATCGAGGCCAGGCCCGATTTCGTCATCAGCTACGACTTCCCCGGTTACACCGATGTCTTCTTCCGCGAGACGCGCGAAGAGCTGGGTGTCGAGAAAGTGTCGAAGCCAGAACGCTTCGTGCTCTTCATCGACCACATGGTGCCAGCAGCCACGCCCAAGGAAGAAGAGCTTCACAAGGTCACGCGCGCCTGGGGCGCGGCGCAAGGGGTGCCGGTGCACGAGCGCAAGGGCATCGGGCATCAGGTGTCGGCCGAGATGGGTTATGCCACGCCGGGCGCGTTCATCGTGCACTTCGATGGCCATGTCAGTCAGCTCGGCGCGCTGGGCGCCTACGCATTCGGTGCGCGCAAGGGCGTGCTTGAAGCCTACGCCTCAACCACGATGGCGATCGCCGTGCCGCCCACCGTGAAGATCATCATCACCGGCAGCCTGCAGCCCGGCGTGATGGCACGTGATGTGTTCCACCACCTGGTGCGCGTGATGGGGCCCGCATCCTGCGCCTTCAAGGCCGTTGAACTCGCCGGGCCGGTAATCGACGCCATGAGTATCGAAGGCCGGCAGACGGTCTGCGGCCAGGCCATGTTCCTGGGCGCCAACACGATGCTGATCGCGCCCGACGCCAAGACGCTGGCATACATGCAAGGCCGCGCCAAGCTCGACCTGGCGCCCGTCTACCCCGATGCCGACGCCGTCTATGAACGCGTCGTGACGGTCGATGTCTCGGCGCTCGAGCCCATCGTCGTGGTGCCGCCCAGCCCCGCCAACACGCGCAACCTCACCGACTACCTGGGCCTGGAAGTGCACACCGGCTACCTCGGTTCTTGCGCCAGCGGGCGGCTCGAAGATCTGCGCGCCGCCGCCGACGTGCTGCGCGGGCGCCAGGTGAAACCGGGCTTCCAGCTGCACGTCGTGCCGACCTCGCAGGCGATCATGGCGCAGGCGGCTCGCGAAGGGCTGATCGCGTGCCTGGTGGAGGCAGGCGCCTTCATCAGCTCGCCGACCTGCGACTACTGCTACGGCCGCATCGCGACCATGGCCGACGGCCAGCGCGCGGTATCCACCGGCACGCTCAATACGCCCGGCCGCATGGGCAGTGTCGACAGCGAGATCTACATCTGCAACGCTGCCGTGGTGGCCGCGTCGGCCATCGAAGGCCGCATCGCCGATCCGCGGCCCTACTTGGCCGCAGCGGTGGCGCTGTCATGAGCCTGCCCAGCTTGCGTGGTCGCGTGGCCTGGGTCTACGACGAGGACGACTACGACATCGACCTCATCATCGGCGTGCGCAACATCAAGATCACCGATGTTAAGGAACTTGCTGCGCTGGTGATGGCCGACCGCGAACCGGGTTTCGCCAGCACCGTGCGCCCGGGCGACCTGCTGGTAGGCGGGCGCAACTTCGGCTACGGGCATCCGCACTACCCGGCGATGCGCGCGATGCGCCATCTGGGTATTGCCGGCGTGGTGGCTGAATCGTTTTCGCCGGGCTTCCATCGTGGCGAGATCAGCATGGGTTTTCCGCTCGCCACCTGCCCCGGCATCCTGGCCTTTGCCAAGCGAGGCGACGAGATCAAAGTCGATTGGGCAGCTGGCCAGGTGCTCCACCTGGGCAACGGGCAGGTGCTGCCACTGCAGCCGCTGTCGGCCGCCGAGCGACAGACGCTGCAGGCCGGCGGGCTGGTTCCCTACCTCAAGCAACGTCTGGCACTCAAGCCGGGAGCGCAACCATGAATGAACAGCGTCAGTGGATCAAGCGCCGCATCGCCAGTGGCTCGACCGTCTGGTTTGCCGGCGCGCAGGATGCACTGTCGGCGCTGCTGGTCGACCAGTCGGCGTTTGACGGCGTCTTCACCACCGGCTTCGGCATCTCGGCTGCGCTGCTAGGCCAACCCGACATGGAGCTGTACACGCTCAGCGAAAACGTGCGCGTGGTCGACCACGTCGCCAACGTGGTCAGCAAGCCCATCTTTGCCGATGCCGACACCGGCTACGGCAACGTGCTCAACGTCGCGCGCACCGTGCGCGCCTTCGAAAAAGCCGGCGTGGCCGCGCTTTCGTTGGAAGACCAGGTGAGCCCCAAACGCTGCCCGGCTGCGACGTCGGCGCCAATGACCCTGAGCGTCGCCGAGGCGGTGGCCAAGATCCGCGCCGCCGTAGACGCGCGCCGCGACCCCGACCTGCTGATCGTTGCACGCACCGATGTCGCCGACGCTCAAGAGGCGATGGACCGCGCCGCACGTTATGCCGAAGCCGGCGCTGATCTGATCCAACCCATCTCGCGCACCTTCAGTTCACATGCCGACCTGGTCCGGCTGCGTGAAACCTGCGGACGGCCGTTGTCGCTGCAGTTGATGGAGGGCACCTGGATGGCGATGCTGGACCGCCAGCAGATCGAATCGGTGGCCGCTTTTGCGAGCTACCCCATCGTCTCGCTGTTCACCATCGTGCATGCGCTGCAGACCAATCTGGCGGCGCTGGCACAGCGCTGTGGCCAGCCCATGGGCGACCTGCCGTGCCCGCGCGCCACGATGGCAGACTTCAAGCACCTGATCGGCTGGCATCAGCTCGAACAGCGCCAGGCTGAACTCGAGCTCGGCCGGCCTCCAGTGTGAGCGGCGGCGCGCCCGCCTGGCCTGAAACCCGCGACCCCTGATCCGAACCCAACCCTACAACTCCCAGGAGACCTGCATGTCCTTCACCCGCCGCCTCGCCGGTATTACCGTCTTCGGCACTGCCCTGATCGCCAGCCTGCCCGTACTGGCCCAGCCAGCGGCCTTTCCCAGCAAACCCATACGCATCATCGTGCCGTACCCGGCTGGCGGCGCCACCGACGTCTCGTCGCGCATGGTGGCAGCACGGCTGCAGGAAGAGCTGAAGCAGAACGTTATCGTCGACAACCGCCCTGGCGCCAGCGGCAACCTGGGCATGGTGGCCCTGCTGCAGGCCCCGGCCGATGGCTACACGATGGCGATGAGCCTGACCGGCATGCTGTCCATCAACCCGACCACTTACTCCAAGGCGGGCTTCACGGCCGCCGACGTGCTGCCGGTAGCACGTGTCATGCTGGCGCCACTGATGCTGGTAGTGCCGGCAGATTCGCCCTGGAAGACGGTGCAAGACCTGGCCACGGCCGGCAAGGCGGCCGGCAAGGGCGGCTTGCCCTATGGTTCCACGGGCGCAGGCGGCATCTCGCACGTAGCTTCTGAGCTCGTGAATGCGGCTGCCAACGGCAATTACACCCATGTGCCTTACCGCGGCGGTGCACCGCTGGTGCAGGCTCTGCTGACGAACGAGGTGCGCTGGGGCCTGCTCGGCACGGCCGATGCGCGCGCACAGATCCAGGCAGGCAAGCTCAAGGCGCTGGGCCAGCTGCGCGCCACACGGTCCGAGCTCTGGCCCGACGTGCCCACGCTCACCGAACAAGGCCTGCGCGGTGGCGTGGACTTCGACATGTGGTTCGGCCTCGTTGTCCCCGCCAAGACGCCGCCTGCCGTCGTGACGCTGCTTAACCAGAAGGTGGCGCAGATCGTTGCCGAGCCCGAGTTCCGCCGCCGCCTGAACGAAATCGGTGGTGTACCGCCCACCGGCAACAGCATCGAGGCCTTCAACGAGGTCATCCAGCGTGAGCTGGCGATTCTGCCCAAGACGGCCCTGGAGCTGGGATTGAAACTGGACTGAGGCTTTGCGAGCGGAAGGCACCGAGCCCGGTGGGTGTGTGGGGCGGCTGCTCGAGCCTGCGGGGCAGGCAGTTGGGTTGGGTTGGGTTGGGGTCGCATTGACTATGCCGTAGACCGAAGACAATTCGGGACCTACGCGCTTTGTGCGACGCCGGAGGGCTCAGTTTGGATGCGAGACGCGGGTGCGCAGCAGGTCGAGCTTCGCTCGGCTCCGCATCTGCCGCTGGAGGGACTTCAGTCGGTTGTCTTGCTGAACGGGAGGAACAGCACACGCCGCCCTACAGCACGCGCTCGCGCTGGCGCTCCTGCTCGAGCCAGCTGCGCAGGTCCGCGGCCGCGTCGCGCATCAATCGCGCCGCTTGCTCGTGGAAGCTGCGCTGCATCGCCGTCTCCACGGGCTCCTGCACGAGGAAGCTCGAGCGCCGTGCATTCACGAGTTCGGACCCGCTGTCGTAGACCCTACTCCAGCGCAGGCTGCCGTCGGGCGCCAGCACCGCCAATCTGAAGGCGAGCCGGGTCGTGACGTCGACCCGGTCGATCAGCCCGCCGAAAAAAGGAAAGACGTAGATCAGGGCCGACTCGACCTGCGGAACGATGTCCATCAGGCGCAGCACAAGACCATCACTGGCACCGACATCGACGCGCTCGAACTGCTCGCGCAGCGCCAACTGCGCGGCCGCCTCGACGATGCGTCCGATCGGCAGCTGCGCCTGGTGGCGGTGCAGGCGGGTCGGCGGGTTGGTGTAGCTCTGATCTGGGGTCGTCACCGCCAAGGCAACCGTGGCCGGCAGCCGGGGCACGAGAGCCGTGGGCGGCGGCGGAAAAAGCGCTGCGTCGAGCGGACGCGGCTGGATCACGCTGCAGCCGCCAAGCAGCACTGCGGCCGCAGCGCATGCCGCCCAGGAAGCCAGCCAGCTTGTATTCACGGCCGCCCGTCCGCGCCCAACACGAGGCGCGTGAGGGTATCGCCACGCCGCAGGCTCAACGTGACCGCAGCAGCGTCGCGCCGCGCGCGCTGGAGCGCATCTTGGAGCGCCAGCGTACCGGTCATGGGACGGCCGTCGACGGCCACCAGCAAGTCGCCGCTGCGCAGGCCGGCTGCGGCCGCGCGCCCTCCAGGGTCGACCGCCGTGACCCACACCGCACCCTCCGGGGCGCCGTCACCGGGCTGGGCGCCGCGCACGGCCAGCCCCCAGCGTGCTGCAGCCAGGTCGGCCGCCTCGGGCGGCGGGCCGGGACAGGCCATCTCTACCTGGATCACCGAAGGGTACGCGAAAGGCCGTGCAGCGTCCTCGGTCGCGCGGCCCACGCCGGCACCACCGACACCTCCGATGACGACCAGGGTCGCGCCCAGGAAACCAAAGGGCCCGCCGAAGGCGAAGGCAGGTGCGGCCACGGCGGCAGCGACGCCGGCTCCGACGGCAGCACCGGCGACCGCGCCGCTGCCGGTGGGGGCGGGCTGCGCCGAAGCCAGGCGTGCCAGCGCAGCGGGCTGGTCGGGCCGTCGGCAACTCACCTCGAGCGGACGCGCCGAGGTGCGCACCGTCACTGCACCCGGCGTCGCCACCACGACCCACTGGCCGATGTCGTTGTGCAGTTCGCAGCGCATCGGCGGACAGCCAGGGACCTCAACGCGCAACGCCTGTTCGATGCTGTGACCGAGCGGGGCCGAGCCGCAGCCCGAAACGACAGCGACCACCACAATCAACCCGCTCCTTGGTATCCAGCGTGTCTTCACGGCGCCAGTATCGGCCCCGGTACCACCAGCGGTTTGCGGCAGGTCAAGCGCGGGTGGGGTGGCGCTGCAGCGGTTCCGTCATCGCACCAACCCTGACGCGGCCGTGGCAGTACTTTGGCGCGCGTCGCGCGTACTGGGGCGCTTGGCGACGACAGACGGCCTAGACGTCGATGTTCGCCGCCCTCAAGGCATTGCTCTCGATGAAGTCGCGCCGCGGTTCCACCTCGTCGCCCATCAGCATGGTGAAGACACGGTCGGCCTCGATGGCGTCGTCGATCTGCACACGCAGCAGGCGGCGCACGGTCGGGTCCATCGTGGTTTCCCAAAGCTGCTCGGGATTCATCTCACCCAGGCCCTTGTAGCGCTGGCGGCCCACGCTGCCTTCGGCCTGCAGCATCAACCAAGCCATGGCTGCGCGGAAATCGCTCGCCTTGTGTTCCTTCTGCTTCTCGCCTTCGCCGCGCTGCACCAGCGCGTCTGCGCCCAGCAGGCCCTTGAAGGTGCGGCCAGCGGTGGACAGCGCTTCGTAGTCGGCACCGTGCACGAAATCTTGGGTGATCACGCTGCTCTTGACGTTGCCATGGTGGCGACGGCTGATGCGCAGCAGGTGCTTGTCGGTGCGGGTATCAAATTCGGCAGCCACCATCGCGTCGTGCAGAGCGTCCTGCAACGCGATGGCCGAGGCTTCGGCAGCGGCCGCGCTGTCCAGGTCCAGCGTCAGCCCGTCGGACAAGGCGCGCAGGGCTTCGATGTCCATCCAGTTGGCCAGGCGCACGATCACGCTGTTGGCCACCAGGTACTGACGGGCCAGGTTTTCCAGGTCAGCGCCCGAGATGGCTGGTTTGCCCTCTCCGGGCAGTACACGGGCACCGTCCAGCGCCACCTTCAGCAGGTAGGCGTCCAGCTCGTGTCCATCCTTCAGGTACTGCTCCTGCTTGCCGTGCTTGACCTTGTACAGCGGCGGCTGGGCAATGTAGATGTGGCCTCGTTCGACCAGCTGCGCCATCTGGCGATAGAAGAACGTGAGCAGCAGTGTGCGGATGTGGGCGCCGTCGACGTCGGCGTCGGTCATGATGATGATGCGGTGGTAGCGCAGCTTGTCGGGATTGAAATCGTCACCCCCGCTGCCCTGGCCGATACCGGTGCCCAAGGCGGTGATCAGCGTGAGGATCTCGTTGCTGGTCAGCAGCTTCTCGTAGCGCGCTTTCTCGACGTTGAGGATCTTGCCGCGCAGGGGCAGGATCGCCTGGAACTTGCGGTCACGGCCCTGCTTGGCCGAACCACCGGCGGAATCACCCTCGACGATGTAGATCTCACACAGCGCCGGGTCCTTTTCCTGGCAATCGGCCAGCTTGCCGGGCAGGCCTAGGCCGTCGAGCACACCCTTGCGGCGAGTCATCTCGCGGGCCTTGCGGGCAGCCTCACGGGCGCGCGCGGCCTCGACGATCTTGCCGCAGACGATCTTGGCGTCCGTCGGGTTTTCCAGCAGCCACTCGCTGAGCTTGGCCGAGACCACCTCTTCCACCGGGCCACGCACCTCGGAGGACACGAGCTTGTCCTTGGTCTGGCTGCTGAACTTGGGCTCCGGCACCTTCACGCTGATGACGCAGGCCAAGCCTTCGCGCATGTCATCACCGCTGACCTCGACCTTGGCCTTCTTGGCCAGCTCGTTGTCGTCGATGTACTTGTTGATGACGCGGGTCATCGCCGCCCGCAGGCCCGTCAGGTGCGTGCCACCATCGCGCTGCGGGATGTTGTTGGTGAAGCACAGCACGTTCTCGCTGTAGCCATCGTTCCACTGCATCGAGACCTCGACACCGATATTGGTGTTCTGGTCGCTCATCTTGTCGCCCATGGCGTGGAAGATGTTGGGGTGCAGGGTCTTCTTGCCCTGGTTGATGAACTCGACAAAACCCTTCACACCCCCCACGTAGGCAAAGTTGTCTTCCTTGTTGTGGCGCTCATCCACCAGGCGGATCTTCACGCCGTTGTTCAGGAAGCTCAGCTCGCGCAGGCGCTTGGCCAGGATGTCGTAGTGGAAATCGGCGTTCTGCTGGAAGATCTCGTCGTCGGGCAGGAAGTGCACTTCGGTACCGCGCTTCTCGGTGTCGCCGATGATCTTCATCGGGCTGACCTCGACCAGCCCTTGCGGGCCTTCGCGCTGCTCCAGCACACGGTCTTGCGGAACCCCCTTGCGAAACTCGATGAAGTGCACCTTGCCTTCACGCCTGACGGTCAACCGCAGCCACTTGCTGAGGGCGTTGACACAGCTCACACCCACGCCGTGCAAACCACCGGAGACCTTGTAGCTGTTCTGGTTGAACTTGCCGCCAGCGTGAAGTTCGGTCAGCGCAATCTCGGCGGCGCTGCGCTTGGGCTCGTGCTTGTCGTCCATCTTGACGCCGGTGGGGATGCCGCGGCCGTTGTCGATGACGGAGATGGAGTTGTCCGTGTGGATCGTGATGATGATGTCGTTGCAGTACCCCGCCAGGGATTCGTCGATGGAGTTGTCCACCACCTCGAAGACCAGGTGGTGCAGGCCCGTGCCGTCGGAGGTGTCACCGATGTACATGCCTGGGCGCTTGCGCACCGCTTCCAGACCTTCCAGGATCTGGATGGAATCGGCGCCATACCCGGCGACGCCGCTGGCCTGCTGTTCGGGCGACAAGCTGGGCGCGGATCCGGTGGGTGTGCCGGATGGAGTGCCGGGGTTCGACGGTGTCTGGTTGTCGCTCATGCGGTGTGGCCTGACGGGTTAGGACCCATAAATCGTCAATGTGCCCTGCAGGCCGATGGCCCGCTGGACAGGTGTGGCGGGGACAGCAAGCCCCCAAGCCCGCTCAGATGCGCATCGGCATCACGACGTACTTGAAGCCCGGCATGTCGGGCGCAGTGAGCAAGGCGCTGGCATTGCCGTCCTGCAGCTCGATGCGCACCATCTCGACCGAGGCATTGGCCAGCACGTCGATCAGGTAGGTGACATTGAAGCCGATGTCGATGGCATCACCGCTGTAGTCGATCTCCAGCTCTTCCTTGGCCTCTTCCTGCTCGGCATTGGTGGCAGCGATGCTCAGCAGCCCCGGTTCCAGGTTGACACGCACACCCTTGAACTTCTCGCTGGTCAGGATGGCGGCGCGCTGCAGGCTGGCCAGCAGCGGCGCCCGGCCGAGTGTGACCGCATTGCGGTGGTTCTTCGGGATGACGCGGTTGTAGTCGGGGAACTTGCCTTCGACCAGCTTGGTGACGAACTGCAGGCCGGCGAAGTCAAACACCGCCTGGTTGCTGGCAAAGCGCATGTCGATGGGGGTGTCCTCGTCCTTCAGCAGCCGCTGCAGTTCCAGCACCGTCTTGCGCGGCAGGATGACTTCCTGGCGCGGCACTTCGGTCTGGAGCGAGGCCTGGGCCAGGGCGAGCCGGTGACCATCGGTGGCCACCAGCGTGAGCGTGTGCGCTTCGGCGATGAACAGGATGCCGTTGAGGTAGTAGCGGATGTCGTGCACCGCCATCGCGAAGTGCACCTGGTTGATCAGGCCGCGCAGGGTCTTCTGGGGAATGCTGAAACCGGGGCCGAAATCCACCGCCTCATTGACGAGCGGGAAGTCTTCGGCCGGCAGCGTCTGCAGCACAAAGCGGCTCTTGCCCGCCTGCAGCGTGAGCTTGCTGTTGGCCGAGGACAGCGTGACCGTTTGCTGCGCCGGCAAGGCGCGCAGGATGTCGATCAGCTTTCGGGCGCCCACCGTGGTGCTGAACGCACCGGCGTCGCCACCCAGCTCGGTTGTGGTGCGCACCTGGATCTCCAGGTCGCTCGTGGTCAGCTCGATCTGGGCGCCGTTCTTGCGGAGCATCACGTTGGCCATGATGGGCAGCGTGTGCCGACGCTCCACGATGCCGGCCACTGACTGCAGGGCCGAGAGCACGTGTTCCTGCGCTGCCTTCAGAACAATCATGTGTGTAGATCTTTAAAGGATGGTGGTGAGTAGTGGTTCGGCAGCCAAGCTGTGAACAAGCCTATTTTCGCCTGTTTGTTCAAGGGTTTAGGCACACAACAACCCTGTGGGCCGTAACCGGATCTGTCTGGGCCGAAATGTGGAGAAGCAGGGTGAAATCGGCCCTGTTGTGGATATCACCCGGCTTGTGCGCGAACTGTCCACAGGCTTGTCCTGGGCGGTTGTCAGCCCGCTGGCGGGCCTGATCGCGCCACGGTCAACCCTTGAGGGTCTGTTCGAGCACGTGCAATTGCTGGTTCAGCTCGGCATTCTTGCTGCGGTCAGAGCCGACCTTGCGCACTGCATGCAGCACCGTCGTGTGGTCACGGCCCCCAAACAGCTCGCCGATCTCGGGCAGGCTGCGCTTGGTCAATTCCTTGGCCAGGTACATCGCGATCTGGCGCGGGTGCGCGATGCTGGCCGGCCGCTTTTTGCTGTACATGTCAGCGACCTTGATCTTGTAGAAGTCGGCCACCGTCTTCTGAATGTTCTCCACCGAGATCTGGCGGTTCTGGATGGACAGCAGGTCGCGCAGCGCCTCGCGCGCCAGCACGATGTTGATGTCCTTCTGGCTGAAGCGCGCGTAGGCAATGACCTTGCGCAGGGCGCCTTCAAGCTCACGCACGTTGGCCCGCACGTTCTTGGCCACGAAGAAGGCCACGTCCTCGGGCAGATCGGCGCCTTCGGCCAGCGCCTTGCGGATCAGGATGGCCACACGCATTTCCAGCTCGGGTGGCTCGATGGCCACCGTCAGGCCGGAGTCGAAGCGCGATGTCAGCCGCTCGTCGATGTCCACCAGCCCCTTGGGGTAGGTGTCGCTGGTCATGATGATGTGCGCGCGCTTGGCCAGCAGTGCCTCGAAGGCGTTGAAGAACTCTTCCTGCGTGCGTTCCTTGCCGGCAAAGAACTGCACGTCGTCGATCAGCAGCAGGTCAAGCCCGTGGTACTTGGCCTTCAGTTCGTCGAAGGTCTTGCGCTGGTAGTTCTTGACGACATCGCTGATGAACTGCTCGGCGTGCAGGTAAAGCACTCGGGCGCCCGGGCGATCTTTCAGCAGCGCGTTGCCGACGGCGTGCACCAGGTGGGTCTTGCCCAGCCCGACACCGCCGTAGATGAACAGCGGGTTGTACATGGCGCCGGGTGCACCGGCCACGTGCAGTGCGGCAGTGCGTGCCATCTGGTTGGCGCGTCCGGCCACCAGGGTGTCGAACGTGAGGCTGCTGTTCAGCTTGTGCACCGTGGACGCAGGTGCCAGGTGCAAGGAGGCCGAGTGGTTGGTGGGCGCCGCTGCGGGCCGGGCAGGCACCTGGAAGGCCGTCCCCGCCGCCACGCTGGAACCTGCCGATGCGGTGGCGTGTGGGTTGTCGACGGCCACCAGCAGCTCAGCGTCGTCCAGCAAGGGTTCATCACCCGGGGCCGCCTGTCGAGCCAGCCCGGATGGCAAAGGGACAGCCGTGCTGGGTAGGCGCTGCGCCAGCGCCTGGACTGGCAGGCGGGCCGCTGGCCTGGCAGCGTGATCGCGGGGTGTCAGGGCCAGTGTCAGCCGTACCGGCATGCCGGCCAGTTCAGCCAGGATGCTTTCGATGCGTCCGGCATATTGGGATCGGATCCAGTCCAGCTTGAACCGGTTGGGGGCATTCAGGTGCACCAGCAGCGACGCTGAACCCGCCGGCGACGCCTCCTGGATGTCAGGCGGCGCCAGTGGGCGTATCCAGGTATTGAATTGCTGTTCGGGCAGCTCAGCGGCCAGGCGCTCGCAGCTACGCGACCAGAGATCGGCACTCATCAGGGGAGGCTTTCGCTGTGGAAAACTTGCTTGGAAGGGGCGCGAGTTTAACGCCGGGCAGGTCAGGTGGCACCGGGTTATCCACAGTTGTCTCGGCGCGTCGTCAAGCTTTCAGCCAGGTTCGGCCGACAGCCCGGACCAGCCCATTGAGGGGCTGACCACTTGGGCCGCTGCCCCGTCTTTGTTATGATCGCCGGTTTTTCTGAATCTGGCGGGTCAAACAGGGGCGCGCTGGTCGAGCATTGGCGGCTTGGGAAGCCATCGGATAAGCTGCCCGGGCGGCGTTGGGGGGAAGCTTGAGGCGCGTGAGAGCCACGCACGCTGTCAAGTTTGGTACGGAATGTGACACATGCTTGCACACCGGCCTGCCCTTTGCTGCAGCGGGTGTGACGTGTGCGCAACTGTCTGCGCCCGGCCACTCGGCTGCTGCCGGCACAACCCAGTCACCTGCGCTCGATCATCCCGGGTTTCTCTGTGAAATTTCGCCGAATTTACCTATAAGCGAGCAACACCATGGCCATGAAGCGCACCTATCAACCATCCAAGACCCGCCGTGCCCGTACGCACGGTTTCCTGGTGCGCATGAAGACGCGCGGCGGCCGCGCCGTCATCAACGCGCGCCGCGCCAAGGGCCGCAAGAAACTCAGCCAGGTCTGACACCAACTTGCTGTGCGTTGGGCGTGCCCATCGGCCGCGCCCTCGCCCGGCAGTCTGGCCGATGCTCCCCATGTCTGGCCACGTACGCCCTTTGCGAGCGTCTACCGCCATCAGCCAAGTGCTGCGCGCACCGGTGGTTCAGCGGAGTGCTCACTTCGCCCTGCATGCACTGAATCAGGGGTTTTCGGCGGTGGTGCTGGGCAAGAAGCGGGTCACTCATGATGAGTTATCCACAAGTCTTCCTCAAAAACGGACAGAGCCTGTGGATAACTTTTCGCAGACAGCGTGGTTTGCCTGTGTTGTGCCCAAGCGCCATGCGCGGCGTTCTGTCACCCGCAACCTCATCAAGCGCCAGATCCGCGCGACCTCGGTACATGTCGTGGCCGAGGCGGAGGGCTTGTTTCCGGCAGGCGCCTACGTCATGCGGCTGAACCGTCCTTTCACCGCGCAGGAGTTCCCGTCAGCGGCCTCTGACGCCCTGAACGTGAGGGTTCGAGAAGAACTGCTTGCCCTGTTGCGCCGGGTGGCCTGCCGGGCCCGGCCATGAGGCGTCATGCCATGGGTTCCGCCAGCACCGGCCAGCGCCTGCGCAAGGCCTGGCGCCTGTTCAAGCAGCTGCCCCAGCGCAGTCTGCTGGCACTGGTACTGGTGTACCGCTGGACGCTGAAGCCCTGGCTGGGCAATGCCTGCCGCTTTGAGCCGAGCTGTTCACAGTACGCGCTGGATGCGCTGCGCCAGCATGGTGCGGTGGTGGGCGCGAGCCTGAGCACTTGGCGCTTGATGCGTTGTCATCCCTGGTGTGACGGTGGCTGTGACGCCGTGCCGCGTGAGGCGCCAAGGCTGTTCAGCTACCTTGGTCTGCGACCAGTGGCCAGCAACACCACCGATGAGCCGTACATGGTCAACCGGGCGATGCAGGCCAGCACCAGCTCGCACCTCACACCCCATACACCCTATACACCCACCATGGCGCTGGAACCGAAGCCGCTGCCGGCCGGTCCAGGCAGGGTGGTTCCGTCTTCCACCCACTCTCCAACGATCAAGCCACTGTCATGACCGATATGCGCCGCACCCTGCTGTGGGTGGTTTTCACGATGTCGCTTGTCCTGCTGTGGGACGCATGGCTCAAGCACACCAACCAGCCCTCGCTGTTTGGTGGACCACGGCCCGCGGCGCAGGCCCCAGCGACCGGCGCGCCAGGGGCCTCAGGCGCTGCTGCCGGCAGCGCCGCCGCGGTGCCGGCGGCGGCGGCTTTGCCTGGAGGCGCGGTCGCCACGCCGGGCCCAACCCCTGCGGCAGCGGCCGCACCGGCCAGCACCAGCGAGAAAGTGGTCATCAGCACCGACGTGGTCAAGGCCACCGTGGACACGCTGGGCGGCCAGATCATTCGGCTGGAATTGGTCAAGCACCGCGATTCCAACAACCCGAAGAACAACGTGCTGCTGTTTGACCAGAGCAGCAAGCGGCTCTACCAGGCGCAGACCGGGTTTGTCAGTGCGGTGGCGGGCGAACAGCTTCCCAACCACCTGACACCCATGAAGGTGCTGAGCAGCGAACGAACGCTGGCCGATGGCGCCAGCCAGATCCAGCTGCAGCTGGAGAGCGAGACCGTGGAGGGCCGGCGTGTACTCAAGACCTACACCTTCAAGCGCGGTGACTACGTCATTGATGTGAAGCACGAACTCATCAACGACGGCGCCAGCGCCGTCAACCCGTCGCTCTATCTGCAGCTCGAGCGTGACGGCAACCCGCCGGAAGGTGAATCCAAGTTCTACTTCACCTTCACCGGCCCGGCCATCTACACCGACGCCGCGAAGTTCCAGAAGGTCGACTTCAAGGACATCGAGAAAAACAAGACCAGCCACGAGAAGGCCGCCAGCGACGGCTGGATTGCGATGGTCCAGCACTACTTTGCCTCGGCCTGGCTGATCACCGACACCTCACCGCGCGAATTCCGCACCGCCAAGACCGGCGATAACCGCTTCTCGGTGGCGATGGTCAAGCCCCTGGGCGAAGTGGCCGCCGGGCAGCGCAAGTCGCTGGATGCCAAGCTCTTTGCCGGTCCGCAGGAAGAAAACAAGCTGGCTGCCCTGGCACCAGGCCTGGAGCTCGTCAAGGACTATGGCTGGTTCACGATGTTGGCCAAGCCGTTGTTCTGGCTGCTCGACAAGTTGTACACCATGATCGGCAACTGGGGTTGGGCCATCGTGGCCTTGGTGGTGTTGCTCAAAGCCGGTTTCTATTGGCTCAATGCCAGCGCTTACCGAAGCATGGCCAAGATGAAGGCCATCAACCCGCGGGTGATGGAGCTGCGCGAACGCTACAAGGACAAGCCCCAGCAGATGCAGCAGGAAATGATGCGCATCTACCGCGAGGAGAAGGTCAACCCGCTGGGCGGCTGCCTGCCCATCCTCGTACAGATGCCGTTTTTCATTGCGCTGTACTGGGTGTTGCTGTCCAGTGTGGAAATGCGCCAGGCCCCATGGATCGGCTGGATCACCGACCTTTCCCAGGCCGACCCGTTTTTCATCCTGCCGGTGCTGATGACGGCCTCGACGTTGCTGCAGACCTGGCTGAACCCGACACCGCCTGACCCGATGCAGGCCAAGCTGATGTGGTTCATGCCGCTGGCCTTCAGCTTCATGTTCTTCTTCTTCCCGGCTGGCCTGGTGCTGTACTGGTTGACCAACAACATCTTGTCCATCGCCCAGCAGTGGTTCATCAACAAGCAGCTGGGTGTTCTGAAGTGACGCCACGGCGCCTGCCACAGCGGCCAGGCGCGTGACATCACTCACACGAGGGTTGGTGCTTGTGCACCTGGGGATTGATCGGTGTGCACACCTTACCGACGATAGCGCCATGCGGGTGACCCGGTGAAGACGACCGGCTCAGGAGAAGGGCAGTTCCCTAACAGGGGCTGCCCCTCCACCCGCGCCATCTTCCCGTGCATGGCCAGGCTGATGTCTCGCGATGCAGTGGCCACCGTGATGGCCGCCACCCAGTGCGCCGAGTCGGCGTGGGGCCTTCCATGAGCGCCAGTGCCTTCAGCCGGCGCGATGACCCGATCCTCGCCATCACCACCGCCCCCGGCCGCGGGGCCGTGGGCATCGTGCGGGCCAGCGGTCCGTCGCTGCAACCGCTGATCGCCGCCGTGCTGCGCCGCCCACTGCGTGCCCGGCACGCCCACCACGGGCCCTTCTACGACGCCGATGGTTCGGTGATCGACCAGGGCCTGGCGCTTCACTTTCCCGCACCCCACTCCTACACCGGCGAAGAGGTGCTCGAGCTTCAGGCCCATGGCGGCCCGGTGGTGCTGCAGCTGCTCCTGGCGCGCTGCCTGGCGGCCCTGCCTGGCGCGCGCCTGGCGCAGCCTGGTGAGTTCACAGAACGCGCCTACCTCAACCACAAGCTTGACCTGGCGCAGGCCGAGGCCGTCGCCGACCTCATCGACGCCAGCACCGAAGCCGCGGCACGCTCGGCGAGCCGCTCGCTGGCGGGTGCGTTCTCGGCGCAGATCGACCAGCTGGGTGAGCAGGTCTTGAGGCTGCGCATGCTGGTGGAAGCGACGCTGGATTTCCCCGAAGAGGACATCGATTTCCTGCGTGCCTCTGACGCCCAGGCTCAGCTGCAGCGTTGCCAGCAGCGTGTGCAGGCGGTGCTGCTGGCGGCGCGCCAGGGTGCCTTGCTGCGCGATGGCCTGCAGGTGGTGATTGCCGGGCAACCCAACGTTGGCAAGAGTTCGCTGCTGAACGCCCTGGCCGGCGCTGAACTGGCCATCGTCACGCCCATTCCCGGCACCACGCGCGACCGCGTGCGTGAATCGATCCAGATCGACGGTGTGCCCATCCATGTGGTTGACACCGCCGGCCTGCGCGACGACGACCAGGCCAGCGACGAGGTGGAACGCATCGGCATCGCCCGCAGCTGGCAGAGCCTGGGCGAGGCTGATGTGGTGCTGTGGCTGCACGACCTGACCCGCTGGGACGACGCGCAATACCAGCGGGACGACGCACGCATCGGCGAGCGCCTGGCCGGCGCGCGCTGCTTGCACGTCTTCAACAAGGCCGATGCGGTGAACGTGCAGGCCTTGCACAAGCCCTTGCCTGCCGACGCCCTGTGTGTCTCAGCCCGCGCGGGTGAAGGCCTGGCCGCGCTGCGACAAGCCCTGCTGCAGCACGCCGGCTGGCAGGTGCTGCCCGAGGGCAGCTTTCTGGCCCGGGCCCGCCATGTGCAGGCCCTGCAGGCGACCGACACCCATCTGGACGCTGCCGCGCAGCACCTGCAGGCGCCCTCACCCGCGCTGGAGCTGCTGGCCGAGGAGTTGCGGCTGGCCCATGAGGCGCTGGGCGCGATCACCGGGCAGATGACGGCCGACGATGTGCTGGGCGAGATCTTCGGGCGCTTCTGCATCGGCAAATGACCACCAGCCCCCAGCAGGGCTGGGGTTCAATGCCCGTCGAAGGACACCAGCGTGAACAGCGCCAGCCCGCTGTCGCGCAGCCGCTGCGAGCCGCCGAGTTCCGGCAGGTCCACGATGGACGCGCCTTCCACCACCTGGGCGCCCAGGCGCTCCAGCAGCCGGCGCCCGGCCATCATCGTGCCGCCCGTGGCGATCAGGTCGTCGATCAGCACCACACGGTCACCCGGCTTGACGGCGTCGGTGTGGATCTCGACGGTGGCGCTGCCGTACTCCAGCTCGTAGCGTTCCTCCACCGTCGTGAACGGCAGCTTGCCCTTCTTGCGGATCGGCACAAAGCCGATGCCCAGCTCATAGGCCAGCACCGAGCCGATGATGAAGCCCCGCGCATCCAGGCCGGCGATGGCGTCGGGGCGGGGGCTGAAATAGCGGTGCACAAACTGGTCGATCAGCACCCGGAAGACACGCGGGTCTGACAGCAGGGGCGTGATGTCCCTGAACATCACCCCGGGTTCTGGCCAATCGGGCACGGTGCGGATGTGGGCGCGGATGTAGGCCGCGGGCTGGGCCATCAGGGCGGTGTCGTCGCTGTGCATGGGGCTTGTCGGGCTTGCTGCGGGTGTCATGGGGTTGGGTGCTCGGTGTTGGTCGGGAATGGCAGTCGGCGGGGCTGGTGTGCTGGTGAGTGGTTGAGGAGGTGCCCCCGGCCTCACCCATCGCCCAGCAGCTTGGCCTCGGCCAGCAGCAAGGCCTCGGGCAGCCCTGAGAGCACCAGGGTGTCACCGCCCTGCAGACGCAGGCTGTCCTCGGCCGCCACCACCGCGCCGCCCGCGCGGCGCACCGAGACCACCTGCACCCCCGTGGCGTGCAGCGCCAGGCTGGCCAGTGGCTTGCCCACCGCGTGGCCGGCCAGTGGCAAGGTCACGCTCTGCAGCCGAGCCTGGTCCAGCTCTTCCACGCCATCGTCATCGGCACCGTGAAAGTAGCCACGCAACAGGCCATAGCGCTTGTCACGCGCGTCGCGCGTGATGCGGATAACCCGCTGCATCGGCACACCCACCAGCGCCAGGGCGTGGCCGGCCAGCATCAGGCTGCCCTCGATGGCCTCGGGCACCACCTCGGTGGCGCCGGCAGCCCGCAGCTTGTCCAGGTCGGTGTCGTCGACGGTGCGCACCACCACCGGCACCTTGGGGGCGTGGGACTGCACATGCCGCAGCACCTTCAGCGCCGATGGGGTGTCGTGGTAGCTCACCACCACCGCGGCGGCGCGCGCCAGGCCGGCGGCCATCAGGCTCTGCATGCGCGCGGCGTCGCCAAACACCACGCTCTGGCCGGCGGCGGCGGCCATGCGAACACGGTCGGGGTCGAGGTCGAGCGCCATGTAGGGAATGCCTTCCTTGTCGAGCAGCCGTGCCAGGTTCTGGCCGCTGCGGCCGTAGCCGCAGATGATCACGTGGCCCTGGGTGGCGATCGACTTCTTGGCGATGCTGGTCAGCGCCACGGATTGCAGCAGCCAGTCGCTGGCGCTGAAGCGGTTGACCAGGGTGTTGCTGTAGAGGATGAGGAAGGGCGTGGCCAGCATCGACAACACCATGCTGGCCAGCACCGGCGACAACCACTGTGGGGCGATCAGCTGGTGTTCAGCGCCGAGCGTCAGCAGCACAAAGCCAAATTCGCCTGCCTGCGCCAGGTACAGGCCTGTGCGCATGGCCACGCCAGGGGTGGCCCGGTAGGCGTACGCCAGCACCGACACCAGCACGGCCTTGGCCAGCACCGGCCCGAGTGTCAGCAGCAAGACCAGCATCCACTCGTCAATCACCGGACGCCAGTCCAGCTTCATGCCGATGGTGATGAAGAACAGCCCCAGCAGCACATCGTGGAAGGGCCGGATGTCAGTTTCGACCTGGTGCTTGTATTCGGTCTCGGCCACCAGCATGCCGGCCACAAACGCGCCCAGTGCCAGCGAAAGGCCGGCGTGTTCCGTGAGGTAAGCCAGGCCCAGCGTGACCAGCAGCAGGTTCAGCACAAAGAGCTCGTCGCTCTTGCGTCGCGCGACCAGTGTCAGCCACCAGCGCATCACCTTCTGCCCGCCCACCAGCAGCAAGGTCAGCAGCACGGTGGCCTTCAGCAGGGCCAGCCCGAGCGTGGGGAGCATGTCTTCCGGCGGGGCACCCAGCGCCGGAATCAGCACCAGCAACGGCACCACGGCCAGATCCTGGAACAGGAGGATGCCCAGCACCCGCTTGCCGTGTTCGCTGTCGAGTTCCAGCCGCTCGCTCATCAACTTGACGACGATGGCGGTGCTGGACATGGCGATGGCGCCTCCCAGCACCACGGCGCCGCGCCAATCCAGCTCCCAGGGCCGCGTGGAGAAGGAAAACAGCCACAGCAGCAGGAAGTGCCCGGCAATGGCGCCGGCCATCGTCAGGCCGACCTGGGAAAGGCCCAGGCCAAACACCAGCGTGCGCATGCTCTTGAGCTTGGGCAGGTTGAATTCCAGGCCCAGCACAAACATCAGGAACACCACGCCAAACTCGGCCAGGTAGCGCACACCCGCGCTGTCCTTGGCCAGCGCCAGCGCGTTGGGCCCAATCAGCACGCCCACCACCAGGTAGCCCAGCATGGGCGGCAGCTTCAGCGAACGGCACACCACCACGCCGAGCACGGCGGCGACGAGGTAGAGCAAGACAAGTTCGAGTGTGCTGGCCACGGTGCGTCCCTAGAATGCCGATGCTAATGCGCCGCCCCACCCTGGGCGCGGCCCCATGGCCCGCGCACCACAGAGTGTCACCACCGTGAACCACCCCAGCCCAACCCCCGCCCCTGTGCTTCCCGGCCAGGCGGGCCGTTTCGACACGCAGCGTTGCCTGTCCTTGGCTCGCCAGACCTTGGCCATCGAAGCCAGCGCCTTGCTCGGACTGCAGGCGCGCCAGGGTGATGGCTTTGCGCAGGCCGTGCAGGCCATGCTGGGCTGCCGGGGTCGCACGGTTGTCACCGGCATGGGCAAGAGCGGTCATGTTGGCCGCAAGATCGCGGCCACGCTGGCCTCGACTGGCACACCCGCCTTTTTCCTGCACCCGGGCGAGGCCAGCCACGGCGACCTGGGCATGGTCACGCCGGGTGATGTGGTGCTGGCCATTTCCAACAGCGGTGAAAGCGACGAGCTGGCGGCCATCCTCCCGGCGGTGCGCAGGCTGGGTGTCACGGTGATCGCGATGACGGGGCGGCCCGAATCCAGCCTGGCCCGCCATGCTGACATCGTGTTGGACAGCGGTGTCGACCAGGAAGCCTGCCCGTTGAACCTTGCGCCCACGGCCAGCACCACCGCGCAGATGGCGCTGGGTGACGCGCTGGCGGTGGCCCTGCTCGATGCCCGGGGCTTTGTGGAAGCCGACTTTGCGCGCTCCCACCCCGGGGGCAGCCTGGGCCGCAAGTTGCTGATGCATGTGCGCGACCTGATGAGCCAGGGTGACGCCGTCCCGCGGGTCTTGCCCGGTGCACCCTTCACCGAACTGCTGCGCGAGATGACGCGCGCGCGGTTTGGCTTTTCGGCGGTCGTCGACGCCACGGGCCAGGTACTGGGTATCTTCACCGACGGTGACTTGCGCCGGCTGATCGAACGGGGCACACCCCTGCTGGACAAGACAGCCGACGCCGTGATGAACCGGCATCCCAAGGTGGTCAGCCCCGATGCCCTGGCTGTGGAAGCCGCCGGGCTGATGGAACAGTACCGCATCACCGGCATCCTGGTCGTGGATGCGCAGGGCGTGCTGGTGGGTGCGCTCAACACCAACGACCTGATGCGGGCCAAGGTGATCTGATGGCACCCTCCGCGCGCCGGTTTTCACCCGAGCTGCTGCTCCAGGCGCAGGGGCTGGGGCCTGGCATGCGGGCGGCCTTCTTCGATGTGGACGGGGTGCTCACCGATGGCCGGCTGTTCATCAGCGAACAGGGTGAAGACTTCAAGGCCTTTCATGTGCTCGATGGCCACGGGCTGAAGTTGCTGGCCATGGCCGGCATCGAGCCCGTGGTGATCACCGGCCGTGACTCGCCCGCGGTCCGGCGCCGCATGGCCGATCTCGGTGTGCGCGAGTGCCACTACGGCGTCGCCGACAAGCTGCAGGTGGCACAGGCTTGGCTGGACGCCAAAGGCGTTGCCTGGGCCGAGGTGGCGGCCATCGGTGATGACTGGCCAGACTTGCCGCTGCTTACCCGCGCGGGTTTTGCCTGCGCGCCACCCAACGCGCATGCGGAGGTGATCTCGCGCGTTCACCATGTCACCGCTGCAGCGGGCGGCGCCGGCGCCGGCCGAGAGTTTTCCGATATTCTGCTGATGGCAAGTGGTCACTACCATGCCAGGATGGCTGCGTCACTCCAGGACCAGCGCCAGACGCTGGACAGCCGCTGAGCGGCGGCCCAGCGGCTGCCTCCACCCCACCCACCGCACCCACCCCATGACCCCCGGCGGCCTTGAAGTCAACCTGCCCGATCTCCCGGAGATTTCGATCAGGTTGGGCGCGGACGATGCCTCGGCACCCGCGGCAGGCCCGGCGAGGCGTCTGCGCCCGCGGCTGGTTGACCGCCTGCGGGACACGTTGGCGGCCTACCTGCCGCTGCTGCTGATGGTGGTGTTGGCCCTGGCCACCTGGTGGTTGGTCAAGCAGGTGCCGCCAGCGCCCAAGGCCGCCGCTGTGCCACTGCCCTCAGGTGTGCCTGACTACACCATGCGTGGCTTCACGCTGGAGCGTTATGCCAAGGATGGTCGACGAGTGCTGTCGCTGGAAGGCCGCCAGATGCGCCACTTTCCCGAGAACGACCGCATCGACATCGAGGAAGTTCGCCTCCAGGCCGAACTGCCCAGTGGCGGCACCACCGCAGCCACGGCGCGACAGGCGGTGGCCAACAACAAGGCCAGCGAAGTGCGCCTGCTCGGCGGCGCAGTGGTCCAGGGCAAGACACGTGACGGCCAGGATGTGCAGGTCGACAGCGAGTTTCTGCTGTATCGGTCGGCCGACGCCACCTTGTCGACCGACCGGCCCGTCAGGGTCCGCATCGGCGACAGCCGCACCCTGGCTGCTGGGCTCAACTGGAACCTCGATTCGCGGGCGCTGGAGCTCAAACCGCCCGTACGTTCGGTGTTGCAGCCGCGATCGGCGCGAGAGGACCCGCCGTGACCCCGACCAGCACACCACCCACCCACCCTACGGCATCCAATCCAGTCCCGAGACACTCGGCCTCGACGGGCACTGGCTGCCTGGTCTTCATCACTGGCGCTTCCAGTGGCATCGGGCAAGCGCTGGCCTTGCAGTGCCTGCGCCGGGGTTGGCGTGTGGCGCTGGTGGCCCGCCGGCTGGACGCCCTGCAGCAGTGGATCGCGCAGCAGGGTGTTGGCAGCGACCGTGCCCGTGCCTACGCGGCAGATGTGACCGACAGCGCCGGCTTCCTGGACGCAGCGCAGCGTTGCCGTGACGAGTGGGGCCTGCCCGACACCGTGATTGCCAACGCAGGCATCAGTGTGGGCATGGATACCCGCGAACGTGAAGACCTGCAGGTGATGCAGGACACGTTCTTGTTGAACAACCTGGGCATGGCGACCACCTTTCACGCCTTCCTGGCCGACATGCAGGCGCGGGGCAGTGGCACCTTGGTGGGCATTGCGTCGGTGGCCGCCATCCGGGGCCTGCCAGGCCATGGCGCCTACTGCGCCAGCAAGGCTGCCGTGGTGGCGTACTGCGAGAGCCTGCGCGGTGAATGCCGTGCCACCGGGGTCCGGGTGGTGACGCTCCTGCCGGGCTACATCGAGACACCATTAACGGCGGGTAACCCGTACCCCATGCCCTTCCTGATGCCGGCGGAGCAATTTGCGCATCAGGCGCTGTCCGCGATCGAGCGGGGCGACAGCTACCGCGTGATCCCCTGGCAGATGGCCTGGGTGGCCCGACTGTTGCGCCTGTTGCCCAACGGGCTGTTTGACCGGCTGTTCGCTGGCCGTGGCCGCAAGCCTCGGCGAGGCACCTGAAGCCCAGGCGGCCGCCGGCTGCCTGGAAGCGCCCGCGCCAGCATCACACCACGGCGCGCCCATGCAAAAAGCCCGCTGCACAGGGCAAGCGGGCTTTGTGTGATCAGACGCAATGATGCGTCGGTGTCAGGTACTGGCCGGGGGGCTCATCAGGTGAAGCCCCATCGGCTGCCTGGACAGGGCTCAGTAGCCGTCGCCACCGCCGCCGTAACCACCGCGGCCGCCACGGCTACCGCCGTCACCACCACCGTAGCCACCGCGACCGCTGCCGCCGCCACCACCGTAGCCGCCACGGCCACCGCCGCCACCGCCGCCACCGTAGCCGCCACCACCACCACCGCCGCTGCTTCCGCCGCCGCCGTAGCCACCACGGCCACCACCGCCGCCGCCGCCGTAGGGGCTGCGCCCACCACCGCCGCCGCTGCCGCCGCCGTAACCACCACCACCGCCGCCGCCATAGCCGCCGCCGCTTCCGCCGCCACCGCCATAACCACCGCGGCTGCCGCCACCGCCGCCGCCGCCAAAGCCACCCGGGCGCTCTTCGCGCGGACGGGCCACATTGACCACGATGGCACGGCCTTCGAGGGCCTGGCCATTCATGCCATTGATGGCCGCTTGCGCTTCAGCGTCGCTGGCCATTTCCACAAAACCAAAACCCTTCGAGCGGCCGGTTTCCCGGTCCATCATGACTTTGGCCGACGTGACCGTACCGAATTGTCCAAAAGCTTGTTGCAAAGATTCGTCGCGCACGGAGTACGCGAGATTACCGACATACAGTTTGTTTCCCACGGGGAAGCCCTCAACTTTCAATGGCCCTCAACGGCCCTCTCACCAACATGTGGAGCTTCAACCCAGCCTCATCCCGCTGAAAACGGCGTAAACCAAGAGCTACAGCTGCGGCATCCAACCACGAACTCGGGATTATGTGCTTACCAAGAAAGGCGTGTGTCAACATCAGCAGCATCAGTGTTGTTTTGTCACCCGAAGAACCGGCGATATGCTCGGAAAACACCAGCCACATCGGGAAAACCAGGGGCGATTCGCTGACGAACTCAATCGACCTTCGCGCCAGACGCTTTCACCACGCGGGCCCACTTGGTGGTTTCGGCCTCGATGTAACGCATGAAATCGACCCCGCTCAAGCCGCTGGGGTTGGCCCCCAGCGCCAGCAGGCGCTCCTTGATGACGGGCTGCTGAAGGGCCTTGCTGGTTTCCTGTTGCAGGCGGGTGGCTGTTTCTGCCGCGATGCCTGCGGGGGCCAGCAGCCCAAACCACGAGCTGGCTTCGAAGTCGCGCATGGCAGGCCCGCCTGCTTCCGCGACCGTGGGCAGGTCAGGCAGCGCGGCTGAGCGGATGGCGCTGGTAACGGCCAGCGCCTTGAGCTTGCCGGCCTTGATATGCGGCATGGCGCTGGGCAGGTTGTCGAACATGAGGTCCATGTTGCCGGCGATGAGGTCCAGCAGGGCCGGTCCGGAGCCGCGGTAGGGAAAGTGGACCATGAAGGTGCCAGTCATGGTCTTGAACAGCTCGCCCGCGAGGTGGATGGAGGTGCCGTTGCCCGAGCTGGCCATGTTCAGCTTGCCAGGGTTGGCGCGTGCCGCGCGCGCCAGATCAGGCACCGATTGGATGCCGTAGCGTTGGGCGCTCAGCGGGTTGAGCACCAGCACGTTGGGCACACCGGCGGCCAGCGTGAGGGGGGTGAAGTCCTTCAGCGGGTCGTAAGGCATCTTCGGGTACAGCGCGGCGTTGATCGCATGCGTGCCCACTGTGCCCATCAGCAGCGTGTAGCCATCGGGCGCCGCCTTGGCCACCTCGGCGGCCCCCAGGTTGCCGCCGGCACCGGCCTTGTTGTCGATGACAAAGGGCTGCCCGAAGGCTTTCTGCAGTTCGGGGGCCAGGGCCCGCGCAATGATGTCGGTTGTGCCTCCGGCCGCAAAGGGCACGACGATGCGGACGGTGCGAGTCGGCCAGCCCGCGCCGCCCTGGGCCCTGGCCAGCAGGGGGACGGACGCGCCCGCGGAGAGCGCGGCACTGGTCAGCAAGAAATGTCGGCGATGGCGCATGGTGTTCTTCGGGGTTGGAGGGCCAGACGGCGGGTTCGCCGGCTGGCCAGTGTGCAGAGCCACTGCCGCTGTGCCAATGGCGTTTCCCCCTTGGCGGATTTCCCCTGGAATGCCTGTACCGCCTTGTAGCGCCGCCGACCGCCCCGCCACCGCGGTCTACAGCTTCAATTCCAGCCTCAGCTGCCAGTTGGTGTGGCTGTCCTGCAGCGTCTGGCTGACGGTGCGCTGGCCCGCCTCGACAAACTCGCTGCCGCTCAGGTAATCCAGCGGACCCAGGTTGCTGGCGAGCAGGCGCAAGGCCACGGTCGGGTTGAAGGTCCACAGGCCGTAGACGTCGACAACCCGCTTGCGCCCGGTGGTGCTGAACTGTGCGTCCGACAACTGGGTGCGGTAGCCCGGCACCCAGTTGACGTTGCCGCCCAGAGTCAGCGGGGTTCCACGGAAGCGATAGTCCGCGCCCACATTCGCGGTGGCTTTTGCCTGGCTGTCGAGCCGGTTGTCCGGGCCGGGTACGCCGTCCACCCGGGAGCGGTACAGGCTGAGGTTGCTGCGAAGCTCGACGGGCTTCGCCCCGGGCCAGGCCTGGTCCAGCCTGAACTTGGCTTCCAGTTCGATGCCTTGTGTCACCGCCTGCCCCACGTTCTGCTGGCGCGCCACGTAGCGCGGCACCGGTGACCAGTCGACCGTCTCGAGGCTGACCACCCGCCGCATCAGCTGGCGGATGTTGCGGTGAAACAGGTTGACGCTGAGGACGCCACCGCCCTCCAGGTAGCGTTCAAAGGCCAGGTCCAGCCCGGTGGCCAGTTCAGGCTTCAAGGCCGGGTTGCCGGCCGAATCCGCCGTCGTGGGGCCGTTGGTCTGTGTCAGCGGGATGCGGGTGTTGATGCTGGGCCGCGCGATCAGCGTAGCCAGGGCCGGTGAGCGGTAGCTGCGGGTCAGGCTCAGGCGAACCTGGTCGCGCTTGGCCGGGTCAGGCTTCCACAGCAGGTGCATGAGTGGGGTGGTGACGCTGCTGCTGTTTTCCGGCCGCAGGCCGCCCTGCGCCTCGCCGCGGGTGGTGATGCCTTCCCAGCGCAGGCCGCCGTGGAAGGCCCACTGGCGGTTGAGCGCCCACTCGTCCTGGACATAGGCGGCCACGCGCAGGCTCGAAGCCTTGAGCTGCTCGCCGAAGTCGGCCAGCAGGGGCTGGCCATTGAGCAGGGTCGTGCGGTCTTCGCTGCGGCTCAGCGCCTCCAGCTCGAGGCCGGTGACCAGGCTGTGTTCGGGGCTGGAGGCACCTGGCGCGGGCCCGCCACCCGCCCCGGCACCGGGTGCTGGCTTCGCGGCCGGAGCGCCGCCCAGCACGGTGGTGTATTTCAGCGTCAGGCTGCCGGAGCGCTCGAGGCTGCTGCTGCTGTCCAGCACCTGGGTCAGGCCCTGGCTGCCACCCAGGTTTTGCCGTTCGCTGCGGTTGACCGATTCAAACTGCCCGGCGCCGCCCTGCAGCTCCAGTCGCCCCGGCCCGAGCCGTTGCCGCCAGTGCAGGTTCAGGCGCGCCGAGGTGTTGTGGCCGCTGCCGTTGCTGCGGCTGCTGCTGTCGTCGGGCAGGGTACGCACCCAGCCAGGTGTCGCGCTGCTGCTGAAGCTGGCCTGGCGCTGGGTGTGCCCCTCGCCGTGGAACACGCTGGGCATCAGCAGCAATGAATCGCCCTGTTCGTTCAGGCGCCACTGCAGACGGCCCGTGAGGTTGAGGCCCTGGCGGCGCTCCTGGGAGGCGGCGGTTTCGCTCAGTCGCTCGCGCTCGGCGCCGCTGCTGTCGAGCACCGAGGTCTCGGTGCTGCTGCGGTTTTCCCGGGAGGGCCTGAAGAGGCCGGCGCTGAGGTTGTAGGTCAGCGCGTCGCGGCTGTTGTTGTGGGTCCAGAACAGGCCGGGTGTCACCTGCCCGTCTTCCACCGAGACGCCGATGCGCAGGTCGTTCAGGCGGCGCCGGAAGCCTTCGCGGGTGATGATGTTGATGGTGCCGGCGATGGCACGGGCGCCGGTTTCGGCGGTGGGCGCGCGCAGGATCTCGATGCGTTCGATCTGCTCCGGCGTCAGCGACTCCAGCGAGAACCCGGGCGGCACGCGCTGGCCGTCGATCAGCAGCTGGGTGAAACCACCGCCCAGGCCGCGCATGCGCGGCGGGCCGCCTCGGCCCGGTGCGCCGGGGGTGGTGACACCCGGCAGCCGGCGCAGTACCTCGCCCACGGTCGCGTCACCGAACTTCTCGATCTCCTCCCGGCCGATGACGATCTTGGCCGCCGTCGAGCGGCGTCGCTGTTCGTCGTCGCTGCCGCGGCCACCGGTGATCTCGATGCGCTGGCCGGGTGCGGCCAAGGGGGCCGGTGTTGGCGTGGGCGTGGCTGTCGGCGCAGGGGTGGTGCCGGAGGCCGCTGCCGGTGTGGCGGCGGGTGTGGCCGGGGGGCCGTTGGCCGGCGTCGGCTCAGGGCGCTGCGCCCACGCGGCGGCCGACACCCACAGCAGCAGACCGATGAGGATGGGCGTGCGGGCACAGGGTGCCTGCTGGCCAGCGTGCGGGTGGTTCATGGCAGAGGACCGGTCGAAGGGGTGCATGGGCTGCCAGGCAGCCCGCCAGGCCAACAGCATCGTCGGCCCATGTTGCGCGCATGTTGCTGCGGGCGCCGGTGGGGCGCAGCGGATGCCGGCGCGGGCTGGCAGCCGGTCTCAGGCCTGGGCACCCGCGGGGCGCCAGCCACGTGGGATGGCGCCGAGCAGGCGCCGGGTGTACTCCTGCTGCGGGTTGGCCAGGATCTCGGTGGCGCTGGCCTGCTCCACCACCTGCCCGTCCTTCATCACCAGCACCTCGTCGCTGATGAAGCGCACCACGGCCAGGTCGTGGCTGATGAAGATGTAGGCAAGACCCAGTTCGTCCTGCAGGTCCTTCAGCAGGTTCAGCACCTGCGCCTGTACCGAGACGTCGAGCGCTGAGACGGCTTCGTCGAGCACCAGCACCTCGGGGTTCAGCGTCAGGCAGCGCGCGATGGCGATGCGCTGTCGCTGGCCACCGGAAAACTCGTGCGGGTACTTGCCAAAGGCCTTGTCAGTGAGCCCGACCTTGCCCAGCAAGGTGCGCGCCCGCTGTTCACGCTCGGTGGTGTTGCTGCCGATACCGTGGATCTCCATCGGCTCGATCAGGGTCTGGCCGATGGTGAAGCGTGGGTTCAGGCTGGCATAGGGGTTCTGGAAGACGATCTGGATGCGACGGCGCATCAGCTGGCGTTCGGCCGCGCTGAGCTTGAGCAGGTTCTTGCCGTCGAACAGCACCTCGCCGCCGGTGGGCTCGTGCAGGCGCAGCAGCGTCAGGCCCATGGTGGTCTTGCCCGAGCCCGATTCACCGACCACACCCAGCGTGTGCCCCTTGCGCAGCTGGAAGTTGACGTTTTGCACCGCCTTGAACTCGCGCTTGCCAAACAGCCCTTCGCGGATGAAGAAGCTCTTGGCCAGTGCCTTGACCGACAGCACCACCGGTGCCGACGGGTCCTTGGGTTTGGCGGCGGCCGTGTACACGGTGGTGCCGGACTGCGCGGCGATGTGGTCGTCGATGACGGTCAGCCGCGCCGGGTTGCCTTCCAGGCTCGGGCGGCAGGCCAGCAGGGCCTTGGTGTAGCTGTCCTGGGGGTTGCTGAAGATCTGGGCCACCGGGCCTTGCTCGCGGATCTGGCCGTGGCGCATCACCACGACGTGGTCGGCAATCTCACCGACCACGCCCAGGTCGTGGCTGATGAACAGCACGCTCATGCGCCGTTCGGTCTTGAGCTTGCCGACCAGTTCGAGGATCTGGCGCTGGATGGTGACGTCCAGCGCGGTGGTGGGTTCGTCGGCGATCAGCAGCTTGGGTTCGCAGGACAGCGCCATCGCGATCATCACGCGCTGCTGCTGGCCACCCGACATCTCGTGCGGGTAGGACTTCATGCGGCGCGCCGGGTCAGGGATGCCCACCTCGCCCAGCAGCTCCTCGGCCCGCTTGAGCGCCGCCGCCTGGCCCATCCCCAGGTGCTTGACCAGCGGTTCAGCCAGCTGCTGGCCCACCGTGAAGACCGGGTTGAGCGACTGCATCGGGTCCTGGAAGACACAGGCGATCTCGCGCCCGCGCAGCGCCTGCAGCTCGGGCAGCGAGGCCTTCAACAGGTCACTCCCCTGCCACAGCACCCGCCCCGTGCGCTCGGCGTTGTCCGGCAGCAGGTTGAGGATGGACATGGCCGTGACGCTCTTGCCCGAACCCGATTCGCCCACCAGCGCGACGATGCTGTTCTCGGGGATGTCGAAGCTGACCGACTTGACGGCGTCGGCACGCTGCGCCACGCCATCGACCTTGCCCATGCGGAAGGCCACCTGCAGATCCTGGATGCTCAGCAACATGATCAAACCTTTGAAAGACGCCGCTCAATCCAGGCCGCGCAGCTTGGGGTCCAGCGCGTCGCGCACGGCATCGGCCAGCAGCGAGAACGCGGTCACGAAGACAGCCATGAACAGGGTGGCCGCACCCAGCTGCCACCAGTAGCCCAGGATCAGTTCGCTCTGGGCTTCGGCCAGCATGGTGCCCCAGGAAACGTCCTCGACACCGACGCCCAGCCCCAGGTAGGACAGGATCACCTCGCTCTTGATGAAACCCACCACCAGCAGGCTCATGCGCACCAGGATCACGTGGCTGATGTTGGGCAGGATGTGCTTGAACATCCGGCTCCAGGGGCTGGCGCCGATGGCCTCGGCCGAGCGCACGTATTCACGGCCGCCGTGTTTCATGAACTCGGCGCGCACCTGCCGGTACAGGCCCGTCCAGCCGGTGAAGGCCAGGATCAGCGCCACCGCCACGATGCCCCGCGGAAAGATGGCGGCAAAGGCGAAGATCAGCAGGATGCCGGGAATGGCCTCGAAGACGTTGTAGACCCACTCGATGAAGTCGCCGATCTTGCCGCCGAAGAAGCCGGCAAAGGCGCCCAGCAGCGTGCCGATGACGGTGGCGATGACGGCGGCAAAGATGCCCACGAACACCGAGATCTCGGTGCCCTTGATGGCCTTGTCGAGCACATCGCGGCCCAGGCGGTCACCGCCCAGCGGCAGGGTCTCGGCCTTGACGGTCTCGGTGGTCTTGAACTGCGCGGCGCGTTCTTCCCATTCCTTGTACTTCGGGGCCAGCGGGTCGATCGCGGAGAGATCGACGTTCGGGCCCTTGGGTACCTCGATGGCGCCGATGGCCTCTGGCGGACGGGGCCCCAGGAACGTGGGTGGCGCATTGGCCACGCCCACTTCCTGCTGCCAGTGCTTGGCCACCAGGCCGCTGGCCGACAGGATGATCAGCACCAGGAAGGCCAGCACCACCAGGGCCGAGGCCATGCCGACACGGTCGCTCTTGAAGCGGCGCCAGGCCGCAGCCCAGACGCCCTCGGAACGTTCCACCGCCGTGCCGGCGGCCAATGTGTTTGCAACAGCGGTGTTCATTTGAGTTGCACCCGCGGGTCCACCAGCTTGAACAGCAGGTCAACGGTCAGGTTGATGATCATCGTCAGCATGGCCAGGTACACCGCCACGGCCTGGATCACCGGGTAGTCGCTGCGGTTGACGGCCAGCAGCACCTCGCGGCCCAGGCCCGGGATCGAGAAGAAGACCTCGATCAGGAAGGAGCCCACAAACACGCCGGGCAGGGCCAGACCGATGTTGGTGAGGATGGGGATCATCGCGTTGCGCAGCACATGCTTGAACAGCACCTGCCCTTCACCCAGGCCCTTGGCCCGCGCGGTGCGCACGTAGTCGTGGCCCAGCTCGTCCAGGAAGAAGGTGCGGTAGAGGCGCGTGTAGGGTGCCAGCGCCACCATCACCGCCAGCATCAGGGGCAGCGGCACGTAGGTGACCAGGTTGGTCCAGACGCTGTCGCTCCAGCCCTGCACCGGGAACCAGCCCAGCTGGAAGCCAAACACGTACTGGCCCACGATGATGTAGACCAGGAAGCTGATCGACAGGGCCACGGTGCTGATGACCATGATGCTGCGGTCGGCCACGGAGCCCCGGCGGTAGGCCACCCACATGGCAATCGGCACGGCGATCAGCGTCTCGACGATCAGGATCGGCAGCATCACCGTCAGGGTGGCCGGCAGGCGCGTCGCAAACAGGTTGCTCACCTGTTCATTGGTGGCCCAGCTCTTGCCCCAGTCGAAGGTGACGATGCTTTGCAGGTAGATGCCCAGCTGCACCCAGACAGGCTCGTCCAGGCCCAGCTGCTGGCGGATGGCCTTGATCTGTTCCGGTGTGGCGTTCAGGCCACCGAGGATTTCGGCGGGGTCGCCACCAAAGAACTTGAAGAGAAAAAACACGAGCAGCACGACGCCGAGCAAAGTCGGCACCATTTGCCACAAGCGCCGCACGAGGTAAGCGGCCATGATCCTTACGCTCCCGGGGTTGGGGAGGCGGCAGTTTAGGGCCCCGGCCGACCCAGCCTCCCGCTGGGCAACCCTAAAGCCCTCCCGTCGTGTACGCCCGTCAGCGGGGGGGTGCGGCGGCGGCCTGTGCGCCCAGCCGGTCGGCCAGGCGGCGTTCGATCAGCGCTTCCTGCGCCGCGTGCAGGCGGCGCACCAGCACCCGGATGAAGGCCGCGTCGAACTGCGAGCGGGTGCCCAGGCTCAGCTGCATCAGGCTTTCAGGGGTAAACGAGACGGTGGTGGCCGGTGAGGACACCAGCACGTCGGCGCTGTGGGTGCGCAGTTCGGGGTTGGGTGCCAGGTAGGCCATCTCGCCCACCGAGGTGCCGGCGCCCATCTTGGCCACCCGCTGGCCATTGCGGTAGACCTCCACCTTGCCCTGGGCAATGATGTGGAAGCGATTGCCCTGCTGGCCCTTGCGGAACAGAGCGTCGCCATAGGCGTAGCGGGCCCAGTGGGCACGGTGCACCACTTCCCAGAGCTCGACGTCGCCGAAGCCGACAAAGAACTCCAGCGTGCGAAGCAGGCTGAAGCGTTCGGAGTCCAGCACGGCCTGCTCGCCGCGCCGGGGCACGTCGCGGTTGGCCACCAGCTGCGACA
>JAJTDE010000096.1 GCA_021298085.1 Rubrivivax sp.
CCATCGCCCAGGGCGCCAGCCAGGTGATGGTGCTGCTCAGCGACGAGGAAGCGCCCCAATACCGCACGGCGCTGGCCGAGCAGATGGCTGTGGCGCAGGCCATCCTGCATGGGCTGGGCTTCACCGGCCAGCACTTTCACCTGTTGCAGGCGCGCGACGCGCGCGACCTGGCCAGCCTTGACCAGGCGCTGCGTGTGCCGCCGGCGGCCGGCATGGCCCGGCCGGCCAGCCTCAGTGCACAGACCGACAAGCGCGCGACGCTCGAGTTGGCCATCGATGCCCTGATGGCCAGTGCACCGGTGCCGCTGCCGCAGAGCATTGCCTTGCCAGCGGCCGGTTCACCCTACGGGACGCTGCAGGTGGACACCCAGGCCTGCACGCTGTGCCTGAGCTGCGTGGGCGCCTGCCCCGAGGCCGCACTGGCCGACAACCCCAACGCCCCGCAGCTGCGCTTCATCGAGAAGAACTGCGTGCAGTGTGGCCTGTGTGTCAAGACCTGCCCGGAGTCCGCACTGACCCTGGAGCCTCGCCTGTGGCTGGCCGACGAAGGCCGCGCGCGCAAGCAGCACCGCGTGATCAACGAGGCCGAACCCTTCCATTGCGTGTCCTGCGGCAAGCCCTTTGGCACGCTGCGGGCCATCGAGGCGATGATCGGCAAGATCGGCGCCCACCCGGCCTTCTCCGGCGACAAGGCGCAGCGCCTGCGCATGTGTGGCGACTGCCGGGTCAACGCCATGTTCTCTGACCCGAACGAACGACGCATCACCGATGTCTGAGCGCCCCGCAATGAACAACCCATCCCACCAAACCCTGCAGTTCAGCAGCCCCGGCGATGCCGAGGAGTTGCAGCGTGCCGAGCTCTATGGCCTGCTGGCGCGGCTGTGGTTTGCGCCCCCCGATGCAGACCTGCTGGCACAGTTTACGCATGCGGTGACCGAAGCCCCGCAGGCCGGTGGCCTGCTGGAAGAGCCCTGGCAGGCGCTGGTGGGTGAGATGCGTTCCACCACCGTGGCCGACGCGCACGACGAATACGAGACCCTGTTCCTGGGCACCGGCAAGGCCGAGGTGTTTCTCTACGGTTCCTACCACCTCAGTGGTGCACTGAACGAGAAGCCGCTGGTGGCCTTGCGCAGCGACCTCGCGGCCCTGGGCCTGGCCAGTGCCGCGCCCGAAGGTGAAACCGAAGACCATGTGGCCTTCCTGTTCGAGGTGATGCGCTGGCTGATCGCCGGTGACGATGCCGCGGTGTGCAACCTGGAGCAGCAGCGCCGCTTCTTTCGCGACCACGTGCAACCCTGGGTCGGCACCAGCCTGTGTGATGCCGTCGAACAGCACCCCCGCGCCCAGGTGTACGCGGCGCTGGCACGCCTGACGCGGCTGTTTGTCGAGGTGGAGACCCAAGGCTTCGACCTGATCGAATAGGGCGGGGCGCGGGGACGGCTGAACCCCTGACGGCGCTGGCGTTGCCACGGGGCATGCACTTGGCGGAAGAGGGTGGGAGTCGAACCCACCTGGGACCACTGTGCAGCCCCACCCGGTTTTGCAGACCGGACGCCCCACCGGGGGACGATCCTCTTCCCAAGGACGGTGCGTTGCCGCACCTACCCTCACGTGACAAACATCTTGCGGGGATCCCGCTTGAAGTGGCGGCCCAGCGCGTCCCGCGCCGTCAGCCCCACTTCATCGAAGAACTCTACCAGGGGTACGCTCAGGTGGCGGCTGATGCCCAGTGATTCGCGCATGTCGCGCACATTCAGGCGCTGGTTGGCATCGGCCTGGGCCAGTGCCTGGCAGCGCAGCGTCAGCTCCAGCATGTGCGGCGTCTGGATGAAATATTCGGCGCCCACGGCATGCACCTTGCCCATGCGCTGCAGGCGCTGCAGCGTGCGCATGACCTGATCCTTGCGCAGGTTGCGGTCGCGCTCGAGCATCTCGCTCAACTTGGGTGGGTGTATGCCACCCTCGTCCAGCCAGGGCTTCAGCCGTTCCCAGACCTGCTTCTCGGCGCCCTGCAGGGTGGGCTCATGGCCGGCCAGCGCCAGCTGAGGCCCGTTGCGGCGCAGGCTGCCGTCGCGCACCAGCTGCTGAAGCAGCACGGTGAACACTGCGGTGGCGGGCTTGTCGCGGACCTGGCGCGTGAGTTGTTCCTGCGTGAGGCCAGGGCTGTCGGGTGACTTGCGGTGGAAGGCCGCCAGGTGTTCGGTGATGCGCTGCGCATGGGCCTCCAGCTGGCCCGGCGCAAACAGCAGTGTCTGGCCACCGTCGGCCAGGCTGCGGTGCGGTACGGCCGCCAGCAGTGCCTGCTGCGCCTCAGGCAGGAGGTTGCGCTGCCGCAGGAAGGCGAGGGCATCCACGCCATGGGAGGGCTTCAGGGCCAGCGCGGCTGCCAGCGCCTGCGTGGGGTCGTCCTGCGCCAGTGCGCGCAGCATATCCACACGCTGGCTTCGCTTGCGGCGGTTGTCGGGCGGGTGGGCGTCGACCACGCGTCCGCCACCCAGCGTGCGCAGCGCGGATTGGTCGCGCAGGATGAAGCGGTCGCCCCACAGCGCGGCGATGGGCCGCTCCAGTTCCAGCTGGGCAAAGGCCCGCTCGCCCGGCGCCAGCCCTGCGCCTTCCAGAAGGAGCACACGCGCCTGCACATCTTCGGCGCCCAGGTGCAGGTGCACGGGTGTCCAGTGCGCCAGTGGCCGCCCTTCGCTGGCCAGCAGTTCGATCTGCACGTCCAGACGTTGGGTCGGCGCGTGCAGGATGTCCTGCACCAACGTGTCACCGCGCCTGACTTGGGCCTTGTCAACGCCAGCGACATTCAGTGCCAGCCGCTGCCCCGCGAGGCCCTCGGTGGACTGGCGGTTCTGGGCGTGGATGCCGCGCACCCTCACCTCATGGCCGCTGGGCGACACCAGCAGCCTGTCACCCACCTGCACGCGGCCGCTCACGGCCGTCCCCGTCAAGACAGTGCCGATGCCCGACAACGAGAAGCTGCGGTCCACCGTCAGCCTGAAGTGGGCATCCAGCCGGTGCGCGCGGCTGGCGCTGCGCGCCGCATCCAGGTGCGCCCTCAACGCTGGCAGGCCCTCGCCCGTGGTGCTGGACACCGCCAGCACCGGTGCATGCTGCAGGCTGCCGCCGGCCAGCAACTGGGCGATTTCGTGTCGCACCTGCTGCAGCCGCGCCTCGTCGGCCAGATCGCACTTGGTGATCACCACCGCGCCGTCGTCCAGGCCGAGCAGGCGCAGGATGGCCAGGTGCTCGCGCGTCTGGGGCATGGGCCCGTCGTCGGCGGCCACCACCAGCATGACGTGGTCGATGCCGGTGGCGCCCGCCAGCATGTTGCGCACCAGCTTTTCATGGCCAGGCACGTCCACAAAGCCGAGCACCTCACCGCCCGACAGGGCCTGGTACGCAAAGCCCAGGTCCACCGTGATGCCGCGTTCCTTCTCTTCCTTGAGGCGGTCGGTGTCGACACCCGTCAAGGCCTTCACCAGAGAAGTCTTGCCGTGGTCGATGTGGCCTGCGGTGCCGATGATCATGGGGCGATTTATCGCACAGGATGGCTGCTGCCCCGGGGCCAGACTTTCACCGAGCTGGCCTCTGCCTGGTGTCACGCTGACACCGTCAGCAGTGGGCGACAGAGTGGCGCGCAGCGACGCAGTTTGCGACAACTTGTCGCGCCCGATTGCGGGACATCCCGGTTGTAACCCTTAAGTGCCTGAGGGGTAATACGCTCATGTGTGCGCTTGCATATTTAGGTTGTGCAAACAGCGCGTTGTCCACGACACCGGAGACATTGCATGAACGCATCGCCCGCGGCCAAGCCGGAAGCACCCGTGCTCAATCGGCGTACCGCTTTTCTCAGTGCGGGCGCCGTGGGTGCCGTCGCTGTGGCTGCTGCCGCCTTGCCCCGCGTACAGGCGCCAGCCGCCGTCGCTGTGGCGCCGGCCGAGTCGGCGGTTGACGCCGGCGGCTACCGCCTGACCGAACACGTCCAGCGTTATTACGCGACTGCGCGCATCTGAGCGCAGCCCTCATCCACTGGTTGTCCAACAGGAGGCATTCATGCTGTTGACACGCAAGTCAAGCGGGGGAGGGGGCGTATCGTCCCGGACCCTGGTTGACAGTTTGGCGCGAGGCATATCTCGCGCAATACCGACGATGGATCGGCGCGCCTTTCTGCGCCGGTCCGGTCTCGGGGTGGGGGCGGGCATCGCCGCTTCGCAGCTCACGCTGGTGCGCAAGGCCGAGGCGGCCGACGCTCCGGCGGCCAAGGATGGCGCCAAGAAGGTGGAGGTCAAGCGCACGGTGTGCACCCACTGCTCCGTGGGTTGTGCCATCGACGCGGTGGTCGAAAATGGGGTCTGGGTTCGCCAGGAACCGGTGTTCGATTCCCCCATCAACCTCGGCAGTCATTGCGCCAAGGGCGCTGCCGTCCGCGACAACGCGCGCGGTGAATACCGTCTGAAGTACCCGATGAAGCTGGTGGACGGCAAGTATGTCCGCATCAGCTGGGATCAGGCCCTCGACGAGATCAGCGCCCGCATGCTGGAGCTGAAGAAGGAGAGCGGCCCCGACAGCATCTTCATCGTCGGCTCCTGCAAGAGCAATAACGAACAAGGTTATCTGCTCAGAAAGTGGATGAGCCTCTGGGGCAGTAATAACTGTGACCACCAGGCACGAATATGCCACTCCACTACTGTCGCCGGTGTGGCGAATACGTGGGGTTACGGTGCGATGACAAACTCGTACAACGATATGCAGAACGCCAAGGCGGCGATGTATATCGGCAGCAATGCGGCAGAAGCACACCCGGTGTCGGTGATGCACACGCTGCACGCCAAGGAAAAGGGCTGCAAGGTGATCGTGGTCGACCCACGCTTCACCCGCACGGCCGCCAAGGCTGATCAATACGTGCGCATGCGCTCAGGGGCGGACATCCCGTTCCTCTATGGCGTGATGTACCACGTGTTCAAGAACGGTTGGGAAGACAAGAAGTACATCGAGGACCGTGTCTGGGGCATGGACAAGGTGCGCGAGGAAGTCCTGGCCAAGTGGACACCCGACAAGGTTCTGGAAGCCTCCGGTGTGTCGGAAGAGCAGTGCTACCAGGTCGCCAAGACCATGGCCGAGAATCGGCCGAGCACACTCGTGTGGTGCGTGGGCCATACCCAGCACACCATTGGCAACGCCATGGTGCGCGTGTCCTGCCTGCTGCAGTTGGCGCTGGGCAACATCGGCGTCAGCGGGGGTGGTGCCAACATCTTCCGTGGTCACGATAACGTGCAGGGCATCACCGATGTCGGCATGAATCCCGATTCCCTGCCGGGCTACTACGGCATCGCGGATGGTGCCTTCAAGCACTATGCGGCGGTCTGGGGCGTCGACTTCGAATGGATCAAGAAGCAGTACGCGCCGGGCATGATGAACAAGCCCGGCCTGACCATCTCCCGGTGGTTCGACGCGGTGCTGGAGAAGAACGAGGTCATTGACCAGCCCAGCAACCTGCGCGGCATGTTCTATTGGGGCCATGCCCCGAACTCGCAGACCCGCGGCCTGGAGCTGAAGAAGGCGCTGGACAAGCTCGACCTGCTGGTGGTCGTCGACCCCTTCCCCAGTGCGACGGCGGCCATGGCCTCCATGCCGGGCAAGGCCGAAGACCTCAACCCCAAGCGGGCGGTCTATCTGCTGCCCGCCTGCACCCAGTTCGAGACCACCGGCTCGGTGACGGCATCCAACCGTTCACTGCAGTGGCGTGAGATGGTCATGGAGCCGCTGTACGAAAGCCGCAGCGACCACATGATCATGTACCAGCTGGCCAAGAAGCTGGGCTTCGGCACGGAGCTGGTCAAGAACTACAAGCTGCAGAAGATCAAGGGCCAGGAAGAACCGGTGCCCGAGGACATCCTGCGCGAGATCAACCGTTCCGTCTGGACGATTGGCTACACCGGCCAGAGCCCGGAGCGCCTGAAGGCCCACATGCGCAACATGCATGTGTTCGACCCGACGACGCTGCGCGCCAAGGGTGGCATCGACAAGGAAACCGGCTACAAGCTCGACGGCGAGTACTTCGGCCTGCCCTGGCCGTGCTGGGGCACGCCCGAGATGAAGCACCCGGGCACCCACATCCTCTACAACACGCACCAGCACGTGATGGAGGGTGGCGGCAACTTCCGCGCCAACTTCGGTGTGGAACGAGACGGCCAGAGCCTCCTGGCGGCGGACGGCTCCCACTCGGTCGGTGCCGACATCACCACCGGCTACCCGGAGTTTGACCACCTGCTGCTGAAGAAGCTGGGCTGGTGGGACGAGCTCAGTGACGAGGAAAAGAAGAAGGCCGAGGGCAAGAACTGGAAGACCGACCCGACGGGCGCGATCATCCGGGTGGCCATGAAGAACCATGGCTGTCACCCGTTTGGCAACGCCAAGGCGCGGGCGGTGGTCTGGAACTTCCCTGACCCGATCCCTCAGCACCGTGAACCGCTGTATTCCACCCGTCCCGAGCTGGTGGCCAAGTACCCCACCCACGACGACCGCAAGACCTTGTGGCGTCTGCCGACGCTGTTCAAGTCGGTTCAGGACAAGAACAAGGATGTGGTCAAGGCCTACCCGATCATTCTCACCAGCGGGCGTCTGGTGGAATACGAGGGGGGTGGCGACGAAACCCGGTCCAACCGTTTCCTGGCGGAACTGCAGCAGGACATGTTTGTCGAGATCAACCCGGCTGCCGCCAACGATCGCGGCATCCGCAACGGCGACCATGTCTGGGTGACCACGCCAACGGGTGCCCGCATCAAGGTCAAGGCCCAGGTGACCGAGCGGGTAGACCGCGAAACCGCCTTCATGCCGTTTCACTACGCCGGCCACTGGCAAGGGGTGGACATGCAGGCCTACTACCCGGCGGGCACGGTGCCCATGGTTCGCGGTGAGGCGGTCAACACCGCCACCACCTACGGCTATGACATCGTGACGATGATGCAGGAAACCAAGACCACGGTCTGCCAGATCGAAAAGGCAGCTTGAGGAGTCGATCAATGGCACGAATGAAATTCATCTGTGACGCCGAACGTTGCATCGAATGCAACGGCTGCGTCACCGCCTGCAAGGCGGAGCACGAGGTGCCTTGGGGGGTGAACCGCCGGCGGGTGGTCACCCTCAACGACGGCGTGGCCGGCGAAAAGAGCATCTCGGTGGCGTGCATGCACTGCTCAGATGCGCCCTGCATGGCGGTATGCCCCGTGGATTGCTTCTACCGCACCGACGAAGGTGTGGTGCTGCACGACAAGGACGTCTGTATCGGCTGCGGCTACTGCAGCTATGCCTGTCCGTTTGGTGCACCGCAGTTCCCCACCAACGGCACCTTTGGCCTGCGTGGCAAGATGGACAAGTGCACCTTCTGCGCCGGTGGCCCTGAGGCCAATGGCTCGGAGGCAGAGAACTCCAAGTACGGCCGCAACCGGCTGGCCGAGGGCAAGCTGCCGATCTGCGCGGAAATGTGCTCGACCAAGGCGCTGCTGGGGGGTGATGGCGACGTCGTGGCCGACATCTTCCGCACCCGTGTCCTGCAGCGCGGCAAGGGCAGTGAGGTCTGGGGGTGGGGCACGGCCTATGGCAAGCCTTCGGGCGGCGCCACGCAACCGCCGGCGCAGGGGCAGAAGTCATGAGCGGCGTCGGGCCCTTCCCCAGCGCGCATCCCGGAGCGCCCAGCGCGAAGGGTCGCCCCATGGCCGCCGCCACTGGGCGCAGGCCGGCTTGGGCGGCTCTGGCGCTGGCAGCCTCGGTGCTGCTGGCGTCGGCCTGCGCCGAGAAGCGCGACACCGCAGCGTCCAGCCGCAAGCTGGACGACCGCGCGGTGGCAGGTGCCAACCCGGCCTACACCGCCCCTGGCTGGAAGGCCGGTGACGCGACGAGCTGGCAAGAACACATGCGCACCCGCGCCCAGGGCCAGAACGAGTACAGCAAGACACGCTGAAGGCCTGCGCACATCGCTGCGCAGCCCCCATGCACCGCCTACGACGCAGGTTGAGGAGACACCTACATGCTTCCCACGCCCAAGCCCTTGTTGGCCACCGCGCTGCTGGCCCTGGCCTGCGTGACGGCGTCCGCCCAGACGACGCAACCCGGTAAGCCCACCGCGGCCGCCGCGCCCGCTGCCACGGCAGCGACTGCTGCGCCGGCGACGGGTGCACCCGCGGGTTTTGTCGCACCCGCCGAGCCCAAGCCGGGTGAGAGCAATGCTGAACGCAGCAAATCGCAACCCGGCAATAACGCGCCGATGTGGTCGGCCGTTCGTGATTCCGGCAATGTACCCGGTGTGACTTCGCTGCCCGGTGCGGAGAAGGGGGTGTTGATCCAGTCCATGGTGCAGTACCCGGGTTCTGCACGAACCACGGCGGGCGAAGCTTGGCGGCAGGTGCGCAACAACTGGATCATTCCCTACGGCGGTTCCCTGCTGCTGATTGTCGGCCTGGCCATCGGCATCTTCTATTGGCGCCGCGGGTCTCTGGGCCATGCCAACAATGACGGCGCGCCCGCCATTGAGCGCTTCACGCCGTTTGAGCGTGCCGCCCACTGGACGAACGCCATCTGCTTTGTGATCCTTGCGGTCTCAGGCATCGTGATGGCCTTTGGCAAGCACTTCCTGCTGCCGGTCATCGGCAGCACCCTGTTCGGTTGGCTGACGTACGCGCTGAAGACAGCCCACAACTTCGCCGGCCCGGTGTTCGCCGTGTCGCTGGTGGTGGTGGTGGTGACGTTTGTGAAGGACAACATCGCCAAGAAGGCCGATCTGGTCTGGGTCAGCAAGGGCGGCGGCATGCTGGGTGGCGAAGAGATCCCGTCACACCGCTTCAATGGCGGCGAGAAGGGGCTTTTCTGGTGGGGCATCTTGTTCCCCGGTGTGGTGGTGATCGCCTCAGGCTTGGTGCTGGACTTGCTGATTCCCGGCCTCGGGCAGACACGCGGTCAGATGCAGATTGCCCACATGCTTCACGCCGTGGCCGGCATCTGGATGATGTGCGCGTTGGCCGGGCACATCTACATGGGCACCATCGGGGCCAAGGGAGCGTTCAAGGCGATGCGCACGGGCTGGGTCGACGAGGCCTGGGCCAAGGAACACCACGGGCTCTGGTACGACGACATCAAGGCAGGCCGCATTCCGGCGCGCCGCTCACAAGAGGCGCGCGGTCAACTGGGCCAACCCGCCGCACAGCAGGTTTGAGCAAGAGAGGGTTCACCATGCACCACGCACGCACACGTCAACACCACAGGTCCGCTGCGGTGCTGTTGAAGGCCACGCTGGCAGCGGCCCTGCTGTCGCTGGCGGCCCCGGGCTGGGCCAAGCTGCCACCGCCGTCCGATGAAGCCAAGGCCAAGGCCGCCGAGGCGGCAGCCAAGACAGCGCACGGCAACAAGGTCGCCGACTTCAAGCTCTGCCAATCCATGGACAAGGTCGCCGGCTACTACATGGCCACCTCCAAGAAGGCCGGCAAGGACGTCAAGCCCGCGACACCCACACCGCCCTGTGCCGACCCTGGGGCCTTTGTCTACCCGCCACCGGCCACCGCCGCTGCACCCGCAGCGGCACCCACGGCCACGGCGCAGGCCGCGGTGGCACCACCCGCCGCCGCCAAGAAGCCTTGAGCGCCACCCACTGCCCGCCTGGCCGCCCTGTGGGTGGCCAGGCCCTTCAGCACACACGCCTTGGCTGACCCCGTGTCCGCAGCCCACGCCGACGTCAACAGCTTTGCCTGGCCGGAGCCGCCGGCCTTTCCGCGGGTGCCCGGTGCGCCGCGGCTGAGCGAGTCGCACTGCGAATGGCTGCGGGCCATCCAGATCGTCGACGAGTACGGCGACGCGCGCACCATCCACATCCCCTGTGAGCGCCCGTTGACGGTCTTTGTCGACAAGCGCGAGCTGGTCACGCTGATGACGCTCGGGGCCAAGCCGGAGTTTCTGGTGCTGGGCTACCTGTGCAACCAGCACCTGATCAAGGACGTGGCCGAGGTGGAGTCCATCACGGTCGATTGGGACGTATCGGCCGCGGCCGTCAAGACACACCACGGCATCAACGCCTGGGCCGAACGCACCTCCCGCCGGGTGGTTACCACCGGCTGCGGCCAGGGCACGGTGTTTGGTGACGCCATGGCGCAGCTCGAGCACCTGAGCCTGCCCGGGCCAGAGGTCGCCCGCATCCGCCAGAGCACCCTGAACCGCTTGCTCGAGACCATGCGGCAGCAAGACAGCATCCACCGCAAGAGCGGTTCGGTCCACGGTTGTGCGCTGTTCCAGGGCGCCGAGATGCTGATGTTTGTGGAAGACGTCGGCCGGCACAACGCCATCGACACCATCACCGGCTGGATGGCCCTGCACGGGCTCACCGGTGGCGACAAGGCGCTCTACACCACGGGCCGCCTGACGAGCGAAATGGTGATGAAGGCGGCGAGTATGGGCATCCCTATTGTCGTTTCGCGCAATGGCGTCACGGCCATGGGCCACGAACTGGCCTCTCGCCTGGGCATGGCCCTGTTTGGCCGCGCCGCCAACCGCCACTTCCTGTGTTACGCCGGGGCCGAGCGCTTTGATTCAGAGCCTGAATCCCGGCCGGCCCCAGTGAGGGTGGTCAGCGGCTGAGCAGTGCCCTGCGCGGGCTCAATGCGCGTGCACCGCGGCGTGTTCCGCCTGCACGGTCCAGACCCCGGTGCCCACGTGCCGCAGGCTGATGCTTGACGCCATTGGCTTGACGGCGCCAGGCGTGCTGCCCGGCTGCCGCTGGACGTCATCACCACCCTGAACCCACAAGCCACCGCTGGGGCCGGGGGTGGTGGCGGCGCTCATCCGGTAGACGCCGCCGGTGTCACCCAGTGCGAGCTGGTGCAGGCCCTCGTGGGTGATCAGTACCTGGCTGACGGCCGTCGGCAGCGCCTGGCGGTGCCATTGCTGGCCTTGGTCATGGGTTACCCAGGTGGAGCCGTCATCGGCCGCCAGCAGCCAGCGCCGGCCCGCGGCGCCCACGGCCACGCTGCGGGCGCCCCGCACCGAGGCCGGCAGGGGCACCGGTTGCCAGTGTTGCCCGCCGTCAACGCTGAGCTGCAGCGCCGCACCCGCGTGCGAACGATCGCGCGAACCCGTGGGTGAACCCGTGGGCGAACCACCCTGCGACCCCGCCTGTGCCGCGCTGGCGAGCAGCGTCTTCCCATCGCGTGAAAACGCCAGGCTGTTGACCACGCTGGCCCCGGCCGGTGCGGGCAGGCTTGCATGCCAGTGGTGCCCGGCATCATGCGACAGCATCAGCGCTTGCCCATCGGCCGCTGCGGCCAGGCGTTGGCCATCACCCGACACCGCCATCGCGCGCCAGCGGCCCTGCAGCGGCAGCGGCTGCCAGGCGTGGCCGCCATCCCGTGAGAGCCACAGCTGCGTGCCATGGCGAACCGCCAGCACCGTGCGGCCTTCCGCATCACTGGCGAGTTCGCCGTGGCCATGGCCGCGGCTGCGTCGTGTCCAGGTCTGGCCATGGTCGTCGCTGCCGTACAGGCCATCGGCCAGCGCGCTGGCCAGCAGCCGCCGCCCATCGGCAGAGCCGCTCACCGACGTCCATCGCAGGGACGCATCGGGGCCGGTGGCCTGCCAGGCACGGCCACCATCGTGCGACAGCCACAGCCCCCGCCTGTCGGCCAGCAGCAGCTGCCGGCCGTCGGCCGATTGCGCGGCGGCTGGTTCGCCCAGCGGCGTGCCAGTTGCGGCCGGTGGTGTCAGCCGCTGCCAGGGTGACGTGTTCGGCCAGCGCAGCGCCTCTGGCACTTCCAGCAGGCTGCGGGTGGCAATGCGGTGACCTGGCTGCTGGGCGACGCGCCAGGCCAGCCCGGGCGGACCCTGCACCTGCAGCACCTGGCCCACCGGCACATCGCTCGGCAGGGCCCAGCGTGGCGGCTGCGGCGCCATGGCCTGGGCCGCAGACGGTTCGGACGGGTCAGCCCGTTCAGCCCAGACACGCTCAGGTTCTTCAGCGCCGCACAGGTGCTGCACCAGGAGGATTTCCGTCGCCTCCAGCTGGCCGTTGCGGTTGGTGTCCAGGCCGCTGCTGACGCGGCGCCCGGTCACCGGGCACAGACCCTGGGGGTCTGTGTCCACCGTCACCAGCCGCTCCTGGCCGCGCGGTGACATGAAAGGCTCGTCCAGCGCCGCACTGACCGGTTGCAGGGCAGCCCCGCCCGTCTGGCACCACAGCTGGCGGCCCAGCCCGGCACCCCAGTGCACCCAGACACCGCCAGCCGGGCAACGGGCCTGGCCGGGCGCTTCCGCCATGCGCAGTTGCAGGGGCAGCCCGCAGTGTTCCTGGTGCAGCGAAGGTTCCTGAGGGTCCAGCCAGCCGTTGCCGTTGACGTCCAGCCCCACGGACATGACTGTGCTCTCGGTGGGGCAAGGTGAAACCGGCGCACGGCTGGCCCCGATGAGCAGCAGTTCGGGCTGAATGCCAGTGGTCGGTGGCGCACACGCGATGAGTGTGCCCAGGGCGCCCACCGCGCCCAGCGCCCCCACCAGCCTTGCCGTCCCAACGACGACCTTCCACGATTGCATGCCAGCTCCACGCGCCACAGGCCACGAGCGCCTGATGCGCGGGCCTGGGCCATGGGCTGATCATCGGGAGCCGGTGCGCCGCCGAAGGGCGGATAAGCGTGGGGCCGGGTGGCCAAATCGTGCGGGGCCGAGTGTGCGTCCCGCGCCGCCGCGTCAGGCGCCCTTGCTGCGGGGGATGCGGCCCATCAGGTAGAACTCGTCGTTCGGCCGCATGCCGGTGACGTTGGCCATCCGGTTGCTGAGCCCGAAGAAGGCCGTGATGGCCGCGATGTCCCAGATGTCCTCGTCGCTGAAGCCGTGGCTGCGCAGGGTGTCGAAGTCGCGCTCGTCGGTGGCCGCCGAGTCCCGGCAGACCTTCATCGCGAAGTCCAGCATGGCCCGCTGCCGCTCGGAGATGTCGGCCTTGCGGTGGTTGACGGCGATCTGGTCGGCCAGCAGCGGCTTCTTCTCGTAGACCCGCAGGATGGCGCCATGGGCCACCACGCAGTACAGGCACTGGTTGGCGGCCGAGGTGGCCACGATGATCATCTCGCGCTCGCCCTTGCTGAGCCCGCCTTCCTTCAGCAGCAGGGCGTCGTGGTAGGCCATGAAGGCCCGCCACTCGGCCGGCCGGTGGGCCAGTGCCAGGAAGACGTTGGGCACAAAACCGGCCTTCTGCTGCACCTCCAGGATGCGGTCACGCATGTCCTGGGGCAGTTCGTTCAGGTCCGGCACGGGCCATCGGGACAGGGCTTGCATGGTGTGTACTCCAGCGGGGGTGAGGTCTTGCCTAACTTCGGAACTGCATGGCGTGCAGACGGGCATACAGGCCCCCAGCAGCCAGCAGTTCGGCCGGTGGGCCGTCTTCGACAATGCGGCCGGATTCCATGGCCACGACGCGGTCAGCGTGTTCGATGGTGGACAGGCGGTGGGCAATCACGAGTGTGGTGCGGCCCTGCATCAGGGTGTCCAGCGCGGCCTGCACGGCGCGTTCGCTTTCGCTGTCGAGTGCGGAGGTGGCCTCGTCAAGGATCAGCACCGGCGCGTCCTTGTACAGCGCGCGGGCAATCGCCAGTCGCTGCCGCTGCCCGCCGGACAACTGGCTCCCGTTGTGGCCAATGGGGGTGTCGATGCCCTGTGGCAGGCCCTGCACGTGCTCCAGCAGGTGGGCATGGCGCAGCGCGGTGTGCACCCGTTCGCGCACCTCGGCCACGGCCGTGTCTTCGCCCAGCGCCACATTGGCGGCAATGCTGTCGTTGAACAGCACCACGTCCTGCGACACCAGCGCAAACTGCTGGCGCAGGCTGCTGAGCTGCCATTGGGGCAGCGGCACACTGTCCAGGCTGATCTGGCCGTCGGTGGGCTCGATGAAGCGGGGCAGGAGGTTCACCACCGACGTCTTGCCCGCACCCGACGGGCCCACCAGCGCCACCACCTGCCCGGGCTGGACCTGCAGCGTGAAGGCGTCCAGCGCCGGGGCCTGCTCGTCGTTGTAGCGCAGCGAGACGGCGTTGAACTGCAGCTCGCCGCGCACCCGCGGCACCTGGTGGGTGCCACCGGTTTCGGCCGGCTCGTCGGCCATCAGTGACAGGCCGCGTTCGATGGCCGCCAGGCCGCGGGTGATGGGCGTCATCACGTCCGACAGGTGCTTGATGGGGGCGACCAGCATCAGCATGGCCGTGATGAAGGCCACAAAGCTGCCCACCGTCGCCGTGCCGCCCGCGCTTTGCCACAGCGCCATGGTGATGACGCTGGACAGCACCACCGCGGCCAGCATCTGTGTCAGCGGTGTCATCGTGGCGCTGGCCACCGTGCTCTTGAGCCACAGCCGGCGCAAGCGGTCGGCGGCGGTGAACATGCGGCTCTTCTGCGCGTCCTGTGCACCATGAAGCCGGACGATGCGCCAGGCCAGCGCGTTTTCTTCCACCACATAGGCCAGCTCGTCGGTGACGTCCTGGCCGGCCACCGTCAGGCGGTGCAGGCGCTTGCCCAGCGTGCGCATCACAAAGGCGATGGCCGGGAACAGCACCGCGATCATCAGCGTGAGCTTCCAGTTGAGCCACAGCAGGTAGGACAGCAGCGCCACCAGGGTGAGCGAATCCTTCACCGCCACCAGCAGTGAGCCCACCAGCTGGTTGGCACCTTGCTGCACCTCGTAGACCAGGGTGTTGGTCAACTGGCTGGCCGACTGCCGCTTGAACAGGCCTGGGTCGGCCTTCATCAGGTGCGCAAACATGGCCTGGCGAAGCTCCAGGATGCCCCGGGTGGCGGCCGCCGAGAGCGCGTACTGCGCCACAAAACCCGCCAGGCCACGCACAAAGAACAAGGTGATGAAGGCAGCCGGCACCCACCACAGCGGCAGGCCCTGGCCGCTGAAACCCTTGTCCAGCAGCGGCTGCATCAGCGCTGGCACCAATGGTTCGGTGGCCGCGCCGACGACCGACGCCAGCGCCGCCGCCACGATGGCCCCCCGCGAGCGCCGGAAATACGGCGCCACGCGGGCAAAACGTTGCAGCAGGGTGGGCATGGGCGTGGATTATCGGCTGGGGCCCAACAGCCGCTGTCAGGGCGGCAAGCCCCGTGCCGGCAGCCCGCCTTGTGCACGCTCCTAGAATGACCCGCATGGTCACACGACGACAATTCGGCCTTGCGTTGGGCAGTGCCTCACTCACCGCGCCGGCCTGGGCCCAGTTCAGGGTCGAGATATCCGGTGTGGGTGCCACCCTCACGCCGGTGGCCATTGCCCCCTTCAAGGGCGAAGGCAGCGGCAACACCCAGGTGGCGGCCATCGTGAAGGCCGACCTGGAACGCAGCGGCCTGTTCAGGGTGCTGCAGCCCAACGGCGCGCTGGATGAGCGCAGCCCCTTGCCCCAGGCTGAATTGCGCGCCGCCGGGGCCGACGCGCTGCTGGCAGGCTCCATCCAGCGCCTGGCCGATGGCAGCTACGACATCCGTTACCGCTACTGGGACGTGGTGCGCGGCAGCGAACAGCTGGCCCGCAGCGTGGTGGCACCCGTCGACGACCTTCGCCTGGCGGCCCACCGCATCGCCGACGAGATCTACGAGAAGACCACCGGCGACAAGGGTGTGTTTGCCACGCGCATTGCCTATGTGACCAAGGGCGCCCGCAGCTTTGTGCTGCACGTGGCCGACGCCGACGGTGAAGGTGGCCGCGTCGCATTGACCAGCAGCGAACCCATCATCTCCCCGGCCTGGGCCCCCAACGGCCGTGAGCTGGCCTACGTCAGCTTCGAAAGCCAGAAGGCGGTGGTCTGGGTGCAGGACCTGCAATCCGGCCGCCGCAGCATGCTGGCGAACTTTCC
>JAJTDE010000097.1 GCA_021298085.1 Rubrivivax sp.
ACACGACCGTGGCAATGCCGGCCGCCCGCAAGTTGTCGATGATGGGCTTGCGCGGATCGGCATCACAGTTGCCGGAGGAGGCGCCACCGCCCAGGCTCATGTTGACGGCGGCAATGTTGTAGGTGTTGCGCAGGGCGTAGACACGCTCCAGGGCAGCCATCTGGTCGCTGTTCCAGGTCAGTGCACGTGTCACGCCACCGCCGTTGAAGTTGGGGAACAGGCTGAAGACCTGAACCGCGATCACGCTGGCGCCATGGGCCACGCCCCGCGAACCATCGGCAACACGCAAACCACCAGCCGCTGTACCGGCGACGTGGGTGCCATGTTGACAATCGGCAGAGCCAACACAGTGCACGCCCGAGCCGACCGCCGTGCTGCTGCTGGCGCCGCCAGGGCAGACGGAATTCGACGGAAAGCTGCCGGTGGTGACGGTCGACGAATAGCACGCCTCGGAGACCACCTTGCCACTCAGGAAGGCATGGCTCTTGTCGACGCCGGTATCCAGCACCGCCACCGCCCAGCCTGCGCCGGTGTAGCCACGCGCCCAGGCGGTCGGCGCATTGATGAGCGGGTTGCTCTGCAGCATGGTGGGCGGATCGGCCTTGTCTTCAGCAATCTGGCTGACCAAGGGCGAGGCGCGCAGCAGCGCCAGTGCGTTGGCGTCCACCTCCATCGCCATGAACGGCACGGTTTCAAAGCGGTGCTTGACGCGCGCCTGCGCGGTGGCGAGGACCTGGGTGAGCAGGTTGCTTTGCGCGGTGCTGATGCTCAGGCGCTGCTGGCGTCGCTCCTCGTCGCTCAGCTGGGCATCGTTGCGCGTGGGCAGGCCCGGGTTGCGCCTGTGCCATGCCGGCCAGGCACAAGCCCAGGCCGGCCATCAGGGCGCGGCGAATCGGGCCAGAATGTTTTCTCGTCGTCACTGTCAGTCCCCCATCCGTGAAATTCAGCGCGCGCTCTCCCAGCCGCCCGCCGCCAATACTGTGCGAAATGTCCGCTGAACCGCGTTTTGCCATGCCGCCAGCGACCGCGCTACAAACACTACACATGGTCACACTTCATCGAGATGCCGTAACAAAAACTCCCCTTCAGGGGGTGATGCATGCGTGCTGAAGGCGTGTTCAGAAACGCCAGACAGTGGGTTGCGCGTGGTGGGTTGGCGACGCTGCTGGCCTTGGCCGGGCCTGCAGCCACGGCCACACCGGCGGCCAAGCCCCACGGGCCGGCCGCCAAGGCGGCTGAACGTAAACAACCCGCTCGCAGCTTCAAGGGCCACCCGGGGATGCTGCGGTTTGCCGATGAAGTCGCGGCGCGCCGCGGCTGGGACCGCGACGAGGTGGTGGACCTGCTCTCTTCGGCCGTCCAGCTGCCGGCCGTCCAGCGGCTGATCATGCCCCCGCCGGCGGGGACCGCCAAGAACTGGGCGGCCTACCGCGCACGTTTTGTCGAACCGCGTCGCATCCAGGCCGGCCTGCGCTTCTGGCAGCAACATGCGGCGGCCCTGGCGCTGGCCGAGCAACGCTACGGCGTGCCGGCAGAGATCGTCGTCTCCATCGTGGGCATCGAGACCTTCTACGGACGCTTCATGGGCGATTTCCGCCTGTTGGACGCCCTGTCCACGCTGAGCTTCGAGTTTCCCAGCGGACGCAGCGACCGCAGCGCCTTCTTCCGGGAGCAGCTGGAAGAGCTGCTGGTGTGGACTCGGCAGTCTGGCGCTGACGCTCGGCAGCTGCGGGGCTCCTTCGCTGGCGCATGGGGGCTGCCGCAGTTCATGCCCGGCAGCATCAACCGCCATGCCGTCGACTTTGACGGCGACGGCCGCATCGACCTGGCCAGCAACGGCAGCGATGTCGTGGGCAGCGTCGCCCATTACCTGGCGCAGTTTGGCTGGCAAAAGGGCATGCCCACCCACTACCCCGTGGCGGTGCCGGTGGACACGGCCCAACGCGCACGGCTGCTGGAGCCCGACATCCTGCCCAGCTTCAGCGCCGCCGAGATGCAGCAGGCCGGCGCTGAACTGGGCGCCGACGCCCTGGCCCACCAGGGCCCGCTGGCCCTGGTGGAACTGCAGAACGGTGACGCCGCCCCGAGCTACGTCGCCGGCACCCGCAATTTCTACGTCGTCACGCGCTACAACTGGAGCAGCTACTACGCGCTGGCCGTGATCGACCTGGCCAGTGAGCTGGCCCGCAGCCGGGCGCAGGCCACCGCCCAACGCTGACGACTGGCCGCGCTCAGCCTGCCGCTGAGGGGCCTGTCGCGCGGGTTCGCCCCAGGGATCGCCTGGGCAGCCCGGCTTCCGGTTCATGCGTACAATTACTTTGGATCCAAAGTAAATGATCGCAGGACGCGCATGAAGATCAACTGCATCGGCGGTGGCCCCGCCGGCCTGTACTTCGCCCTGCTGATGAAGCAGCTGGACCCGGCGCACGACATCACGGTGGTCGAACGCAACAGGCCGTACGACACCTTCGGCTGGGGCGTGGTGTTTTCGGACGCCACGATGGACAACATGCGCCAGTGGCACCCCGCCACCGCCCATGAAATCCAGCAGGCCTTCAACCACTGGGACGACATCGAGCTGCTGTTCAAGGGCGAGCGCTACCGTTCGGGCGGCCACGGCTTTGTGGGCATCGGCCGCAAGAAGCTGCTCAACATCCTGCAGGCCGCCTGCGAAAACGCTGGGGTGAAACTGGTCTTCGAATCCGACGTCGACAGCGACCTGCAGTTCCCCGACGCCGACCTCATCATCGCCAGCGACGGCATCAACTCGCGCATCCGCCAGCGCTACGCCGACGTCTTCAAGCCCGACATCGTCACCCGCCCCAACCGCTACATCTGGCTGGGCACGCGCCGCCTCTACGACGCCTTCACCTTCGATTTCCAGCGCACCGAACACGGCTGGTTCCAGGCGCACATCTACAAGTTCGACGCCGAGACCACCACCTTCATCATCGAATGCCCGGAATCCGTCTGGCTGGCACATGGCCTGGACAAGGCCGATGCCGACGCCTCGGTGGCCTTCTGTGAGCGCCTGTTTGCCGACACGCTGCAGGGTGCGCCGCTGATGACCAACGCCCGCCACCTGCGGGGTTCGGCCTGGCTGAACTTTCAGCGGGTGGTGTGCCAGCAGTGGTGGCTGCAGAACACCCATGGCTCGCACGTCGTGCTGATGGGCGACGCGGTGCACACGGCCCACTTTGCCATCGGCTCGGGCACCAAGCTGGCCATCGAGGACGCCATCGAGCTGACGCGCCAGTTCCAGCGCCATGGCGACGCGCCGGAACACATCGGCACCGTGCTGCGCGCCTACCAGGAAGCCCGGCGTGTGGAGACGCTGCGCCTGCAGAACGCCGCCTGGAACGCCATGGAATGGTTCGAGGTGGTGGGCGAGCGCTACGCCGACACCCTGCCCGGCCCGCAGTTCATGTATTCCATGCTGACGCGCAGCCAACGCATCAGCCACGAGAACCTGCGCCTGCGCGACGCGCAGTGGCTGGGTGGCTTCGAAGACTGGTTTGCCCGCCGCGCCGGCCTGACGCTGGCACCGGGCCAGGCCGCACCGCCGCCGATGTTCACGCCCTACACGCTGCGCGGGCTGACGCTGAAGAACCGCGTCGTGGTCTCGCCCATGGCGCAGTACAGCTGCACCGATGGTGTGCCCGCTGACATCCACCTGGTGCACCTGGGCGCCCGCGCCCAGGGTGGCGCCGGGCTGGTGATGGTCGAAATGACCTGCCCCTCGTCCGACGCCCGCATCACCCCGGGCTGCCCCGGGCTGTGGAACGACGACCAACAGGCCGCCTGGCAGCGCATCGTGGCCCATGTGCACCGGCACAGCGACGCCAAGATCGGCCTGCAGCTGGGCCACGCGGGCCCCAAGGGCAGCACCTGCGTGCCCTGGCAGGCGGGCGGCATGGACCAGGCCCTGCCTGACGACGCCGAGGCGGGCGCCGGCCTGGGCCGCGGCAACTGGCCGCTGCTGGCGGCCAGCGCCCTGCCCTACCTGCCAGATGGTGCGATCCCGCGCGCCATGACGGAAGACGACATGGCCCAGGTGCTGGACGACTTTGTCGCGGCCACCTACCGCGCGGCCGACATCGGCTTTGACTGGCTGGAACTGCACGGTGCCCACGGCTACCTGCTGTCCAGCTTCATCTCACCCCTGACCAACCAGCGCACCGACGCCTACGGCGGCAGCCTGGACAACCGCCTGCGTTTTCCTCTGGCGGTGTTCAAGGCCATGCGCGAGGTCTGGCCGGCCGACCGGCCGATGTCGGTGCGCATCTCGGCGCACGACTGGGTGGCCGGCGGCACCGAGCCCGCCGACGCCGTGGCCATCGCACGGGCCTTCAAGGCGGCCGGTGCCGACATGATCGACTGTTCGTCGGGGCAGGTCAGTGCGCGCCAGAAGCCCACCTACGGCCGCATGTACCAGACCCCCTTTGCCGACCGCATCCGCAACGAGGCCGGCATCGCCACCCTGGCCGTGGGCGCCATCAGCGAGGCCGACCACGTCAACTCCATCATCGCCGCCGGCCGGGCCGACCTCTGCGCCGTGGGCCGCCCCCACTTGGCCAACCCCGCCTGGACACTGACCGAGGCCGCCCGCATCGGCTACACCGGGTTGACGTGGCCGCGAGCCTACACCGCCGGCAAGTCGCAGCTGGAATCGCTGATGGCGCGCGAACGCGCCGCGGCCGCGTCGGCTGCCGCGGCACCCCGAGGCGACGGCGGCTGAACCGGCGTCGCCTGACCGACTCACCGGAACGCTGTCGAGATGGACGCCCCCGTGCGCAGTGGCCTGGAAAGCCGCATCGAGCCCGATGACCACCAGGCCCTGCGGCTGTGGCTGCGCCTGTTGTCGTGCAGCACCGAGATCGAGAACGAGATCCGCAAGCGCCTGCGTGAACACGTCGGCATGACGCTGTCGCGCTTCGACTACCTGGCCCAGCTGCACCGCGCGCCGGACGGCCTGCGGATGTCGCAGCTGTCGCAGCGGCTGATGGTGACCGGCGGCAGCGTCACCGGGCTGACCGATGAACTGGTGCGGCAGGGACATGTGGTGCGCGAAGGTGACCCGCAGGACCGCCGCTCCCAGCGTGTTGTGCTCACCCTGGAAGGCCGCGCCGCCTTCGAGGCGGCGGCCGGCATCCACGAGCAGTGGGTGGTGGAACTGTTTGGCACCCTCAGCGCGCAGGACCGCACGCAGCTGCTGCAGCTGCTGGGGCGGCTGCGTTCACAGCTCTCGCTGGCCTTGCACCCGTCGGCATCGACACCCGACGCCCTGCCCCACCGTGCAGACCCGACACCGGCCAGACGCGCCGCACGCCCGGCACGCGCCGCACGCCCCGCAGCCCAGGCCACCCGCACCCGTCCACCGAAAGGCACCCCATGACCACCTCACCGAACCCGCTGGACCCAGCCCTGGCCGCCGGCAACCGTCGCCCGCTGGGGGCCTACCAGGCCCAGCACTTCCTGTGGCACACCACCGGCCCGCAGGGCAAGGTGGGGGTGGTCACGCTGAACCGCCCCGAGCGCAAGAACCCGCTGACCTTCGAGTCCTACGCCGAGCTGCGCGACCTGTTCATCCGGCTGCGCTGGGCCAGCGACGTGCACGCCGTGGTGCTGCAGGGTGCCGGCGACAACTTCTGCTCCGGCGGCGACGTGCACGAGATCATCGGGCCGCTGATCAACCTGCCCGCCCCTGAACTGCTGATGTTCACCCGCATGACGGGCGACGTCGTCAAGGCCATGCGCCATTGCCCACAGCCCATCATCGCGGCCATCGACGGCATCTGTGCCGGTGCCGGCGCCATCCTGGCCATGGCGGCCGACCTGCGGCTGGGCACCGCACGCAGCAAGACCGCTTTCCTGTTCAACCGCGTCGGTCTGGCCGGCTGCGACATGGGCGCCTGCGCCATGCTGCCGCGCATCGTGGGCCAGGGCCGCGCCAGCGAGCTGCTGTACACCGGGCGCAACCTGCCGGGCGACGAGGCCCTGCAGTGGGGCTTCCTGAACCGCCTGGTGGAGCCGGCGTCCTTGCAAGCCGAGGCCCATGCCTGGGCCGGCGAACTGGCCAGCGGCCCCACCTTTGCCAACGGCATCACCAAGACCATGCTGCACCAGGAATGGACGATGGGCATCGACCAGGCCATCGAGGCCGAGGCCCAGGCTCAGGCGCTGTGCATGCTGACCGAGGACTTCGGCCGCGCCTACCGCGCCTTTGCCGCCCGGCAGAAGCCGCAGTTTGAAGGGAACTGAGCATGGACCCTTCCTACCTCCGCTGGCCCTTCTTCGACGACCGCCACCGCCAGCTGGCCGTTGAACTCGACCGTTGGGCCACCGAACACCTGGCCCACGCGCCCGAGGCCACGCCGGGCGCGCACGGCCGGGACGCCGTTGACCAGCACTGCCGGGAACTCGTCAAGGCTCTGGGCCAGGGCGGCTGGCTGCGCCACGCCGTGGCCGGCGTTGCCTACGGTGGCGCGTCAGACACACTCGACACCCGCTCACTGTGCCTCAGCCGCGAAACACTGGCACGCCACCACGGCCTGGCCGACTTTGCCTTTGCGATGCAGGGCCTGGGCTCGGGTGCGCTGTCGCTGGCCGGCAGCCCGGCGCAGAAGGCGGCCTGGCTGCCCCGGGTGGCTGCGGGTGACGCGATTGCCGCGTTTGCCCTGTCGGAGCCCGACGCCGGCAGCGACGTGGCTGCGATGCAGTGTCGGGCCCATGAAGATGGCAACGAGCTGGTGCTGAACGGCGAGAAGACCTGGATCAGCAACGGCGGCATCGCTGACTTCTACGTGGTGTTTGTGCGGGCCGCGGCGTCGAGCCAGGCGCCGGCCACACCCACCCGGGGCACCCGCGACATCGACGCGGTGCTCGTGCAGGCGGGCACGGCCGGCTTCGAGGTGGCCGAACGCATCGAGGTGATGGCCCCCCACCCGCTGGCCCGACTGCGCTTCACAAACTGCCGCGTGCCGCTGCACCACCGCATCGGCGCGCCGGGCCAGGGCTTCAAGCTGGCCATGCGGACGCTGGATGTCTTTCGCACCTCGGTGGCCGCGGCTGCCCTGGGCTTTGCGCGCCGTGCCCTGCAGGAAGCGCTGCAGCGCGCCACCACCCGCCCGATGGCCGGCCAGCGCCTGAGCGACTTCCAGCTGACCCAGGCCACGCTGGCCCAGATGGCCACCACCATCGACGGCGCCGCGCTGCTGGTGGCCCGTGCTGCCTGGCTGCGCGACCAGGGCGAAAGCGTCACGCGCGAAGCCGCGATGGCCAAGATGGCCGCCACCGAAGGCGCGCAGAAGGTCATCGACGCCGCGCTGCAGATCTGGGGTGGCCTGGGTGTGACACTCGGCGTCCCCGTGGAAAGCCTGTACCGGGAAATTCGCGCGCTGCGCATCTACGAAGGTGCCACCGAGGTGCAGCAGCTCATCATCGCCCGTGAACTGCTGAAGCTGCATGCTGCGGCATCCGCTGCCGGGCCTTCGTCCGCCACCCCCCACGCCGCTTGACACCAGGAGCCCCGACCATGTTCCATACCCCTTTGCTGCCCGCCGGCTGGCCCCGCCCCAAGGGCTACGCCAATGGCGTGGCCGTTCGTTCAGGCCGCATGGTCTTCCTGGCCGGGCAGATCGGCTGGGATGAACAGGGCCGCTTCCCGGCCGGCGGCCTGGTCCCGCAGACCCGCCAGGCGCTGAAGAACATCCTGGCCGTGCTGGCCGAAGGCGGCGCCGGCCCGCAGGACATCGTGCGCATGACCTGGTACGTGACCAGCCGGCGCGACTACCTGGCTGCCGCGCGCGACATCGGCGCGCTCTACCGCGAATTCATTCCCAACTACAACGTGGCCATGTCTGCGGTAGAGGTAAGCGCCTTGATGGAAGATGCCGCGGTGGTGGAGATTGAAGTCACGGCCGTGGTGCCGGAGTAAGCTCCAGGCGCGGTACATACCCCCTTCCTGCACCCCTTTCCGAAACCCCTTTTCTGAGCCCCTCATCCATGGCCACCGGAACCTCCCACGCCAAAGCCAGCTTCCAATGGGAAGACCCTTTCCTGCTGAACACCCAGCTCAGCGACGACGAGCGCGCGGTGCAGGAAGCCGCGCAGGCCTACTGCCAGGATAAGCTCGGCAGCCGCGTGCAGCTGGCCTTCCGCCAGGAGCAGACCGACCCGTCCATCTTCCGGGAAATGGGTGAACTGGGCCTGCTGGGCGCCACCATCCCCGAGACCTATGGCGGTGCGGGCCTGAACTATGTGTGTTACGGCCTGATCGCCCGCGAGGTCGAGCGTGTGGATTCCGGCTACCGCTCGATGATGAGCGTGCAGAGCTCGCTGGTGATGCTGCCCATCTACCAGTTTGGCAACGAGGCCACGCGCCAGAAATACCTGCCCAAGCTGGCCAGCGGCGTCTTCATCGGCTGCTTTGGGCTGACCGAACCCAACCACGGCTCTGACCCGGCCAGCATGGTCACCCGGGCCCGCTCGGTGCCCGGTGGCTACAGCCTGAGCGGCAGCAAGATGTGGATCAGCAATTCACCCATCGCCGATGTGTTTGTGGTGTGGGCCAAGGACGACGAAGGTGCAATCCGCGGCTTTGTGCTGGAGAAGGGCTGGAAGGGCCTGAGCGCCCCGGCCATCCATGGCAAGGTGGGCCTGCGCGCCAGCATCACCGGCGAAATCGTCATGGACGAGGTCTTCTGCCCGGAGGAAAACGCCTTTCCTGAGGTGCGCGGCCTCAAGGGCCCGTTCACCTGCCTGAACAGCGCCCGCTACGGCATCGCCTGGGGCGTGATGGGCGCCGCCGAGGACTGCTTCCACCGCGCGCGCCAGTACGTTCTGGACCGCCAGCAGTTTGGCAAGCCGCTGGCCGCCAACCAGCTGATCCAGAAGAAGCTCGCCGACATGCTCACCGACATCAGCCTGGGCCTGCAGGGCTGTCTTCGCCTGGGCCGCATGAAGGACGACGGCACGGCGGCCGTGGAGATCACCAGCATCCTCAAGCGCAACAACTGCGGCAAGGCACTGGACATCTCCCGGGTGGCGCGCGACATGATGGGCGGCAACGGCATCAGCGACGAATATGGCGTCGCCCGCCACCTCGTCAACCTGGAGGTGGTCAACACCTATGAAGGCACCCACGACGTGCATGCACTGATCCTGGGGCGGGCGATCACAGGGATTGCGGCGTTCTGAGGGGCCATACCCCCCCGAAAACCTCCTCCCCCTCCAGGGGCAAGCACCAGCGTGCGCCGGCCTTGGCTGGCCTACCATCGTTGCCGCTATGAAGCTTCACTGGATCGATGAGCTGCGCCCGCTGCCCCCCACCCACCTGGCGATGCCGCCCCAGTCAGAGGCCCCCGGCCTGCTGGCCGCCGGCGGGCGGCTGACGGTGGAGCGGCTGGAAGAGGCCTACCGCCGGGGCATCTTCCCGTGGTACAGCGCCAACCAGCCGGTGCTCTGGTGGAGCCCGGACCCTCGCATGGTGCTGCAGACACGGGCCTTCAAGGTGTCGCGCTCGCTGCGCAAGACCCTGAAGAAGTTCATCGCAGACCCCGCCTGCGAGATCCGCATCGACCACAGCTTTGACCGCGTCATGCAGTTGTGCGCGGAGACCCCGCGTGACGGGCAGCACGGCACCTGGATCGTTCCGGCCATGCAGCGCGCCTACCGCACCTGGCACCGCGCCGGGCGGGTGCACAGCGTCGAAACCTGGATCAACGGTGAACTGGTGGGTGGCCTCTATGCCGTGGCCATCGGCCACATGGTGTTTGGTGAATCGATGTTCTCGCTGCGCACCGACGCCAGCAAGATCGCGCTGTCGGCCCTGGTGGCCTTCTGCCGGGCTCATGGGGTGGTGGCCATCGATTGCCAGCAAAACACCCGCCACCTGTCCAGCCTGGGGGCCTTTGAAGTGCCGCGGGACCTGTTTGAACGCATGTTGGCCCTGGGCCTCGGGGGCGGCGCAATTCGGGATTGGGCCTATCATCCATCGCACTGGAGCCACCTGGAGCTGTAGAGCGTGACCTTCCCGAAAGAGCTGCCGCTGTCATCACTGCAGTTCTATGCCACGGCACCGTACCCATGCAGCTACCTGGCGGGCCGGCTGGCGCGCAGCCAGGTGGCCACGCCCAGCCACCTGATCCACGCCGACGCCTATTCCGGCCTGGTGGCCAACGGGTTCCGCCGCAGTGGCATGTTCACCTACCGGCCCTATTGCGACGGCTGCAAGGCCTGCGTGCCGCTGCGCATCCCGGTCAACGATTTCCAACCCAATCGCACGCAGCGCAGAGTCTGGAAAGGCCACGGGCACCTCAAGTCGCGGGTGCTGCGCCTGGGCTTCCTGCCCGAGCACTACCAGCTCTACCTGCGCTACCAGGCTGGCCGCCACAGCGGCGGCGGGATGGACCACGACAGCGTCGACCAATACACCCAGTTCCTGCTGCAAAGCCGCGTCAATTCACGGTTGGTGGAGTTCCGCGAACCCTCCGCCGATGGTCAGAGCCTGGGCACGCTGCGCATGGTCTCCATCCTCGACGTCCTCAACGACGGCCTGTCGGCCGTCTACACCTTCTACGAACCGGGTGTCGAGGGCACCAGCTATGGCACCTACAGCGTACTCTGGCAGATCGAGCAGACGCGCCAGCTGAAGCTGCGCCACGTCTACCTGGGCTACTGGATCGAACAAAGCCCGAAGATGGCCTACAAGACCCAGTTCAGGCCTTACCAGGTGCTGGTTGATGGCCGCTGGGGTCCACCTGCGCCCCTGGCCGGCTCCGTCAGCAGCGCCAGCCCCGGCACCGCCACCACCGACGCCGCGTGAAGCCAGTCGCCTTGCCGCCACTGGCGCTGGGCATCGACCTTGGCGGCACCAAGATCCACGCCGAACTGCTGGGCAGCGACGGCGCGAGCCTCTGGCAACAGCGCCATCCCACACCGGCCGGGCGTTACGACGAGACGCTGGGCGCGCTGGCACACCTCGTCCAGCATGCCCGGCAGCTCGCGGGCACCCGCGGCCTCACGGTGGGCATCGGGGGCCCTGGTGCGCTGGACGTCGACGGCACCGTGAAGAACGCCAACTCCACCTGCCTCAACGGCCGCCGCCTGGTGGACGACCTGCAGGCCCGGGTGGGCCAGCCGGTGCGTTATGCCAATGACGCCAACTGCCTGGCCTTGTCGGAGTCGGTGGACGGTGCGGGCGCCGGCTTCGGCGTGGTGTTTGCCGTCATCCTGGGCACCGGCGTGGGCTGCGGCATCGCGGTGCACAGCCGGGTGCACGAAGGCCCCAACCGGCTGGCCGGGGAGTGGGGCCACAACCCCCTGCCCTGGATGAACGACGGCGAACGTGCCATCGCCCAGGCCGAACCCTGCTGGTGCGGCCAACAGGGCTGCATCGAGGCGTTTGTCAGCGGCCCTGCACTGGCGAGAGACCACCAGCGCCACACCGGTGAGGCCCTCAGCGCGGAAGACATTGCCCACCGCGCAGCCGCGGGTGATGCCGCGTGTGCCGCCAGCCTGCAGCGCCACACCGGACGTCTGGGCCGCGCGCTGGCCAGCGTGATCAACCTGCTGGACCCGGACGTCATCGTGCTGGCCGGCGGGTTGTCGCTGATGCCGCATCTGGTGCCGGCGCTGCCGCAGGCCTGGGCACCCCATGTCTTCAGCAGCCACGCTGGCGACACGGTGCGCACCGCGCTCAGAATCGCCCGCCACGGCGATGCGTCAGGCGTGCGGGGCGCGGCCTGGTTGTGGCAGCCCTGATTCGGCGCCGACTGCAAGCTGCCCCGTCAGCGTGCTGACCGGGCAGCTCGTTCAGAGACCCGCGCGCTGCAGGCGTGCGGCCAAGGCCAGGCTCAGGGTTTCGCGGCTGTCGTCCAGGTGCGCCCGAGCCTCGGGGCTCAGGCCAGGCCGTGATGCAGCCCGCGCCAGGCGCTTGGACAGGCCCTGCGCTTCCAGGCGCAGCAGGCTGCGCGCGTCGGTGCGGCTGGTGGTTGGACGCAGCATCTGCGACGCCAGGCGGTTCACGTGTTCGCGCTGCAGCTCACGCCGGGGGCCAGGAATGTCACCCTTGGCGTCCAGCTCGCTCCAGATCTCGCGGGTCAGGCGGCTGTAGAGCTCGGACAGGCGGAAGGCCTCGCTGGGGCCCACCTTCTGTTCGTTTTCCAGGATGCGGGTGGCCACGCCGTCGGTCATCAGCTGGGCCAGCACGGCCTTGCGCAGTTGGCTGATCAGGTCATCCACGCTGAGGTCCGTCGTCAGCGGCGTGCCTTCGGCAAACGACTCCAGCCGTTCGTCATAGTCGGGCGCCAGGCGGCGGCGCAGCGAGGGGCTCACCTTGAGCGAATCGGCCGACAGGATGCCAGTGGCCAGGGCGTCCAGTGCATCGCGTTGCACGGCCGCCGACACCGGCTGCAGGGGGTCTCGCCCGCTGCCAGGGTGGTCTCGCAGGGTGCGCAGCCCGCCGATCTGGCGCGCCAGGATGCCGGCTGCGCGGCCCATGTCACGCACGGCGTAGCTCACCGAGCGACGCAGCACCGAGTAGTTGGCCTGCGGCTGCAGCAAACGCGCGTCCTGGCGGGCGACCAGGTCGCGGCCGATGTCAAAGCGCTTGCGGGCAAAGGCCACCGGGTCGTTGCCGAGGTCGAAGGTCATGGCTTCCGGGTCGATGCCGATGAAGCTGTCTTCGTCGGTGGCATAGGCCAGCTCGGGTTCGGCACTGCGGGCGGCCACCCGCTGCAGTTCGGCGGCTTCGTCCTTGGGGTCCAGCGGCTTGTAGGCGTACTCGATGGCCCAGTAGTCGTAGGGGCCGAGCGTCAGCTGCCAGCGTGTGCCGCCCTTCTCGCCCGGTCGTGGCAGGTTGATGGGGGCGTACTCCATCACCGAGCCGGCCAGGCCGCGGTCGCGCGTGAAGCCGTCGTCCGACAGCTGCTTGTCGGTGTAGATGGTGGACGAACGGAAGTTGTGGCGAAGGCCCAGCGTGTGGCCCACCTCGTGCATCGTCGTGTCCTTCAGGTAGTCCAGCACAAACTGACGCACCTCGGGGCCGTCAGGGTCCAGTTCACCCGCGGTGTCCTGAAGCGCGATGGCATAACCCAGCTGTTCAGCGGCAAAGTCACCATGCTGGCACCACACGCCATGCTGGTGGGCGGGCAGGCCGCTGTCAGCGCCGGCCGTGGTGGGCAGCAGCCCTTCGCGGGCCGCGTCGCGGGCCTGCAGCAGGCCGGCCCAATCCAGGCTGAAGCCGGGCTTGATCACCTGCGAGCGAAGCGCCCGCAGGTTGCGCGACGACAGGCTCTCAAAGGCGATGTCCGCGTCGAGGATCTCCCCGCTGCGCGGGTCCACGTGCGAAGGGCCGATGGCGCCAAACGACGGGCTGTAGTTGGTCATCCACCGGATGGACGCCGCGCCCGGGTCCAGCGTGTCCCAGGTCGCGTCATCAGGCTGCTGCTTGACGAGGATGGCGTCCTTGAAGCCGATCTTCTCGAAGGCCTTGTTCCACTCCAGCACACCTTCGGTGATGGCCGCGCGGTAGGCCAGCGGGATGTTCTTGTCCAGCCAGTAGGTGATGGGCTTGACGGGTTCTGACAGCGCGGCGGCCGGGTCCTTCTTCTCCAGGCGCCAGCGTTTCACGTAGCGCTGACGGGGGGTGCGCTGCAGGTCGGAGCCGAAGTCGTCGACCAGCGTGGTGAAGTAGCCGACCCGAGGGTCGGCCTTGCGCGCGGGCATCACGGTGGCCGGCAGGGCGCTGAGCGACAGGTTCAGGCCGATGAAGAAGCTGCGGGCGTCGGGCACGGTCTGCGGCAGGACGGGCACGGGAGCGCCCGGCGGCGGCGAAGGCTGGCCAGGCAGCGGTGTCGTGGGCATGGCGAGGCTGGGCGCGTAGAAATGCTGGGTGATGTCCAGCACCATGGCCTGGGCGTCACCGCGCACGTTGTCGATGCCAGAGTGGGAGCGGTCCAGGCTGTAGCCCTGGCGGAAGGCGCGCTGCACCGTCATTCCCATGCCGGTGATGTCGGTCATGAACAAGGACGCAGCGTCCACCAGCACCGTCTTGCGCTGGGGGTGCGGCGAGCTGGCCACCGGTGCGCTGGCCAGCAGGCTGTCGGAGAAGGCGCTGCCCACGGCACGCGCCTCGGGCGTCTGGGCCTTGGCGACAAAGTCAGTGTTGACCGCCATCAGGCGGACCTGGTTGTGCACCCGCCGGAACTCGACGATGTGCGAGCCGCCATAGAAGCCCCAGGGGCCGATCATCAGCCCGCCGAACAGGAAACGTTCTCCAATGCCGCGGGACAACTTGGGTGACAGGAAAAACGGGCGGTTGAAGTCTTCGGGCTTGAGCTCGATCCAGACGCGGTCTTCCTTGCGCCACACAGGGAACAGGGTGTCGGTCTTCTTGGCGTCCTTGATGACGGTGTCAAACGGCGGTGGCGAGCCCGGTGCAGGCGGTGCGGCAGGCGCTGCAGCCGTGGGCGACGAGGGTGCGCCGGGCTTGGCGGCTGACGCGTCACCGGCCGCCGGGGGTGTGGCCGCGCGGGTGGCGGGTGTGCCAGCCGCTGCGCCGCCAGACGCCGATGCAGGCGCGGGGGCACTCGCCCCCGCCGGTGGCACGGGGCTCTTCGCGGGTGCTGTGGCGGCGCCTGGGGCAGTGGCGGTGCCTGCTGCCGCAGGCCCCTGGCCAGGTGTCTGCAAGGCCGCACAGCCCGTGAGGGCCACACACACAGCCAGGAACACGGTGCTGCGCACCAGGGGAGCCTTGTCGATCACGGGGTGTCCTTCCATCGCGGCCCGCGTTCGGGCCATGGCGCTCATTGTGCGCCCAGCCCGCCGCCCGCGATGTGACCTTCACCCGCCCGTGCGCGGGAGCGCCACCGGGTGGAACCCGGCAAGACTCGCCCGCAACGCGACTACTTGATCGGCTTGAAGCGCAGCCGGTGCGGCCTGGCGCCTTCGTCACCCAGGCGCTTCTTCTTGTCGGCTTCGTACTCCTGGTAGTTGCCGTTGAAGAACACCCACTGGGAATCGCCCTCGGCGGCCAGGATGTGCGTGCAGATGCGGTCCAGGAACCAGCGGTCGTGGCTGATCACCATCGCGCTGCCGGCAAACTCCAGCAGGGCTTCCTCGAGCGCGCGCAGTGTTTCCACGTCCAGGTCGTTGGAGGGTTCGTCCAGCATCAGCACGTTGCCGCCCTGGGCCAGCGTCTTGGCCAGGTGCAGGCGGCCACGCTCGCCGCCAGAGAGGTTACCGACCAGCTTCTGCTGGTCGTTGCCCTTGAAGTTGAAGCGGCCCAGGTAGGCGCGCGACGGCATCACAAACTGGCCGACAACGATGTTGTCCAACCCACCGGAGATGTCTTCCCAGACCGTCTTCTCACCGGCCAGACTGGCGCGGCTCTGGTCAACAAAGGCCACGCGGGCGGTCTTGCCGATCAGCACCTCGCCAGCATCGGGTTGTTCGACGCCCTGCACCATGCGGAACAGCGTTGACTTGCCCGCCCCGTTGGGGCCGATGATGCCCACGATGGCACCGGCCGGTACCTTGAAGCTGAGGTTGTCGATGAGGACGCGGTCGCCGAAGCTCTTCGTCACGCCCTTGAACTCGATGACCTCGTTGCCCAGGCGCTCGGCCACCGGGATGAAGATCTCGTTGGTCTCGTTGCGGCGCTGGTAATCGACATCGCTCAGCTCCTCAAAGCGCGCCAGACGGGCCTTGCTCTTGGTCTGGCGGGCCTTGGCGTTGCTGCGCACCCACTTGAGCTCTTCGCGCATGGCCTTGATGCGGGCGTCTTCCTTCTTCTGCTCGACTTCCAGGCGCTTTTCCTTCTGGTCCAGCCAGTCGGAGTAGTTGCCCTTCCAGGGGATGCCCTGGCCGCGGTCCAGCTCAAGGATCCACTCGGCGGCGTTGTCCAGGAAGTAGCGGTCGTGGGTGATGGCCACCACGGTGCCGGAAAAACGCTTCAGGAACTGCTCCAGCCACTCCACGCTCTCGGCATCCAGGTGGTTGGTGGGCTCGTCCAGCAAAAGCATGTCGGGCTTGCTCAGCAGCAGCCGGCACAGGGCCACGCGGCGCTTCTCACCCCCAGAGAGGTTGCCGATCACCGCATCCCACGGCGGCAGGCGCAGGGCATCGGCCGCCAGTTCCAGCTGAAGGTCGGTGTTTTCGCTGCCGGCCGCCGCGATGATCGCTTCCAGGTCAGCCTGCTCGGCGGCCAGCTTGTCAAAGTCGGCGTCGGGTTCGGCGTAGGCCGCATAGACCTCGTCGAGCCGCTTCTTGGCGGCCAGTACACCGCCGAGGCCTTCTTCGACAGCCTCGCGCACCGTCTGCGACGCATCCAGCTTGGGCTCCTGCTCCAGGTAGCCGATCTTCAGGCCGGCCATCGGGACGGCATCGCCCTCGATGTCCTTGTCGACACCGGCCATGATCTTCAGCAGGGTTGACTTGCCGGAACCGTTCAGACCGAGCACCCCGATCTTGGCGCCCGGGAAAAACGACAGGGAGATGTCTTTCAGGATCTGCCGCTT
>JAJTDE010000255.1 GCA_021298085.1 Rubrivivax sp.
GGGATCAGGCGACGATGGCGGCGTTCGTGATGTTCGCCAGACGGGCAGCGGCCCGCTCGTTCTCCATCACCATCGAGAGGTGCCACACGATGCGAGTCAAAAACGTGGGAGTCACGTGCATCTCGCCAACGTCGTAGCTGTCCAGCCCGTAGCCGCCGCGGGTGTTGCGGCCTTGGATGCCGGAGAGCATGCCGTCGCCGAATGCGCAGGCGTAGATCGACGTGGTGGAGCTGGCGTCGGTGTAACCCTGGATCACCTCCTTCCGGTTGTTCACGTCGGTGACGATGATCCGGGCCTCGCCGTAGAACATCGTCTGCTTGCCGAACTCATCGGGGAGCATGTTGATGTTCCCGCCCAGGCTCGGGTTCCGCATCGCGGCGGAAAGTTGACGCCGGACCGTCTTGGGGACGATCAGCATCTTCTCACCAGGGGCGGCATCGACCGCATCCAGCAGCTCATCGAAGGCGGCCAAGGAAGGCGCACCAGCGCTGGGGTGGTTGAGGATGGTCTGGGAGCTGCCCACGGGGAGGCGCTTCTTCAGTCCGTCGAAGTGCCGGGGGTTGGGGGCGGTGAAGTTGCCGTTGATGAACACGTCCTCGATCCGCAGCCGCATGGCGCGGATGGCCTGGTCAACGGCACGGCGGTGAGCGCCGGGGCCGAAGAGTGCCAGCTTGGAGGAGTCGGTCTTGATGTCCTTGCCGAAGATCTTCAGGGTCTCGGCCTGGGGCTTGGAGCTGCCGATCGAGTCCTCGTTGGACTCATCGAAGGCGCGGAAGTCAGCGGTCGGCAGTTCGTCGTCTTGGGCGAAGGCATAGGCCCCGCCGTCGACATTCTTGAAGGGGATGACTCGGGTAAGCTCGGAGGTCATCAGGCCGCCCATGACCGCCAAGGTCTGGGAGTCGGAGACGAGCGCTTGCTGCTCGAAGAGAGTGAGGGCAGTCATGGACGGAGGATTGGGGAAGGGGGTTAAGAGGCGTCGCGCCTACTGATTGCCCCGCCTCGCATCGCGCTCAGCGGTCGTCACCTACAGTTTTCCCTGGGTCCTCAGGTGTCCGGCCAGGCCGCCGCCAGCCGCTGCTGATAGGTCATGGTGTGGAGGTCAGGACCACGCACGCCGCGGACGCCGTTGGATGACATCGACCCGGAACCTTCGCCCTTGCGTGGCTTGAACAGCCGGGCGATCACCGGAGAGGAGTCGGCCTGCTTGGTGATCCAGGCCTGCACGTCGACGGGTTTGCCCTTTTCGTCGAGCAGTTCATCGCCGGAGGCATCCACCACGTAGACCGATTCGTCGTCGCGGAGGCGTAGGTGCTTGCGGCCCTTGAGAAGCATGAAAGCCTGGAAGCTGGAGGTGCCGTCCTCATCCACCGAGTTGTCACCACCTGCGGCGTAGAACGATTCCTTAGTGAGGAACTCAATGGTCTTGGTGGTGGCGCGCTGCTCGGCGGCGGTGGCGCGTTCGTTGGCGGCCTTCAGCTCGGCCTGGTGCTTGCGGCTGAGCCGCTGCCGCTCTTCGGCCAGCTCGCGGCCCTTGGCTTCAGCTTCCTGCTGGGCCCGCTCGGCTGCATCCTTCGCGGCCTGGAAGTCCTCGGGGGAGACGGAACCCTTGAGGGCGGCCAGCTGCCGTTCCAGGGCGGTGGCCTTGCGGGCGGCAGCCTGGGCGGCGGCGCGTTCGGCCTTCAGCGCCTTCACACCTTCGGGACCCAGGGGTACGTCGTTGTCGTCGGTGGTGCTGTCGTCGGAGGTGTCATCGCCGCCGCCGCCGCCGTCCGTGTCCTGATCGGGATCAGCGGAGACGGAGGAGAAAACAGGGCGGCAGGGCACCCGGCCGTAGATGGCCTTGAGATAATCGGGCATTGCAGTCGGCATCGCGCCATTTGATTGCCCCTCAGTTTTCCGGCCAGATCAGTGCTGGCGTTTTGGCGGTCGGGGATTGGCGGTGAGGAGCTTCTGGCGTAGCTTCAGCCGCAGCTGGTTCGCCGCCGCCCGGGCCTGCGCCGCCTCGATGGCGGCCTGGATGCCTTCGGCGGATTCGGCGGGGGTCATGGTTCTAGGTCTCCAGTGCTGAATCCAAGCGCCAGAAGCTGGCTGCGGCAGTAGGAAGGCAGATTCCAGTCCCAGGAGAAATACTTCATGCGATCGATGATGGAGTACTCCGTCGGTAGGCTGGGGATAATCGGGATCTGCGATGGCGCCGGCCCCTGGACATTGATCGGGCGCCATGGGGCCTGGTCGAGCGGCACCGGGGCAAAGATTCCCGGCGGCGGGTCAGATCCTGTCCACTCGTAGCCGACCGGCGACACCTCGCTGGTGAATGCGCCATCGTTGATGTTGGGGTCTTCGTCGTCATTCGTGAGAATCACGATCTCTCTTAATCCAGGACGGATCGTATCAACGATGGGCCGCATGAAGTCGTAGGCCGGCAGCACCGTGTCTGGCGCTGGATGCAGGCTTGGATAAAGGGATGCAAACGCCAGATAGACCGCTGGAGTGTCGATTATTGCGGCGTCCTCTCGTGCCCCGGCTTGAGTGTATGCCCATCCAAACTGCTCATTAAACTTGTCCCCAAGGGCAGATATCGACTCGTTGGTAATGCCAGACGGAACTGAAACCTCTCGAACGGTGTTGGTGTTGACGAAAAAGCAGCGGATTCCGGGGTCAGCGCCGAACTCCGTCGGGGAATACTGAGTTAGCTGAATCATCCTGTCGCCGCCAATGGGCAACACACGGGTGCCAAGGCGGTCGCCTGTGGTCGTGACTCGCTCCTGACCGTTGCCAGACCAGATGTAGGTCAGGCCTGCATCGCCTGCATCGTCTGATTCCCGGTCGCTGAACACGTAAGAGCGCCCGATCGTGACAGTCACCGCCGCCTGGCCCGCCGGGAACGCCACCGGCTCATCCGGCCGGTAGTTCGTGATCAGCGGATTCGTGAACGCATCTTCCCATCCGGGCTGTCGACGGAGCCGGCGGTCGGTTGCCTCGCGGCTGGTCTGCAGATCCTGCCGAAGTCGCAGCCGCTCACGGTTCGCCGCTGCCCGGGCCCAGGCCGCCTTGACGATGCTGTCGGCCGCAATGGCGGTATCAATCAGCAGGCTCACGATCAGTTGTCCTGCGCCAGCTGGTGCACATAGGTGCGGGACTGCCCGGCGGCCAGGGCCACCATGCCAGGCAGAACCGTGAGGGACTGCACGTTGGTGCGGGTGGTGCCGACCTTGCAGACGATGGTGTCGAAGCTGAATCCTGCTCCGGTGGCGGTGACGCTGATCGTCAGCACCGGCGGCTCGTAGCGGCCGGTGGTGGCGTTCCAGCTGCCGGTTCCGATCGTGCCGGTGGCTGCCGCGTAGCCGCCACCGGAACACGCCGCAGCTTCCCAGTCGGCCAGATCATCCTCGGCGTCCAGGGTGCCGGGGTTGAGGGCGAGGAACAGCTTGTAGGACAGGCCCTCATAGAGCTGATCCGCCTGGAAGGCCAGCTCACGCTGTGGGACGATCGCGGTCAGAGTCACGTGGGCGCGCGGGTCGCTGCTTCAGTTTTCCGGCATCACACCCTTTCCAGCAGGTCGATGCCGTTGGGGAAGTCGATCACGAACGGGATGCCGTTTGGTGCCGTGATCGTCCCCTCGAAGTCGTAGCGATAGAGCGGGGGGTCATCGGTGAGGCTGTCCACGTAGATCATGGCAAACGCTGCTGCGATGCTGCCGTCGCTGGCCGTCCAGAGGATCTGAGCGCCAGCGAATTGGGCATCGTTGGTCGTGACGGTGGTGGTGGCCAGGCCTGTGATGGTCTTGGTGTTTTGGGTGTAGCCGTTGGCCGTGGCGATCTGGGTGGCGCCAGATTCGGCGGCGGTTTTGGTGGTGGCCGTCGCGTTGGCCGGCAGCACGCTGTAGAGGTTGCAGATCAGCGTGCTGGAGGGGGTGACCAGGCCGGAGCGAGTCAATCTACGGATTATGGTATGCCCCACTTGTCCATGAGGTATGTTTCCAGGTCGCTCCGGCCGCCAGAGGAAAGCGTGGCGGGGAAGGGCAACAGCTCGCATATGTTGCCCTTCCAGCTCCGGTTGAAATAATTGTAGATCCTATCCACGCCAAAGTAGACACCAGCAGTGGTAGACACTGGAGACGGTGCTGTGATCCTCAGCAGGCAAGGACTCTGAATCTCTGGGAACACATTGGAAAATCTATTTGTGCTGCCTCCATTGATGAAAGCATTATTAAACGGCCCACCGGGCTGAAGTCCTGTGCCAGTGTTGTTTCCGCTGATCCAGAAGTCGGCAGCGTTGCCAGATCCAAAGATTCCTTCATAGTTTGTAAACTGACTTCCCCCAGAATACTGGAGCACGACATACACCTCCTGCACCGTAAATGTCGTATCCGACAGGTTACACAACGTCGCGCCATTGTCGATTGATACGTATTGTGCAGCGT
>JAJTDE010000256.1 GCA_021298085.1 Rubrivivax sp.
CGCCATCGAAACCAATGACGTGGCCGGTCTGACCACCGCGCAGATGCGTGCCTTGGGCACGGCCCAAGTGGCCGCCTTGCGCACCAACCAGCTGGCTGCCCTTGAAACCGCGGACGTCGCCGCGCTCACCTCGGTGCAGATCGGTGCCCTCACGACGGCCCAGGCCGCTGCGCTCACCACGGCCCAAGTCGTGGCCTTGAGCACGCTGCAGGTGCGGTCGCTGGCGACGGCCAATATCGCCGCCCTGACCACCGCCCAGGTGGCCGCGATGGAAAGCCGCGACGTCAATGCACTGGACTCCGCGCAGGCGCAGGCCCTGACCACCGCGCAGATCGCCGCGATGGACAGCGCCCAGATCGCAGCGCTGAGCACCACCGCCATCAGCAACCTGCGTACGCAGCAGATTGCGGCCATCGAGACCGCCGATATCGGCGCCATCACCAGCGCGCAAATCCGCTCGCTGCAGACGGCGCAGGTGGCGGCCTTCACCACGGCCCAGCTGGTGGCCTTCGAGACGCGTGACATCTACGCCTTCACCACGGCGCAATCCGCCGGCCTGACGACCGCCCAGGTCGCGGCTCTGACCAGCGCCCAGGTGGCGGCCCTGACGACGGCCGTGGTTGCCAGCCTGAGCACCGCGCAGATCGCCGCCATCGAAACCAATGACGTGGCCGGTCTGACCACCGCGCAGATGCGTGCCTTGGGCACGGCCCAAGTGGCCGCCTTGCGCAGCTCGCTGTCGACCGCCAACGTCGCGGCGCTGACCACCGCGCAAGTGGCCGCGATGGAAAGCCGTGACATCAACGCGCTGGATTCCGCACAAGCCCAGGCACTCACCACGGCACAGATCGCCGCGCTCGACAGCGCCCAGATCGCTGCGCTGAGCACCACGGCCATCAGCAACCTGCGTACGCAGCAGATCGCCGCCATCGAGACGGCCGACATCAGTGCCTTCACCAGCGCGCAGATCCGCTCGCTGCAGACGGCGCAGGTGGCAGCCCTTACCACCGCCCAGCTGGTGGCCATGGAGACGCGCGACATCAATGCGATCACCACCGCGCAGTCGGCTGGCCTGACCACCGCCCAGGTGGCCGCGCTGACCAGCGTCCAGGTGGCGGCACTGACCACGGCCGTCGTCTCCAGCCTGAGCACGGCGCAGATCTCGGCCCTCGAGACGGCCGACGTGGCGTCGCTGACCACCGGCCAGGTGCGTGCACTCACCACGGCGCAGGTCGCCGCGCTGCGCACGGCGCAGATCGTGGCGATGGAGACGGCCGATGTGGCCGCGCTGCAGACCACGCAGCTGGGCGCACTGACCACCTCGCAGGCTGCCGCGTTCACGACCGACCACATCGTGGCGCTCAGCACCGCGCAGGTCCGGGCATTGACCACCGCCAGCGTCGCCGCACTGACGACCTCGCAGGTGGCCGCCATCGAGACGCGTGATCTGGCGGCGCTCTACTCGCACCAGGTGGCCGCCTTCACCACCTCGCAGATCGCCGCGCTGAGCTCAGCACAGCTCGAAGCCCTGCCCACCGCCAGCCTGGCGGCGTTGGGTACCGCGCAGATCCGCTCCATCGAAACCAACGACATGGCAGCCCTGACCACCGCTCAGGTCCGCGCACTGTCCACGGCCTCGATCGCGGCGTTCAGCACCAACCAGGTCCAGGCGATCGAAACGCGTGACATCGCAGCCTTCACCACCGCCCAGCTGGCCGGCTTCCAGACGGCGCAGATCGTCTCGCTGACCACCACGCAGGTGGCCGCCCTGACGACCGGGCAGGTCGAGGCGCTGACGACGACGCAGATTTCGGCGATGACGACGGCTCAGGTCGCGCAACTGGCGCTCGGCTCGCCCATCATCCTGGACCTCAACGGCGACGGCACGCTGTCGCGCAGCGCCCAGGACGGCGTCCAGTTCGACGTCTTTGCACAGAACCGCGCCGTCACCACCGGCTGGGTCAGCTCCGGCGACGGCCTGCTGGTCCTGGACCGCAATGGCGACGGCAAGATTGCCGACGGCACCGAACTGTTCGGCACGGCCACGCGCATGGCCGATGGTTCTGAAGCCGCCGACGGTTATGCCGCCCTGCGCCAGTACGACAGCAACGGTGACGGCCAGATCAGCAGCGCCGACAGTGTCTGGTCGCAGCTGCGGGTCTGGGTGGACAGTGGCAGCAGCGGCGCGCTGGGCAGCACCGACGCCGGTGAACTGCGCAGCCTGGACGAGCTGGGCATCGCCAGCCTGAGCCTGTCCGAGGACCGCACGCCGGGCAAGGACAACGGCAACCTGGTGGGCATCACGTCCAGCTACACGACCACCGACGGGCAGACCCGCACGATGGCCGACGTCTGGTTCGTGGCCGACCGCGACGAAGGCACCGACCGCATGAGCACGGCGCTGGAGTCCACGCTCGCTGCGCCGGAAGGTGTCATCGACGGTGTGGTCGACACGGCACCCACGGCCGCCGCGCCGGCCGCGCCGGCCGCGACTGCAGCGGCTGCCGACGTGCCGACGCTGGACCTGACCGCCGCCCTGCCGGCCGTGGTCAGCCCGGCGCAGCCCGAGACCAAGCGTGCCAACCCGTTGGCCCCGACTGAACTGCGCAGCCGGGTCGGCAGCCTGGCCGCGGCGATCGGCGAACACACGGCCCATGCCGCCTTCAACGACGCCGGTCAGTCGCACAAGCCGGGTGCCTTCGGTGTGCCACAGGGCGCGATGGCCAGCGCACCGTCGCAGGGCTTCACGGCAATGGTCGATGTGATGAGCCGCTTCGACGCCCATGGCCAGTCGCTGATGGGCAAGCCGCAGTCGGCCGCACCGCTGGCCCTCAACACGGGTCTGGACAAGGCCAAGGACTGGGCGGGCCAGGGCGCACTCGGCGCGTTCGGCAAGGCCAGCCAGTAAGGGGCCCCGGGCCGCGGCCCGAAAGCCGCTCGAAAGCGCCCGGATATCGGGCGACCGAGCCAGCAGGCGACAGCGCAGACTCCACCGCGCTGTCGCCTTTGCCTTTTCCGAGGGTCATGAAACACGCCATGCTGGGCCACCCCTGATGTTCATCGAGCTGCCCGACATTCAGCGCTTCATTGCCGAGCTGATGGCGCAGGGGCGCCACAACGACGCCGTGGCCAACGTCGTCGTGGGTGTGCACAACACGCACCGCAGCCCGCCCTACGAACACGGCTACATGCACTACCCGGGGCTGGACCGCAGCATCGAGCAGCTGGCCCAGGCGGCGTGGCACGAGGCCAGCCGCGGCGCCGAACCCGCACCCGCCCGCGGCGGCACGCTGGTGGTGGCCACGGAGCTCTACACCGTGGGCGGGCACTCCCGGGTGGTGGCTGACCTGCTGCGCGAACTGCCGCAACCGACGCTGGTGTTGACCGACCTGTTTGGCAACTACCGCAAGTCCGCCGACCACCTGAACTGGGTGCACGAGCAGAACCCCAACGCCGCGGTACTGGTGCTGCTGCAGGTCACGCTGTGGGGCAAGTGTGTGGAGCTCGCGCGGCTGGTGCAGCGGCTGGCGCCGCGACACATCGTCTACCTGCAGCATCATCAGGACGCCATTGCCTTCATTGGCACCCACGCCTGCCCGACGGCCCGCAAGACGCTGGTGCACCACTGCGACCACAACGCCAGCCTGGGAGGCACGCTGGCCGATGTCGCCCACGTCGACTTCACTGAGGAGCTGGCCCGGGAGTGCAGCCACGTGCTGCAGCGCCCCACCCGCATCCTGCCGCTGTATGTTGCCGACCAGGGCCTCAAGGCCTTCGCGGCGCTGCAGGACCCCCGTTATTCGGTGGTGACATCGGGCACCCACATCAAGTTTGCGCGCAGCGGCCCGGTGGCGCTGCAGGCGCTGGCGCAGACGGTGCTGTCGTCGGTGGGCGGACGCTTCTTCCACATCGGCCCGCTGGACGCCGAGTGGCTGGCCGAGATCCAGCGCCACCTCGCCGCCCAGGGCCTGGACCCCGCCCGCTTTGTGCCGCTGGGCAGCGTACCCTCACTGTGGCAGACGCTGCTGCAGCTGGACGCTCAGCTGTACCTGGGTTCGGCGCCGGCCGGTGGTGGGCGCGCCGCCATCGAGGCGCAAGGCTGCGGCTACCCGGTGGTGTTCTACCGCTCTGACGTCCAGGCCAGCACCACACTGCGGGTTGATTCGGTCTATGCCAGCAAGTGCCTGGGGTGGTCAACGCTGGAGGAGCTGCGCGAGGTGCTGCTGCAGTTTCCGGCGCAACAGCGTGCCCTGTGCGCCGAGGCGCGGGCGCTCTACGACGGGCACTACAGCCACGCGTCATTCATGGCCGCCCTGGGCGCCATGCTGGGCGAGACACCTGCACCCGCGGCCTCGCCGCACCACCGGCCAGCACAACCCCAGCCAGCCGAGGCCTGAGGCTCAGAGGCCGCTGGCCAGCACCTGGTGCAGAACCTCGAT
>JAJTDE010000257.1 GCA_021298085.1 Rubrivivax sp.
ACGCGCGCCAGGCACAGCAGGCGCAGGACCGCCTGGCCGGCCGCCGCGGCCGCGCCGCCAGCATCCTCACCGGCGTGGGCGGCGACCTGTCGACACCGCCGACGAGCGGCGCCAAGCAGCTCCTGGGAAGCTGATCATGGACAGCCGCGCCCTCGACATCATCCAGCGTCAGGAGCGGATGGCCGACATGCGGGCCATCTGGGATCAGCACTGGCGAGAGATCGCCGAGCGCATCCTGCCGAGGGCCAACTTCTTCCGCGTGGTGCGAAACCCGGGCGACAAGCGCACGGAAAAGGTGTTCGATGCCACGGCAACCCTGGCGCTGGAGCGCTTTGCCGCGGCCATGGAGTCGATGCTCACGCCGCGCACCCAGCGCTGGCACAAGCTGCGGGTGACCGACGAGCGGCTGCAGGAAGACCCCGAGGTGCAGGCCTACCTTGACCAGGTGACGCAGGTGCTGTTCACGGCGCGCTACTCGCCGCGGGCCAACTTCGCCAGCCAGGCCAACGAGGCCTACATGAGCCTGGGCGCCTTCGGCACCGGTGGCGTGTTCATCGATGAGACGCTGGGCCAGGGCCTGCGCTACCGCACGGTCCACCTGTCCGAGCTCTACATTGCCGAGAACCACCAGGGCGTGGTCGACACGGTGCATCGGCGCTTCCCGATGACGGCGCGCCAGGCCATGCAGCGCTTTGGCGACAAGTGCCCGCAGCGGATCAAGGACGCCGCCGAGAAGAACCCCGAGCAGAACTTCGACTTCGTGCATGCGGTGATGCCGCGCGAGGACGCCGACTACGGGCGCAAGGACTACAAGGGCATGGCCTTTGCGTCCTGCTACGTTTCGATCGAGGGCCGCGAGCTGGTGAGCGAGGGCGGCTTCCGCACCATGCCCTACGCCATCGGCCGCTACGTCACCGGGCCGCGCGAGGTCTACGGGCGATCGCCGGCCATGACGGTGCTGCCCGACATCAAGATGCTCAACGAGATGAGCAAGACGGTGATCCGCGCCGCGCACAAGATCGTCGATCCGCCGCTGCTGCTGCAGGACGACGGCGCGCTGCAGGCCTTCGACCTTCGGCCTGGCGCGCTGAACTACGGCGGCGTCGACGAGCAGGGCCGGCAGACGGTGCAGCCGCTGCAGACCAACGCCCGGGTGGACATCGGCCTGGACATGATGGAGCAGCGCCGCCGCGTCATCAACGACGCCTTCCTGGTGACGCTGTTCCAGATCCTGGTGGAGAGCCCGCAGATGACGGCCACCGAGGCCATGCTGCGCGCGCAGGAGAAGGGCGCGCTGCTGGCCCCGACCATGGGCCGCCAGCAGAGCGAGTTCCTCGGCCCGCTGATCGAGCGCGAGATCGACATCCTCGGCCACGCCGGGGCGCTGCCGCCGATGCCAGACGCGATGCTGGAGGCTGGCGGCTCGGTGGAAATCGAATACGTCTCGCCGCTGAACCGTGCCCAGCGCGCCGACGAGGGCGTGGCCATCATGCGCACGCTGGAGGCGGTGACGCCGCTGGCGCAGATCGACCCGAAGGTGATGATGCTGTTCGACCCCGAGGCGGTGGCGCGCGAGCTGGCCGACATCAACGGCGTGCCGGCCAAGGTGCTGCGCAGCAAGCAGCAGATCGCCGCCATCGAGGAGGCGCAGGCCCAGGCCGCGCAGGCGCAGCAACTGCTGGCCGCCGCGCCGGTGGTGGGCCGCACCGTGCGTGACCTGGCGCAGGCCCAGAGCCTGGCCGGCGCCGCGCCGCCGCAGCAAGCGCCTGCCATCTTCCCCGCATGATCCACAAGCTGATCCAGCGAGTCCTGCGCCGCAAGCTGGCCTACCGGCGCACCTTCATGGACGCCGAGGGCCGGCTGCACCCAAGCGCAGAGATTGTGCTCGCAGACTTGCGACGATTCTGCCGCGCGACTGGTTCGACCATGGTGCTGTCGCCGGTGAGCAAGACGATCGACCCCCTGGCCATGGCAATGGCCGAGGGTCGGCGTGAGGTGTGGATGCGCCTGATGGCGCACCTGCACGTTGACGAGAAGCAAGTGTTCAACCTGGTCGAGCCCTCAGAGGGCGAAAGGAACGACGATGTCTGATGCGATGAGCGGGTCCGCGGTTCTGGCGGGCAACCCGGCTGCAGCTCCTGCCGCCGGAAACGAGGGCGGCCAGGGGGCCGCATCCCCTACCCCTGCCCCAGCCCCGGCGCCTGGCGCCTGGTACGACGGGATTGAGGACGGCGACCTCAAGGGCTACGTCCAGAACAAGGGCTGGAAGGATCCCGTCGAGCTGGCCAACGGCTACCGCAACCTGGAGAAGCTGCTGGGCTCGGAGAAGATCCCGATGCCCAAGGGCGCCGAGGACAAGGACGGCTGGTCCCGCGTCTACGATGCGCTGGGCCGGCCCAAGAGCGCCGACGACTACGGCCTGCAGCTCCCCGAGGGCGGCAACGGCGACTTCCTCAAGGCCGCCGCCGGCAAGTTCCACGAGCTGGGTTTGAGCAAGGCGCAGGCCGCCGAGCTCGCCAACTGGTACAACGAGCAGGCCACCGGCCAGGTAGGCGCAGCGCAGCAGGCGCAGGCCGCCAAGGTCGAGCAGGACATCCAGGCGCTCAAGGGCGAATGGGGCCAGGCCTGGGAGGAGAACGTCGAGCTGGGCCGCCGCGCCGCGCGCCAGTTCGGCCTCGACCAGGGCAAGCTCGAAGCGCTGGAAAACGCCTTCGGCACCGCCGAGATGCTGAAGTTCATGAGCCGCATCGGCCGCGGCCTGACCGAGCACACCTTCGAGAGCGGGCGCTCGACAAACTCCTTCGGCCTGACCCCCGAGGCGGCGCGCCAGAGGATCTCCTCACTGCGCGAGGACCGCGACTGGTCTGCCAAGTACCTGGGCGGCAACGCCGACGCGAAGGCCGAGCTGCAGCGCCTGATGGAGGTGGCCTATGGCGGCCAGTGATGCGAAAGCCGCAACACCGTCGAGAAATCCCGTGCAGGATCCAATGCTGCGTCTAGAATGCCTGCAGCTAGCGCACCGTCCAGGGCTGGCGCCGAGCGAGGTCATTGCGATGGCCCGCGAGTACCTGACCTGGATCTGTGGTGCGCAAGGCCCGACAACCCCACAAGGGCCGGGTCAAGCGACAAATACGGCCCCGGCCCAACACCGGACAAGCCTTCCGAAGAGCGCCGCCTGAGCGGCAGGTTCAACTCCACCTTCGAAAGGTAGATCATGTCTTTCAACGTCAATAACGCATTCGTCCAACAATACTCGACGAATGTGATGATGCTCCTGCAGCAGCAGGGCTCGAAGCTGCGCAACGCTGTGCAGTCCTACAAGTACATGGGCAAGGCCGCTTCGGTCGCTGAGCAGTTCGGCTCGGTCAGCCCTGTGCGCAACCAATCTCGGCACTCGGACACGCCGCTGATCAGCACCCCGCAAGACAAGCGGTGGATGTACCCCAACGACTACGACTGGGCCGACCTGGTGGACAACCAGGACAAGCTGCGGATGCTGATCGACCCGACCAGCTCCTACGCCATGGCCGGCGCGTGGGCGATGGGTCGCGCCATCGACGACGAAATCATCAGCGGGTTCTTCAACGCCAACAACACCGGCGAGAACGGCACGACCTCCACGGGTCTGCTGTCGGCGTTCAACTCTGGCTCGCAGATGGTGGCGGCGACTGTCGGCGCCTCGGCGGCGACGGGTCTGAACATCGCCAAGCTGCGCCGCGCCAAGCGGATCCTGATGGAAGGCCTGGTTGACGTCGACAACGACCAGCTCTGCGCCGTGATCAGCGCCCGCCAGCACGATGACCTGCTCAACGAAGCGCAGGCGATCAGCCTCGACTACAACACCAAGCCGGTGCTGGTCGACGGCAGGATCTCTGCCTTCATGGGCATCAACTTCATCATCAGCGAGCGCATCC
>JAJTDE010000098.1 GCA_021298085.1 Rubrivivax sp.
CGGCGTTTGGCCAGCTCGGCGTTCTTGGCCGGGTCACCCCTGGCGTCATGGAAGCCGCTGATGGCCAGCCTGGCCGATCCACCGGCAGCGCTGACCACGGTTTTCAGGGCATCCAGGCTCTGGGCGGGGACCGCGGCCTTGCCGGTGTCAAAGACCACCACGGCCTTGGGCAAAGGCGCGGCTGGTGCTGCGGCCGGCGCGGACGCTCTGACGGTCTCCTCCGCACACTGCTTCCAGCGGTTGACGCTGCGCAGGGCTTTGGGGGTCAAGGAGAGTTGGCCTGGGTCCATTGCAGTGCCCCCTCAGCGCCGACCTGCGGTCAGTGAGTCCTGCAGCGCCTTCAGTTCCACCCAGTTGTTCCTGGCACACAGCAGGCCCTGTTCAGGCCAGGTGCTCGGGTCGGTGATGCGGTAGTGCGGGCCGGCGGCGTCGAGGACCTCGCGCAGCCGCTGCACCGGTACCTGCGCCAGTTCTGAAAAGCGCCGGATGCCGGCGCCATGCAGCAGTTGTTCGATCTTCGGGCCGATGCCCTCGACCACCTTCAGATCATCGTCACCCGTGATGAGAAACCCCGCCGCCTTGGCGGCGGCGATGTTCACTACCGGCCACTGCGCAGCGCGCAGGCTGGCCACCGCGGCTTCGGCACTGGCCAATTGGGCGCGCAGCGTGGGCACCAGCGCGGCGGCCGTGCTGAGCGACGCCACCTGGGCGAGCAGCGCCGGGTTGTCCACAGGGCGGTCGATGATCTTCTCGATGGGTCGTTCAACCACCGTTTCGATGATCCGCTCCACGGGGACTTCAACGATCTTCTCGACAATCCGTTCCACGGGCCGCTCGACGATGGTCTCGACCACCTTTGTCGCGGGCATCTCAGTGCGCAGCATGCGGCCGATCAGCCAGCTTGCCAGCCACCCCAACACGATGCCGAGCACCAGCCACCACAGCACGCAGGCCGACCCTGACATGTGGATCTCCTGAAACGGAGCCACGGAACAACGCAGCGCGCCACGGGTGTGCGCCAGGCAGCAAGACCCAGAGACCACACGCGCGGCGGGAAGCCGAGTGTAACCAGTTGTTGTGATGTGTTGGTGAATGTCAGCGTGCCGGCTGGCCGCAGCGCCACGGCCACCGCCTGGGCTGGGCGGCAGGCGGATGGTTTCAGGCGCCTGGCAGCAGACTCAGGCCTTGGGTGTACAGACTCTGGGCCATGGCTTTCTTGGCGGCGATGTCGCGCACGATGTGCTCGGCACGCTGCAGCGAGCAGCCGAGTTGGCAGGCCACCTCGGCCGGCCCGCCTGCGCTGTTGAACGACCACAGCGCCAGGTCGAGCTCGGCGTAGGGCAGGCCGTAGAAGAAGGTGTCCTGGCCCTGGCTGAGGGTGTAGGTGTCGGTGGTGGGTGCGGCGGTGCAGATGCTGTGCGGCAGGCCCATGGCCTGCGCCAGGCGGTAGACCTGTGTCTTGTAGAGGTGCGCGATCGGCTTGACGTCGGCCAGGCCGTCGCCCTGCTTCACGAAGAAGCCCAGTTCGTGTTCCAGCCGGTTGGGTGTGCCCAGCACGGCCCGATTGAGGCGGTCGGCGTGGAAATATTCCTGCGTCTTTCTGACCCGCTGCTTGTGGTTGGTGGCGGCCACGATCTGCAGGTAGCTGGCCAGCGGCAGCCGCTGGCTCTGCACGGCGCCCTGCGGGTCCTGCACCTTGAGGTGAAAGAAGTTGATGCCGCCGCTCAGGCCCCCGGCGATGGCCAGGTGGCAGCACCAACCCGGCCCATAACCCGGCACGATGGTCTGAATCGCTGCATCGCGCTGCTGGTAGCAGCCCATGGCCTCCAGCACCGGGGTGAGCTCGATCACCTGATGGGCAATGCCCAGGAGTGTGCACAGCTCGATGCCGCGCTGAAGGCTGTCGTCGCTGGATTCCCTCTCCGGCATCAGCAGCGCAGTGACCCGTTCGGGCCCCAGGGCCCGGGTGGCCAGTGCCGCGCAGACGGCACTGTCCACGCCACCGGAGACACCCAGGACCGCACCGCGCTTGTGCAGTTGCGTGCCGATGGCATGGCGCAGCCACGCACCGATGCGTTCAATCTCGGCGGCGGTGTCCAGCCAGAGGGGGGAACGCAAGGCGCCCTCGGGTTCAGACGGCTCCATGCGATGAGTGGCTGCGGGCGCCCTTGCGTTCGAGGAACGTGGCCATGCGGTCCAGCGTCTCGAGGTTCTCTGGCGTCATCTCGTGGTCCTCGATGCGCAGCTGGAAGGCCTGTTCCAGGTGATCGATCAATTCCAGGTAACCCGTCGAATCCATGATGCCGAGTTCGATGAGGGAATCCTGGTTCGTGAAGCGGGCGGCCCTCGGTCCCAGCAGAAAGTTGTGTTGGATGAAGTGACGCAACTGCTCTTGAAGCGTGGACATGGGGCACCCAGGACGTGTCGTTGGTGTGATTCGGCCAGAGGCCTCACAGGCCTTGTGCCAGCAGGGCCATCGTGCTGACCTTGCCCAGTTCGTTTTTCGGCAGGGCCGGCCAGAACTGAAAGCGCTGGGGGCAGTGTGCGGGCTCAAGCCGTTCGCGGCAATGCTCGGCCAGCGCTGCGGCATCGCAGGCGTGACCGTCGTGCACCACCACGTGGGCCTCGATCTGTTGCCCCAAGACCGGGTGTGGCCGGCCAATCACGGCGCAGTCGAGCACCGCCGGATGGGCCATCACGGCCTCGCGCACGCTGTGGGCGCTGACACGCTCACCCCGGCACTTCAGCCGGTCGGCGTCGCGGCTCTGGAAGTGCAGGCAGCCGTCGCTGTCCTCGATGACGATGTCCCCGGTGTCCAGCCAGGGGCCCGGTGGGCCGTCCAGCCCCGTCTGGGTCACCAACGCCCTGGCCGTGGCCAGGGGCTGTTCCCAGTAGCCCTGCATCACGTGCGGGCCATGCACCCACAGTCGGCCAGCGTGTCCGGCGGGCAAGCGCTGGCCGTGGTCGTCGACGATGCACACACGGGTGCCTGGCAGCGGGCGGCCAACGCTGCTGTCCCAGGCCGGGCGGTCGTGGTCGGTCTCGATGCTCACCCGGCCGCATTCGGTCAGCCCGTACATCCGTACCAGCCGGGCCTGCGGCCAGGCGCTGCGCACGCGCTGGGCCTCCTGCGGTGTCAGGCGGTCGGCGGCCTGTGTGATCAGCCGCACGGTGGGCAGCGCGGCCGGCTCGTGGCGCTGCAGCAGCAGCCGCAGCAGGCCCGGTGTGGCGGGCAGGACGGTGGCCTGGTGCAGGTTGAACTGCTGGGCCAGGCGGGCGCCGAGGCTGGCCGCTTCACCGAGCACGACGCAGGCACCCATTCCAAGACCGCACCACAGCTGGTACAGCCCATAGCTGTGGTGCAGTGGCAGTGCGCAGTACAGGCGGTCGTCGCTGCGCAGGCCCAGGCCCTGGGTGATGGCCGCGGCGGTGAAGGCCAGGTTGCCGTGGCTCAGCATCACACCCTTGGGCTCACCTCGAGAGCCACTGGTGTGCAGGATGGCGGCCAGCGCAGGCTGTCCTGGCGGCTGCCCGTGATTCGGCTCTTGGTCTGTCGTGGGCCTGATGATGTTGTCATCCCACGGCAGCCCGTGGACGACGGCGACGCCCTGCGACACGGCCAGCGCACGGCGCGCCGGCTCATCCGATAACAGCACCAGGGCCTTGGGCCGCAGCCTGGCCAGGTGGTCGGCCAGTGCGGCCAGCGGTACCGCATCGGCCAGGGGGGCCCAGGCGGCACCCGCCGTCCAGGTGGCCCACATCGCCGCCACCGTCGCGCTGCGTCGCCCTTGCAGCGAGACCACCCGGTCTCCTGGGCCGACACCCGCGGACAGCAAGCGGCTGCGCCACCGCTGGATCTCGCGGGCCAGTGCGCCATAGGTCCAGGTGCTGCCGTCGGCGTCGACCAGGGCCGGGCGGTCTGGCGCCGTGAGGGCCCAGTGCTGCAGGCGTTGCGGCAGGGTGTCTGACGGCCAGTCTGTCACGGCGCGCTCATGGTCTTTCGCCCACGGCCTTCACGTCAAACTGCCGTTGCCACGACAGCAGCGACAGCAGCGTCACAAAGGCTTGCTGGTCGGACGTGCTGACGGCGCGGCCCTGTCGGCACTTGGTGAGCAGGCGGGTGGCCGCCGCGGCGTCCAGCCATGGGTGGCCGTGCAGCGCGTCAGCGCTGACCAGGTCTTCCAGCGCCGGCGGCAATTGGCCATCCGGGCCCAGCAGGCCGCTGACATCGGGTGCCCGGTAAGGCTGCTTGGCACGCTGACGCAGTGGCGCGGGCAACAGCGGCCGCAGTGCCTCGCGCAGCAGGCGCTTGTCGTTCAGCCCCCGCAGCGACCATGCCGATGGCAGACGCGCCACGTCGTCCACGAGTGCATGGTCGAGGTAGGGGTGGCGCAGCTCCAGGCCTTCGGCCATCGCCACCCGGTCGCCCTGGCTGCTGAGCAGGTAGCCGGCCAGCAGGCCCTTGAATTCCAGGTGCCGCGCGCGCGCCAGCCAGGGCCAGCGCGTGAAGTCGGCCGGCAGGCTGTCGGTCAGGCCGGCGTGTGCTGCCGGCACATGCTCGGTCTCCCAGCGCTCGCGCCAGTGCGGGTGGAGCAGGGCGGCAAAGCGGTTGCCCACCTGCATGCGGGTGCGCAGTGGCAGCAGAGGGTCATCGGCGTCGGGCGTCGATGTGGACCACCACCGCGCCGACAAGCCACCCAGGCCCACCGGGGATTGCCTCAGGTACGGGTAGAGCCTGCGCAGCGGGGCGCTGCGCCAGCTGGCAGTGCCCCCGGCCATCAGGCGGCGGATGCGCAGTTCCTTGAAGAGGTCGTAGCCGGCAAAGACCTCGTCGGCTCCTTCGCCGCTCAGCACGGCCTTGACACCCCCTTGACGGGCCAGCCGCGCCAGGTGCATCAAGGGCGCGGCTGCGCTGCGCACCAGGGGTGTCTCGGCGTGCCAGACCAGGCGCTCGAAGCCCTGGCCGATATCGCCGCGCCCGACGCGGATGCGCTGCAGCGTCAGGCCCAGCGCCTGCGCCACGGCGTCCTGCTGGGGTGTCTCGTCATAGGCCGGGTCATCAAAACCCAGGGCAAAGGCCTGCAGCGGGCTGCCATGGCGGTGGGCAGCCTGGGCGGCGAGCGCCGCCAGGGCGGTGCTGTCCAGGCCACCGCTGAGGTACACGCCCACGGGCACGTCGGCCTGCAGCTGCTGTTCGGTGGCCGCGCGCAGCCGTTCGCGCACCCGGTGGGCGGCCTCTTCGAAGGTGCCGGGTTGCGGGTCGGGTGTCCAGTGGATGTCCCACCAGCGCTGCTGCAGGGCCATGGGCTGCGGCTGGGCGGGGTGTCTGGGCTGCAGCAGCAGCCAGCTGCCCGGCGCCAGACAGGCGATGCCCGCAAAGGCGCTGCGCGGCGCCACGGGCGCCCAGAACTGGACGGTCTGGCACAGCGCCGTCATGTCCAGCGCTCGCGGCACATCGCGCAGCGTGAGCAGCGCCTTGATCTCCGAGGCAAACGCCCAGCCGGCGCGCCGCTCGGTCCAGTACAGCGGGCGCATCCCGAAACGGTCGCGGGCCAGCAGCAGCCGGCGCTGGCGCTGGTCCCACAGCGCCAAGGCAAACGGGCCATTGAGGGCGTCCAGGCAGCGCTCGCCCTGCTCTTCGTACAGGTGCACCACCACCTCGCTGTCGCTGTCGGTGGCGAAGCGGTGTCCTCGTCGCTCGAGTCCGGCGCGCAGTTCCCGGTGGTTGTAGATCTCACCGTTGAGCACGAGCTGAATCTGCCCGTCCTCGCTGGACAGTGGCTGGGCGCCGCTGTCCAGCCCAACCAGGGCCAGCCGGGTGTGGGCCAGACCCACGGCACCCGAGGCCCACCGGCCCTGGCCGTCCGGGCCACGGTGGGCGAGTGCCGACTGCATGCCGCTCAGCTCTGCCAGGCTGGCGCGATCAGACAGCGTGAATTGCAGGAGGCCGGCGATGCCGCACATGTTGGGTTTGGCGGGTTGGGTGTGGAAGAAGGGCGGGGTACGGGTGGACGCGGTGGCTGATGGGCGGGTCAGAGGTCCGGGTCGCGGTCCAGGCTGGTCAAAAAGAGGTCGTCTGGGTGCCAGCTGTCGTGCACCGCCGCGGGTGGTGGCATGCCCAGCACCGGCGCGGGCCTCCCCCGAGCCAGGAATCCGGCGTCCAGGATCTGGCGTGCCAGCGCCGTGCAGCCACCGAATTCCAGCGACAGCAGCTGTGCGCGGGTCTGGCGCCGCATGCTGTGCCCGAAACTGCGCAGCATCGGCGCCAGCGACTGGGCAAGTGTGTTGCACAGGACGTCGGCGATCTCCACCACCTCGTCACCTGAGCGGCCTGCCTGCGGAGCCGCCAAGCCGGCGGCGGGCGCCGTTCGCCAGACCACGTAGCCTTGCGCCTGGCCTGCCGTGTCGAGCCAGACGCTGAGCTGCCACTGTCCGTGGGCGAACCGCCAGCACAGCACTGGCCAGCTGCGTTCTGACAGCCACCACGACGTGCAGCGCCGCGCCCACAGCGTGTCGACGGCCTGACAGGCTGTCGGGTTGTCCTGCGCGCGGCGGTTGCCGGGCGGCGTGTCGGCAAATCCCCCCACGTGGTGCCAGGCACCTCGGTGCGCCGCATGCCACCCGGAGCCGGGACCCTCGTGGCGCAGCGCAGCAGACGCCCGCCCGCCCAGCAGCTGCAGCTGATCGTGCGCGCTCAGAGCGGCATCCAGGACAGGCGTCACGACGGGCAGCAGCGCAGGCAGCATGCTGGCGTAGGCCTTGTGTGGCAGTTCGGACCACCCGCCCTGCGTTGCGCGTGGCGCCTGGTGAAGCCGCATCAACGGCAAGCGGCTGCGCAACGGCTTGACATACCGCCGCATGGCCAGCAGCGGTGGCAGGCCGGCTCGCCGGGCCACCGCCGCCGAGCGTTCGTTGGGCCAACCGAACAGACCCAGCGCCTGTTGGCGCGTGGTGTCGACGGCTGCGCGCATGAGCGCCAACGCGGGCCCAAGGGTGCGTTGACGCGGGTCGACCACAAAGTCCGCGAGGATGTGGAAGTCAGCGGCATCGCATCCCCGCCAGTAGCGGCGGGCATGGAGGCCCAGCGCACCGATGGACTGTGGCGGCGAGCCGTCCTGGGCCAGCAGACACTGTCCTTCGCCCGCCGGGTTGTCCAGGTAGGCATGCGCCACCTTGAGCTCGGCACGTTCAGGGCCGCCGAGGTGCTGGGACCACAGCGCCACGGCGTCTGCGCGGTGATGCCGCCATGGGGCTCGGCTGATCGACGGAGGGTTGGAGAGGGTGGAGGACATTGGCGCGCGCCGAATGTACGGGCAGTGCGTGGGGCATGAGGCCCGGAATCGAACTCCGGTGGCTTCGCACATTTCTCGTTGGGAGGTGTTTGACCCGGGTTTGCCCAGGTTTGGGGCAGGGTCGGCGTCCTACTACGCCCGTCGCCCACTGTCCCCTGCCTAAAATTTAGCGATATGAATGCCCCTAGCGTCCGTGAGCGCATGCTTCGAGTGCGCGAAGAGGCCATCGTCGATGCCGTCAACAGCCTTCTGATTGAAAAAGGCTACGAGCAGATGACCGTCGACGAGGTGGCGGCCCTGGTCGGCATTGCCAAGGCCAGCCTCTACAAGCACTTTCCCTCCAAGGAAGCCTTGGCAGCGGCCGCCATGGTCAGAACGCTGCAGCGTGCGCAGGCCCACCTGGCTGAACTGGCGATGCGCCCCGTCACGGCCTTCGAGCGGCTGCGGGGTGTGCTGCGCTGGATCATGCAGATGCAGTACGACGGGGCGATGCCCACCCTGCCGTCGGAGAACTCCGCGTTGCGCGGGGTGCTCATGGCCGACAAGGCCTACGGTAGCTTGCTGATGACTGTCTCCGAGACCCTGGGCGAATGGATACAGCAGGCGCAGCATGACGGCGATCTGCAGGCACACCTGCCGGCTGATGTGGTGTTGCTTACCCTGTACGCCCGAGCGTGCGACCCCGTGCTTCCCTTGCTGAAGGCCTCGGGCCAGCACCCGCGTGAGTCCATCCTCGAGTGGCTCGAGGCCAGCTTCTTCCGCGGCATCGCCGCCCCGCGCGGGCCGTAACGCTGCTCGCGCTGGTTGGCGCGGCCACGCGTGAGGGCCATGGCTCAAGACCGTGTGCCAAACTCAGGTAATGACCGATAAGACTGAAACTTGAACTGATCGGTATATCCTCATGCCATGGACGCTGTTTCCCTTGGCAGTGCGCGAGATCCGGCGCGCGATGGTTCCCACAAAGACCCGGCGCTTCCCCGGGTGGCCGTGGTGGGTGCGGGCATCAGTGGTCTGGGCGCAGCGCTGCGGCTGCACCACTGCGGCCTGGCGAGGGTCAGCCTGTTCGAGAAGGAACACTGCTTCGGCGGGCACGCCCACACGGTGGACGTCACGCTGCCAGGCGCTGATGGAAAGCCCGTGACCCATGGCGTGGACACGGGTTTCCTTGTCTACAACGAGCGAACCTATCCGCGGCTCATCCGCCTGTTCGAAGAACTGGGCACACCCACCGCCGCATCCGACATGTCGTTCTCGGTGCAGGCGCCGCGTGGCCTGGACGGCCGTTCAGGCCGCCTGGAGTGGAATGGCGCCACCCTGAACACCGTGTTTGCGCAACGGCGCAACCTGGTGTCGCCGACGTTCTGGTGGATGTTGCGAGAGATCCTGCGCTTCAACCGCCTGGCCACGCGCCTGGCCGAAGGCGGTGATGGCCAGGCGCTGGAGCAGCCCCTGGGCGAGTTCCTGGCACAGCACCGGTTCGGGGTGGCATTCCAGCAAGGCTACCTGCTGCCCATGATTGGCTGCATCTGGTCGTGTCCGCTGGAGCAGATGCTGCAGTTTCCGCTGGCCACGCTGGTGCGCTTCTGCCACAACCACGGCCTGCTGCAAGTTGAAGGCCGGCCGCGCTGGTTCACGGTTCGCGGCGGTTCGCGGCAGTATGTAGACGCGGTGGTCAGACAGCTGCCGGATGCCCGCGCGGCCACCCCCGTGCTGGGCATCCAGCGCCACGAAGACCATGTGCTCATCATTAGCCGCGACGGCGCAGAGCGCTTTGACGCGGTGGTGATGGCCTGCCACGCGCCGCAGGCCTTGCGCCTGCTGGGTGCCGGCGCCAGCACGGCCGAGCGGCAGTGGCTGGGCCCGCTGCGCACCCAGACGAACCTGGCGGTGCTGCACACCGATGAGCGCCTGATGCCACAGGCCCGAAAGGCCTGGGCGGCCTGGAACTTTGAGCGCGCCGACCCGCAGGCCCCCACGGCCTCCGCGGCGTCGTCGTCCAACCCACCCGCCAGCGTCTGCCTGCACTATTGGATCAACCAGCTCCAGCCCGTGCCCTTTGCCCAGCCGGTGATCGTGACCCTGAATCCCCTGCGAGAGCCTTCGCCGCAGCTGACCTTGGGCCGCTTCGAGTGGGAGCACCCGGTATTTGATGCGCAGGCCATCGCAGCCCAACGTCACCTGGGCGAGCTGCAGGGGGCGTCGCGCACGTGGTTTGCCGGTGCCTGGTGCGGGTATGGCTTCCATGAGGATGGCTTGCGGGCCGGCATGGCGGCGGCCGATGGCCTGATCGAGCGCCTCCAGGCAGGCGGGCTGCACGCGTCGTCCCAGCGGCGTGCTGCCTGAAGGCATGGCTCTTGTGACGCCACCGCTCACCCCTCAGCCTGCGGGTCAGGCTGAACCGCTGCTGGTGCGTGGTGAAGTGCGCCACACGCGGCTGCGCCCTGCGCGACACGGTTTTAACTACCCCACCCTGTTTGTGCTGTTGCCCATGCGTGCCCTGCGCGCTCGGCCAGCGGCTGCGCTGCACCGCAACCAGCGGGCCTGGTTCAGCTTCTTCGACCGCGACCATGGTGTCGGCGGCGATGACGCCCTGGCTTGGGCGGAAGGCCTGCTCAGCCAGGAAGGCATCGACGATGTCGACGGTGAGATCTGGCTGCAGACCTACCCGCGCATGGCCGGTTATGCCTTTAAGCCGGTGAGCTTCTGGTACTGCCATCGCGCCGACGGTTCCTTGCGCGCGGTGCTGGCCGAGGTGAACAACACCTTCGGCGAACGCCATGTCTATGTGCTCGACGGGCCGGACCTGCGCTTGGGCGCGACCCTGACGGCCCAGAAGGTCTTTCACGTGTCGCCGTTCTGCGCCGTCCAGGGCCACTACCGCTTCCGGTTTGGCCGAACGGCCGACCGTGTCGTGGCCAGGGTCGAACATGGCGACAGCGACGGCCCGCTGATCAATACCAGCGTCAGCGGGCACCTTCAGGTGCTCGATGCGCTGAGCGTGCGCAGGGCCTGCTGGTCCATGCCGCTGCTGACCTGGGGCGTGTTGTCCCGCATTCACTGGCAAGCCCTGGCGCTGTGGCGCAAGCGCGTGCCCTTCTTCCGCAAACCGGCCCCTCCGGCCGCCTGGGTGTCCCGATGAACCTCAGTTCCACCACCACTTCCACACCTGACGCGCTGCCTCAGGGGCTGCCCACCACGAGCGCCAGCTCCCGCGCCGAGCGCCATTTGCTGGCCATGCTGGCCCGGCTGACTCACGGCACACTGGACCTGCAGGGGCCCGATGGGCACGTGCGGCAGTTCCGCGGCAGCCGTCAGCCCGACGCCGTACGCGCCGCCATCACGGTGCACGACGCCAAGGTCTATGCCCAACTGCTCAAGAGTGGAGACATCGGCCTGGCCGAGGCGTTCTTCGAAGGCGCCTGGACAAGTCCCGACATTCCGGCTCTGCTGCGCCTGGGCCTGCTGAACCGGCAGGCGCTGGAAGCGGCCATCTTTGGCAGCCGGCTGGGTTCCTGGCTGTACCGCATCGTGCACCTGCTGCGGCGCAACACCAAGGCCGGCAGCCGTCGCAACATCCACGCCCACTACGACCTGGGCAACCGCTTCTATCGGCTCTGGCTGGATGGCTCGATGAACTACTCGAGCGCCTGGTTCGACGGCAACCGCAGCCAGCCCTTGCGCGCGGCGCAGGACGCCAAGATGGCGCGAGCCCTGGCCGAGGCGCAGGTTAAGCCCGGCAGCCGGGTGCTGGAGATCGGCTGCGGCTGGGGTGCGGTAGCCGAGGCCGCGGCCCGCCAAGGCGCCCACCTGACCGGCCTGACCTTGTCAACCGAGCAGCTGGAATTTGCGCAGAACCGCCTGGCCGACGCCGGACTGTCGCAGCAGGTCGATATTCGGCTGCAGGACTACCGCGACGTGGCCGCCACCATGGTCGAGCCCTACGACGCCATCGTCTCCATCGAGATGTTCGAGGCAGTGGGCCGCGAGTACTGGGCCAGCTACTTCAAGACGGTCAAGCAATGTCTGGCGTCCGGGGGCCGGGCCTGCATCCAGACCATCACCATCGCCGATGAACTGTTTGAGCGCTATGTGCGTTCGACCGATTTCATCCAGCAGTATGTGTTCCCCGGCGGCTTGCTGCCGTCGCCCAGCATCTTCAGGGCCGAGGCGCAGAAGGCCGGGCTGGTGGTGGAGCGTGAGCTGTGCTTTGGCACTGACTACGCCCACACGCTGCGGCTATGGCGCCAGGCCTTCCTCGAACAACTGCCCCAGGTGAAGGCCCAGGGCTTTGACACGCGCTTCGTCCGCCTGTGGGAGTTCTACCTGGCCTATTGCGAAGCGGCCTTCGACGCGGGCAGCACTGACGTGATGCAGTTCACGCTTCGCCATGACGCCTGAGCGCACGCCGTCGACGTTCTCGCGTCGCCAGTGGCTGGGTGTTGCCGCTGGCGGCGGCCTGTGGGCCGCCCTGTCAGGCGGCGTGCAGGCTGCCTCGGCCGAGGCCTCGGCCCCCCCTCTGCCCGATGGTGTGACGCGACTGGTCGGTGCCGGGGCACGCGCACGGGGCACCGCCCGGCTGCGGATGCTGGGGCTGAACATCTACGACGCCCGACTGTTTGCCGCGGACCCCTTTGTGCCCGATCGCTTCCAGGCCTCAGCCCTGGCCCTGGAGCTGGTCTACGCCCGTTCGCTGAAAGGCCAGCGGATTGCCGAGGCATCGCTGGACGAGATGCGCCGAGGCGGGGCCATTCCCGATGAGCAGGCGGCCCAGTGGCTCGCCTTCATGTCCCAGGCCTTCCCCGACGTGAAGGCCGGCTACCAGATCGTGGGTGTCTGGGACCCGCGGGAGTCGCTCAGCACCTTCTTTGTCAACGGCACCGCAGGGCGTTCCCTGAAAGACGCCGCCTTTGGCGAGCGCTTCTTCGGCATCTGGCTGGCCCCCCACACCTCGCAACCGGACTTGCGTCTGCGGCTGCTGGGGATGGCTGGCCGGTGAACCCGCTGTCTGCCACACCATGAGCACCGCTGCGCTGCGTGACGTCCTGCGCTACGGCGGCCTGGGGCTGCCCCTGGCCTTCGTGGCCTTGCCGCTGGTGGTGCAGTGGCCGGCCTTTGCCGCCAGTCGCTGGGGCATGCCCCTGGCGGCGCTGGGGGCCCTGCTGGTGGCGGTGCGGGTGGCCGATGCGTTTGTCGACCCCTGGATCGGCCAGCGCGCCGACGGCTGGTTTCGGCGCGCGGGCCATGCGCCCTGGGGCGCCCTGTTCGCGGCTGCGGTGTTGCTGGTGGTGGGTTTTGTTGCCCTGTTTCACGCCCCCGCACTCTTGTGGCTGGCCGGGCCTTCCACGGGCTTGTGGGCCTGGTGTGTGCTGGCATTGGCGCTCACCTACCTCGGCTACAGCCTGGCCCAGGTGGTGCACCAGGCCTGGGGCGCGCGGCTGGGTGGCGATGAGGTGGAACGTTCGCGTTGGGTGGGTGCTCGCGAGGCGTTCTCCCTGGTGGGTGTGATGGCCGCCAGCGTGCTGCCGACGGTGGCTGGCTGGAGCGTGACGGCCACCGTGCTGGCGGTGCTGCTGATGCTGGCGCTGGCCGCGCTGTGGGGCCTGGGGTCTGGCCAGCCGGCGGTGGCGCTGTTGGCGATGAAACCCGGCCCCGCAGCGGAGTCTTCACCGGCGGCCGGATCCACATCCACATCGACGCCCTCCGCGGGCCTGGCCTCACCCTGGCGAGTACCGGCGTTCCGCTCGCTGTTGCTGGTCTACACCGTCAACGGGCTGGCGGCGTCCATCCCAGCCAGCCTGGTGCTGTTCTTCATCCGTGACCGCATCCAGGCACCCGCCAGCTTCGAGGCGGCGGCCTTGGCCGCGTACTTCGGCGCGGCCGCGCTGGCCGTGCCGATGTGGGTGCGGGTGGTTCGGCGCTTGGGCCTCGTGACCAGCTGGGCGTTGGGCATGGGCCTGGCCATCCTGAGCTTTGCCGGTGCCGTGGCGGTGGGCAACGGCCAGACAGGCCTGTTCCTGGCCATCTGTGTGGCCAGCGGTCTGGCGCTCGGTGCCGATCTGGTGGCACCGCCGGCCTTGCTGGCCGGGGTGATTCAGCGCAGCGGCGTGCAAGGCCAGGCCGAGGGCCGCTGGTTTGGCTGGTGGAGCATGGCCACCAAGCTGACCCTGGCGCTCGCGGCGGGCATCTCGCTGCCCCTTGTCCAGGCGCTGGGCTACGCCCCCGGTGGCCGCGATGCCCAAGCGCTGCAGGCGCTGGCCATCGTCTATGCGGCGGTGCCCTGTGCCATCAAGGCGCTGGCCTTGCTGGCGGTGCTGCGCTGGCGCCACCAGTGGTCCGTGCCGCGTGTGCCAGGCGCAACCCCTCACTTTCCAACGATTCAGAAGGCTCTGCCATGAAACTTGATCGCCGCCAATGGTTGGGCGCCGCCGGCGCCGGAGCCGCCGTCATGACGCTGCCGGGCTGCAGCACGGCGCCGCAGGTGTCGGACTACCGAGCTGACCTTCCGCTGCTTGATCTGCGCACCTACTTCAACGGCAAGCTCAAGGCCCACGGCATGTTCAGCGACCGTTCCGGCAAGGTCCTGCGCCGCTTTGTGGTGGACATGAATTGCCGCTGGGAGGGCAACAACGGGGTGCTGGACGAACAGTTTGTGTACGCCGATGGCACCCGCGAACGGCGCATCTGGCGCATGACCCACTTGGGTGAAGGCCGCTACACCGGGCGCGCCGACGACGTGGTGGGCGAAGCGCGCGGCACGGTGGCGGGCAACGCCTTCCAGTGGCAATACACGCTGAAGCTGCCGGTCGACGGCCGCGTGTGGGAAGTCGACTTTGACGACTGGATGTTCCTCATCGACGAGCGCATCATGCTCAACCGGGCGGTCATGAGCAAGTTTGGCATTCGCCTGGGCGAAGTCCAGCTGGCCTTCACCCGCGGAGCCTGATGCCATGTCACTGAACCCCAAGATCGAGGACTGGAAAGACCGCGTGGTGTGGATCGTCGGCGCATCAACCGGCATCGGCCGCGCCACCGCTGCAGCCCTGCACCAGCGCGGCGCCCGTGTGGCGGTCTCGGCACGTGACAGCGCGGCACTCAACCGCTTTGTCCAGGAACACCCCGGCGCGCTGGCCTTGCCGCTGGACGTGACCGATGCCGCCTCGGTGCATGAAGCCGCCAGCCGCCTTCGCGCGCAGTGGGGGCCGAGCGACATGGTGTTTGTCTGCGCTGGCCACTACAAGGCCCAACGTGCCACCCAATATGACCTGGCCGAGATGGTGCGGCATCAGCAGGTCAACTATGTGGGTGCGCTGAATGTGCTGGATGCCGTGCTGCCAGGGCTGCTGGCGGCGCGACGTGGCCACCTCAGCCTGATGGGCAGTGTCGCGGGCTATCGGGGCTTGCCACAGGCCCTGGCCTACGGCCCCACCAAGGCGGCGTTGAACAACCTCGCCGAGGTGCTCTACCTGGACCTCCACGAGCAGGGCCTGGGCATTTCCATCGTCAACCCGGGCTTTGTGGAGACCCCCTTGACGGCCCAGAACGAGTTTCACATGCCGGCGCTGATGACACCCGAAGACGCGGCTGGCGAGATCCTCAAGGGCTGGGAGGCGGGCCGCTTCGAGATCCACTTCCCGCGCCGCTTCACCCTGTGGCTGAAGACACTGCAGGCCACTTGGCACGGCCTGTACTTCGCCGCCGTCAAACGGGCCACGGGGCTGTGATGCCGGTGCTTTCGGTGGTGTCCGCCTCGCGCGCCTCGGCCCTGGAGGGCCTGGACAGGCTGTGCCAGTTCTACGAGAACCTCAGCCCGCAGAGCCTGCAGACCCTGTCGGAGGTCTATGCCCCGCAGGCGCGGTTTCGTGACCCCTTCAACGATGTGCAGGGCACCCAGGCGATTGCCCACATCTTCGACGACATGTTCAAGCGTGCTCACCGGCCCCGCTTTGTCATTACCGGCCGTGTGCAGCAAGGGTTGCAGGCCTTCGTGACCTGGGACTTCAGCTTCGGCATGGGCGGACAGGTGAGGGTGGTGCAGGGTTGTTCGCAGCTGCGTTTTGACGCCGAAGGCCTTGTGCTGGACCACCGCGACTACTGGGACACCGCCAACGAGCTGTATGTGCACCTGCCCGTGGTGGGCTGGTTGATGCGCTGGCTGCGGCGCAAGCTGTCAGCGGGGGGCAGCTGACGGCGCCGGCGCCGGGTTGGGCACAGTGAGCAGCTGGATGCGCCGCTGCAGTGCCGCCTCCGCGTGGGCATCACCCGCCTGCTGGGCGCGGCGCAACTGAAACGTCAGCCAGGCCAGCAAGGGTCTGCGCCAGCCCTGATCCGACGCGGTCTGGATGGCCAACTCCACCAGGCCCGGCGGGCCGATGCCCTCGCGCAGGGCCACGGACGCCGCCAGCAGGCGGGACAAGGGGTCCGGGATGGCGCGGATGGCGGCCTCGCG
>JAJTDE010000258.1 GCA_021298085.1 Rubrivivax sp.
CGCCCACCCCATGGCGCGTGACATCGCCATGGTGTTCCAAAACTACGCGCTGTACCCGCACATGGACGTGGCGCAGAACATGTCGTTCGCGTTGCGCTTGGCCGGCCGCCCGGTGGCAGAGATCGAGGCCAAGGTCGCAGCAGCTGCCAAGGTGCTGAACATCGAACGCCTGCTCAAGCGCAAGCCCAAGGAACTGTCAGGAGGGCAACGCCAGCGCGTAGCCATTGGCCGCGCCATCGTACGCGAACCGCAAGTCTTCCTGTTCGACGAGCCCCTGTCCAACCTGGACGCCAAGCTTCGCGGCCATATGCGGGCCGAACTGGCGCTGCTGCGCGAGCGACTGGGCAAGACCACGCTTTATGTCACACACGACCAGGTGGAAGCCATGACCCTGGCCGACCGCATCCTCATCTTCGACAAGGGCCGCATCCAGCAGGTGGGCACGCCTGCCCAGGTGTTCAACCGCCCGGCCAACCTGTTCGTAGCGGGCTTCATCGGCACGCCGACGATGAACTTCTTCAAGGCGCGCCTCGCGCACGAGGACGGTCAGGTGGTGCTGCGCGGCACGGGCTTCGTATTGCCCGCGCCGACCTGGTTGCCACAGGCCGTGAAGGGGCCGGAACACGTCCTGATGGTGGGCGTTAGGCCCCAGATGCTGAAGCCCACCGACGCGGCGGATGGCCTGCTCGTCAAGGTGGACGTGGTGGAGTACCTTGGTACCGAGAGCCAGATCGTCGGCCACCTTCAGGCACCGGATGGCCAACGCATCGCGGCCATCGTCCCCGGCGACGCCAAAGCGCTGCTGCACAAGGGCGTACGCCTGTCGGTGGACGCAGACGCGCTGCATGTGTTCGATGCCGACAGCGGCCGCACGCTGAAGCCGCGGGACGCCCACTGACAACACCCACCCCACTGGAGACCGAAGCATGAACCGACGCAACACCCTCAAGGCCGGCGCCATCACCGTCTTCGGCGCCGCCTTTCCGTGCAGTGGCGTGCAGGCGCAGAGCCGCTACGCCAAGTACGCCGGCAAAACTGTGGTCTTCAGCGTTCCAGCGCACCCGCACTACGACGCCATGATGAAGATCCTGCCGGAGTTCACCAAGGAAACTGGTATCAAGGTCGAGACCGACAAGCTGGCCATGGGCCGCATGAAGGAAAAGCAGCTGCTGGAGATGGCCAAGCCCAGCGGCGACTTCGACCTTGGCTGCTACGTGGTGATGTGGAAGGGCGAGTACGTCGCCAAGAACCTGATCCAGCCGCTGAAGCCCTTCTTCGACAACCCGGCGCTGGCAGACCCCGCCTACGACGTGAAGGACATAGTGCCCATCTACCTGGAGAACCTGGGCCTGGTGGGTGGCCCCAAGGGCTACCTCGCCGGGCCGGGCGCCCAGCTTTACGGCCTGCCCTACGGCGCCGAGACCAGTGTGCTGGCCTACCGGCGCGACATCTTTGCCAAGCACAACCTGAAGCCCCCCGAGACCTACGACGAGTTCCGCCGTCTGCTGCGCGTGCTGAAGGACAAGGAAGGCATTGGTGCGTTGGCCAGCCGCGGCCAGGCTGGCCACCAGGTGGTGCACGCCTGGCTGCTGCACCTGAACCCGCTGGGCGGCAGTGTGTTCGACGACAGGGCCAGGCGGCGATGTACCTGGACAGCACCTCGATCGCCGGCCTCGTCAACGACCCGACCAAGAGCAAGGTGGTGGGCAATGTCAGCTGGGCGCTGCACCCCAAGGGTGTGCGGCGCGCCTCGCAGAGCGGCGGCCTGGGCCTGGCGATTCCCAAGAACGCCAAGAACGCCGAGGCCGGGTTCCTGTTGATGCAGTGGCTCACCAACAAGACCCAGGACAAGGCCGTGACGATGGCCGGTGGCGCCCCGATGCGCAACAGCACGCTGCGCGACGCCGATGCGGTGCGCAAGTACCCCGAGTTCATCACCTTTGTCGAGGCGCTGAAGTACAGCAACCCCGACTGGCGGCCCATCATCCCCGTGTGGGACAAGATCAACGTGCAAGCCTTGGGCGTGGGCCTGAGCGAAGCGCTGACGGGCAAGAAGACACCCGAGCAGGCCTTGAACGACCTGGTGCCCCCGGTCACCGCCATCATGCGCGAGGCGGGCTACAAGGTCTGAAGCACCCGCCTACCGAAGCCGCTCATGCGTACGCCGTCCTGGGTTCCCGCGCTGTATGTCGGCCCCGCCGTCCTGGTGATGGCGGCTGCCTGCCTGTACCCCGTGCTGTCGGCCTTTCAGCTGGCGGGCTTCGACTGGAGCATGGGCACACCCTGGAGCAGCGCACGCTGGGTGGGCTGGGATAACGTGGTCTCGGCCTTCTCCAACCCGCGGGTGTGGAGCAGCCTGTGGACGACGCTGCTGTTTGCCGCGGTCTGCGTGAGCGCCGAGATGGTGCTTGGCATTGCGCTGGCCCTGGCCCTGGAACACCCGGTGCGGGGCATGGCCTTCTTTCGCATGCTGTTCATCCTGCCGATGATGATTGCGCCGATCGCCGTGGGCCTGGCCTGGCGCTACCTGTTCGACGCGCAGTTTGGGCTGATCAACGCCGTGCTGAAGGCCGTGGGCCTGAGCGCCCAGACCTGGCTGGCCGATCCGACGCTGGCCTTTGTGGCCATCGTGGTGGCCGATGTCTGGCAGTGGACACCGTTTGTCTTCATCATGATGATCGCCGCGCTGGCCAATGTCGATGGCGCCGTGATCGAGGCCGCGCGCATCGACGGCGCGGGCTGGTGGCAGCAGACCTTCCTGGTCAAGCTGCCGATGGTGATGCACGTGATCGCCATCACCTTGATGATGCGGCTGATCGATGCATTCCGTGTGCTGGAGGTCATCTACGTGCTGACCTTCGGCGGGCCGGGCGACAGCACCGAGATCCTCGCGCTGCACATCTACAAGACGGCCTTCGTCGGCCAGCAACTGGGCGTCGCGGCCGCCATCAGTGTGCTGCTGCTCGTGGTGGTGGCGCTGCTTAGCTGGAGCGCGCTGCGCCTGAGCGACCCGATGAAGGGAGAGCCCCGATGAGACGCCCCGCTTGGCTGGTGGTCGGGCACTACGCGATGCTGGTGGTGCTGGCGTTTTTGTGCGTGGCGCCGATCCTCGTGATCTTTGCCACCAGCCTGCGCCAGCAGGTGGACATCTTTGCGGCGCCGATGAACTTTCTGTTCACGCCCACGCTGGAGAACTACCGCGCCGTTCTGGACGAAGACAAGTTCGACCGCTACCTGGGCAACAGCCTGTTCGTGGGCATCGTCTCCACCGTCATCACGTTAGTGCTGGGCTGCATGGCGGCCTACGGTCTGGCGCGCTTCCGCTTCGAGGGCCGCATCACCATCGCGTACACCACGCTGCTGCTACGCACCGTGCCGCTGGCGGTGCTGGCGATTCCGGTGTTCCTGATCTGGAGCGAGTGGAAGCTGGTCAACAGCCTTTGGGGCCTGGTATTGCTGTACGTGGCGGTGAACCTGCCGTTCACCATCTGGCTGCTCTACGGCTTTGTTCTGCAGGTGCCGGCGGAACTGGAGGAAGCCGCCGCCATCGACGGCTGCGGCCCGCTGCGCGTGTTCACCAAAGTGTTGCTGCCGCTGATGGCGCCCGGCCTGGCGGCGGCGTCGATCTTTACCTTCCGCATCGCCTGGAACGAGTTCATCCTGGCGCTTGTGCTCACCGACCGCCAGACCAGGACCTTGCCTGTGGCTGCGTCGCTGTTCATCACCGACATTGGCGTTGACTGGGGACGGGTCATGGCCATGGGCAGTCTGATCGCTATTCCGCCGCTCATCTTCACCTTCGTGGCGGCGCGCCAGATCATCACCGGGTTGACTGCGGGTGCGGTCAAGGGATGACCTGATCAGCAAGATTCTTCAGTCGCTCCAGGTAATAGCTAACTTTCTGAGCCACCGACGCGAGAGGATGGATCGGCTACGACAAGGGGTTGACCATGGCGCAGTGCAAGGTTCAGTACCAGCCGGGACTTTCGATGCCAGAACTCTTCGATTCCTACAGCTCGCCCGAGCAGTTCGAGGAACTGATGCGCCGCTGGGGATGGCCGCAAGGCTTCGTCTGCCCGCGCTGCGAAGGCACCTGGCACAGCGAGTTCCGGCGTGACCAGCGGCTGTACTTCCAGTGCTGCCGCTACCAGTGCAGCCTGGTCAGCGGCGCCATCTTCGAGTCCAGCAAGCTTGCCCTTCCCACCTGGTTACTGGCCATGCACCTGATCACGCAGACCAAGAACAGCGTCTCCGCGCTGGAGCTCAAGCGCCACCTCGGCGTCTTCTACCCCACTGCCTGGCTGCTCAAGCACAAGATCATGGAGGTCATGCGCCTGCGCGAGGACCCCCGCTGGCTCACTGGCCGCGTCGAAGTCGACGACGCTCACCTCGTTGGCGAGGTGCAAGACGGCAAATCCGGGCGCGCCTCGCCCAACAAGGTGCCCTTCATCGCAGCCGTCCAGACCACCGAGGCCGGAGAGGCCGAACTGATGTGCCTGTCGCCTCGCCCCTTCACCAAGGAGTCGATCAAGGAGTTCGCGCAGAAGTCTCTGGCTGCGCCTGCCACCCTCGTCTCCGACGGCCTGTGGTGCTTCGAGTCAGTCAACGAGTGCGGCATCCTGCACCAGCGCCACGTGACCGGGGGCGGCCGCGCGAGCGCCAAGCACCCCTCGTTCGGCGCGGTCAGCACAGCGCTGGGCAACCTCAAGACATCGCTGTCCGGGACCTACCATGCCTTCGCCTTCCAGAAGTACGCCCACCGCTATCTCGCCCTGGTCCAGTACCTGTTCAAGCAGCGCTTCAACCTTCGCAGCATCGTCATGCGCCTGGGCCGGGCTGCATCGCAGACAGGACCGATGGCCATGCGCTCGGTTCGGGCGGCTGAGGTTCATTGCCGATCAGGTGCCGTGATGTGCACCGCGGGATTCAACCTGCCCTGGCTGCGGGCGCTGGCTCGTATCGGCTTGCTTGCGCTCTTGGCGTTGATCCACATGGTGGTCGCCGTAGCGGGACTCCTGCGCCCGAACCCCATCACGGCCGACCATCTCCTCACCAACCGTGTTACGTGATGATTTTCGCAACACCGACTAACCCGGCGACAACAGCCAGCATTTCCCGCCCCGTGGTGGCACCGGTTCGATCTGACGGCCGCTTGAGCCTGCTGCTTCTTCGCCAGCCGGCCATGCACGCTGGTGGGCAGCTGGTGGCTACGCTCAGCCGCAAGGACGCTGGCTTGCTGGCCCTGCTGGCGCTGGACGGCGCCTGCGCGCGCGACCCGCTGGCGCAGCTGCTGTGGCCCGAGGGCGACCTGGCTAAGGCCAAGGCCAGCCTGCGCCAGCGCTGCTTTCGGCTGGCGCGCAGC
>JAJTDE010000099.1 GCA_021298085.1 Rubrivivax sp.
CACGCAAGCCATAGTCGTCCCCGAGGTGTCAAACACTCGTGTTCGGCCTCAGTAGAGCCCGACTTGATCGCAGGGACGTGTCAAAATCCTTCGGTCGCCGCCGTAGTTCAATGGATAGAACGAGCGCCTCCTAAGCGCTAGATACAGGTTCGATTCCTGTCGGGGGCGCCACGACGCTTTACACGCCGTTTCAAACCGTGCTCAGTCGCGAATGGCCTTGGCCAGCATGACCACCGGCAGCAGCCCCACGGCCACGATCGCCAACGCGGGCAGCGCAGCCTCCGCCAAGCGTTCATCGCGCGCCAGGTTGAAGGCCACCACTGCCAGCGTGTCGCTGCCAAACGGGCGAAGGACCAGTGTCGCGGGCAGCTCCTTCATGGTGTCCACAAACACCAGCAGCCCCGCAGCCAGGGCCGATCGCCGCAGCAATGGCCGGTGCAGTTCCCACCACAGCCTGCCAGGGCCCGCGCCCAGCATGCGCGCGGTTTCGTCCATCGAGGGTGGCAGCCGCGAATAGCCGGCCTCCACGGCCTGCATCGCCACCGCACTGAAGCGCACGAGGTAGGCCAGCACCACCCCCAAGGAGGTGCCTGTTACCCACACACCCAGCGGCAGCTCGGGCCAGCGGACCTGCACCCAGGCCACACAGATCAACAGTCCGATGGCCACCACCGCACCGGGTACGGCGTACCCCAGGCCCAGCGCACGCCCCGCTGCACGCAGCGCGATGGAAAAGGCACCACCCCGGCGCAGCGTGAAGGCCAATGCCATGGCCAGCAGGGTGGCACACACGGCCGTGAGTGCCGCCAGCCGGAAACTGGCCCAGGCCCAAGGCCAGAAGCGCGCCCAAGGCCGACCCACTTCTGACTGCGCGGCCTCGCGCCACAGCATGGCCGACAGCCACAGCGCGGGCAGCACAAAGCCGGCCAGCACCGGCAGCGCACAGGCCGACCAGGCCACCACCGCCTGAACGCCGCGCAGGCGCACCGGTTGGGCCTCGGGTGCCGACACCGCGCCGGAACGCGAGGCCCCGAAGCGCATGCGCGCCTGCGCGCGCCGCTCCAGGGCCAGCAGCACCGCCACAGCCAGCAGCAGCAGCGACGCCAGCTGGGCGGCGGCCACCGGCTGGTTCATCGACAACCAGGCCCGGTAGATGCCCGTGGTGAATGTCGACAGCCCAAAATAGGCGCCCACGCCGTAGTCGGCCAGGGTCTCCATCAGCGCCAGTGCCACGCCGGCCACGACCGCGGGGCGTGCCAGCGGCAGGGCCACTGTCAGCAGGCGGCGCTCCAGGTCAGCCCCCAGCAGGCGCGCGGCCTCCATCAGCTGAACCGCCCGCTCACCCAGGGCGGCTCGGGTCAGGAGGTAGACATAAGGGTAGAGGCACAGGGTGAACAGCAGCACGGCGCCCCACAGGCTGCGCACGTCGGGCCACAGCGCACCCCGCAGCCCGAATTGCTCGCGCAGGGCCATCTGCAATGGCCCGCTGAACTGCAGCGCGTCGGTGTAGGCATAGGCCAGCACGTAAGCCGGCATGGCCAGCGGCAGCAGCAGCGCCCACTCGAAACTGCGTCGGCCGGGAAACTCGAACAGCGTCACGGTGACGGCGGCACCCACGCCCATCAAGGCCGTTCCTGCCGCCACCCCGATGGCCAGCAGCAGCGTCTGGCCGGCATAGGAAGGGAGCACCGTCTGCCACTGATGCAGCAGCAGGTCAGCGGCCTCGGCGTCAAAGCCCAGCCACGACAAGGCAATGGCCGCCACCGGCAACGCCAGCACCGTGCACACGGCGATCAACAGCAGCCGCAGCACCCAGCCCCTCCGTGGTCATCAATGAGAACGAGTTGCATTTGCATGCCCGGCTATCATAGGGCCATGCACTTGCAGGTCGAACAGGTCAGCGTCCGCTACGCCAAGTCGCGCGAGGGTGCGCCAGGCACTGTTGCGGTGGACCAGGCCTCGTTCTCCTTGCCGCCCGGGCAGATCGGGGTGCTGATCGGTCCATCGGGTTGCGGCAAGACGTCGCTGCTGCGCGCCGTGGCCGGCCTGGAGCGCATCCAGGGCGGGCGCATCGTGATGAACCAGCAGGTGCTCAGCGAACCGGCCACGCAGACCCACGTCGCCGCCGAAGCCCGCCGGGTGGGCATGGTCTTCCAGGACTACGCCCTGTTTCCCCACCTGAACCTGCGCGACAACATCGCCTTTGGCCTGAACAAGGCGTCTCGCGCTGAGCGTACCCAGCGCGTGCGGGAGATGCTGGAACTGGTGGGCCTGGCCCATGCGGCGGAGCGTTTCCCGCATCAGATCTCCGGCGGCCAGCAGCAGCGCGTGGCCCTGGCCCGCGCCCTGGCACCCTCGCCCCAGCTGCTGCTGCTGGACGAGCCCTTTTCAAGCCTCGACGTCGATCTTCGGGAACGGCTGGCCCAGGATGTGCGGCAAATCCTCAAGGCCCACGGCACGACCGCACTGGTGGTGACGCACGACCAGCTGGAAGCCTTTGCGCTGGGTGACGTGATCGGGGTCATGAACAAGGGCCGACTCGAGCAATGGGACGACGCCTATGCGCTCTACCACCGCCCGGCCAGCCGCTTTGTGGCCCGCTTCATCGGGCACGGCGTGTTTGCGCCGGCGCAGATCGTCCAATGTGCCCACGGACCCTGTGTGCACACACCCGTGGGTGAGCTCGACGACCCGGAAGGCTGCCCCCTGCCCGATTCCTACCCCCACGGTGAGTGCGACGTCCTGCTGCGCGCCGACGACATCGTCCACGACGACGCCAGCCCGGTGAAGGCACGCATCGAACGCAAGGCCTTCCGGGGCTCGGAGTTCCTGTACACGCTGCGCCTGGACAGTGGCCAGCAACTGCTGGTGCACGTGCCGTCGCACCACGACCACCACGTCGGCGAAAGCATCGGTATCCGCGTGGCCGTCGACCACGTGGTCACCTTCCCGCGGGAAGCCGCGCTGTCGTCCTGACCTCAACCCCATGAACCGGGTGGGGTGATCGCGCGCCATATGTCGCGCTCTTGCCCCTTGACGCCCGTGCAACTTTTGGTGTTGGGTGTGTGTCGGTGCAGGCGCGGTCCTATACTTGACGCGTAATTTCCGGGCCTAACGGCCGTTGCACGCTGCAGCGGTTGGCAAGCCCCTATCGTCCTGGAGCGCAGATGGGCGCAAAGCTGAAGATTGCCGGTGTTCTCGCGTTGGGTGCAGTCGCCGGTGCATTGGCGACGATGCAGGTGCAGGCCATCGCGCAACGCTCGATGTCGCCTCTGCCACTGGAAGAGCTGCAGCAGCTGGCCGCGGTGTACGGCCTGGTCAAGAGCGATTACGTCGAGCCGGTTGACGAGAAGAAACTCATCTCTGACGCCATCAGCGGCATGGTCTCTGGCCTGGACCCGCATTCCCAGTACCTGGACAAGAAAACCCTCAAGGGCTTCCGCGAGAACACCAGCGGCAAGTTTGTCGGCGTGGGCATCGAAATCGGCATGGAAGATGGCGTCGTCAAGGTCGTCTCCCCGATCGAAGGCTCTCCCGCCTTCAGGGCCGGCATCAAGAGCGGCGACCTGATCACCCGCATCGACGAGACGCCGGTCAAGGGCCTGACCATGGACGAGGCCGTCAAGCGCATGCGCGGCGAGCCCAACACCAAGGTCAGCCTGATGGTCTACCGCAAGACGGAGAACCGCAGCTTCCCCATCACCATCACCCGCGAGGAGATCCGGGTGCAGAGCGTTCGGGCCAGGATGGTCGAGCCCGGCTATGGCTGGGTGCGTGTCAGCCAGTTCCAGGACCGCACCGTCGATGACTTCGTGCGCAAGGTCGATGAGCTCTACAAGGCCGACCCGAACCTCAAGGGCTTGGTGCTCGACCTGCGCAACGACCCGGGCGGCCTGCTGGATGCCTCCATCGCCATCAGCGCGGCCTTCCTGCCTTCGGATGTCAAGGTGGTCTCAACCAACGGCCAGCTGCCCGATGCCCGCGCCACCTTCAAGGCGTCTCCGGAGTTCTATGCCCGCCGCGGCACCGACCCGATCCGCCGCTTGCCGGCTGCGCTGAAGAACGTGCCGCTGGTGGTGCTCGTCAACGAGGGCTCGGCCTCGGCCAGCGAGATCGTCGCCGGCGCCCTGCAAGACCACAAGCGCGCCACCATCATGGGGGCCCAGACCTTCGGCAAGGGCTCCGTGCAGACGGTGCGCTGCCTGGCCGGCCAGTACCGGCTGGAAGATTGCCCCGGGGCCGCACTGAAGATCACCACCGCGCGCTACTACACCCCCAACGGACGCTCCATCCAGGCCAAGGGCATCGTGCCCGACGTCTGGCTCGACGAAACAGCCGAAGGCAACATCTTTGCCGCCCTGCGCATGCGCGAAGCCGACCTGGAAAAACACCTGAGCGGCGCCGACGAGAAGAAGGACTCCGAGCGCGACAAGCAGCGTGCCGAGGAACGCAAGCGCATCGAAGAGCAGCTGGCCAAGCAGCGTGACAGCCTGAAGCCCCTGCCGGAGTTTGGCTCCGCCGAGGATTTCCCCTTGCAGCAGGCGCTCAACCAACTGCGCGGCAAACCCGTGGTGGTGAGCAAGACGGGTGCAGAACGCAAGGCCGAAGCCAAGACCGAGTGAACCGCCTGTGCTGAACAGCGCCTGAACGCGGTCACCCCATGACCGACGACCAGCTCCTGCGCTACTCGCGCCACATCCTGCTCCATGAACTGGGTGTGGAGGGTCAGGCGCGCATTGCCCGGGCCCGTGCCCTGGTGATCGGCGCCGGCGGCCTGGGTTCCCCGGTGGCGCTGTACCTGGGTACGGCGGGCCTGGGGCGCATCACCCTGGTCGACCACGACACGGTTGACCTGACAAACCTGCAGCGGCAGATCGCGCACGACACCGCACGCATTGGGCAATACAAGGCCCTGTCGGCCCGGCAAAGCATCCTGGCGATCAACCCGGAGGTGGAGGTGGTCGCCAAGACCGAACGGGCCGACGCCCAGCGCCTGGATGCCTGGGTCGCCGACGCCGACGTGGTGCTGGACTGCAGCGACAACTTTGCCACCCGACACGCCGTCAATGCCGCCTGCGTGCGACACCGCGTGCCCCTGGTGTCGGGCGCGGCCATCGGGTTTGACGGGCAGATCTCCGTCTACGACACCCGGCAAGCCGACTCACCGTGTTACGCGTGCCTCTTTCCGCCCGAATCCACCATCGAGGAAACACGCTGCGCGACGATGGGCGTCTTTGCGCCACTGGTGGGCATCATTGGCACGATGCAGGCCGCCGAGGCCCTGAAGCTGGTGGCCGGTGTGGGCCGCTCCCTGGCCGGACGGCTGCAGATGCTCGACGCCCGCAGCATGGAGTGGACTGAAATCCGCCTGCCGCGCCAGCCAGGCTGCCCCGTCTGCCAGCACCGGCACTGAGCCGCGTCACCACTTCCCGCAACGCAGCCCCAAGGAGCCCGGGTGGACACCAAACGCGACGAACTGACGGCCCGCAACTTTCCGAGCGCTGAACAGGAAGCCGCCGCCAGCGCCGCGCCCACGCCGTACGACGGGCCCAACAGCGCCTACCGGCTGGCCTTCACCGACTCCGAGTTTCTGCTGCGCGAGGAACTGCGCCCGGTGCGCATGCAGCTGGAGCTGCTCAAGCCCGAGCTGATCCAGCAGGAACAGGGGATCACCAGCACCATCGTGATCTTCGGCAGCGCCCGCATCCTGCCACCCGACACCGCCGAAGAAAGACTGTCGCAGGCCCGCGCAGGTGGCGACGGCATGGCCGTCCGCCGCGCCGAAACGGCCCTGGCGATGAGCCACTACTATGCCGAAGCACGACACTTCGCCCGCCTCGTCACCGAGAAGACGCGGCACCACGACACCCCGGTGGTCGTGGTGACGGGTGGCGGCCCGGGCGTGATGGAAGCCGGGAACCGCGGCGCGTTTGATGCCGGCGGCAAGAGCATCGGGCTGAACATCGTGCTGCCGCACGAGCAGGCGCCCAACCCGTACATCACGCCCGAGCTGTGTTTTCAGTTCCACTATTTCGCGCTGCGCAAGATGCACTTCCTGATGCGCAGCATCGCGCTGGTGTGCTTCCCTGGCGGCTTCGGTACGCTGGACGAGCTGTTCGAGGTGATGACACTGCAGCAGACGGGCAAGGTCCGGCGCCGCCCCATCTTGCTGTTCGGGCGCAGTTTCTGGGAATCCCTGATCCACTTCGACACCCTGGTGGAGACCGGCATGATCTCCCCGCAAGACCTGCAGCTGTTCCACTTTGTGGAAACCGCCGAGGAAGCCTGGGAACGCCTGGCCATGCACTATGGTTTTGACCTGCCGGACACCACGACCGGTGAGTTTGCCGACCACATCTAGGCACGCCTGCACGCCAACCCACCCGCGCACCTCATGGACAGGACCGCCCAGACCCGCCGTCGCGTCAGCCTCATTGGCGCGCCCACCGACATCGGCGCTGGCGCACGGGGTGCGAGCATGGGCCCCGAGGCACTGCGGGTAGCCGGGCTGCAGAGCGCGCTGGAGCAGCATGGCCTCGAGGTGGTGGACACCGGCAACCTGGCGGGCCCCTCGAACCCCTGGCTGCCGCCGGTCAATGGCTACCGCCATCTGCCGGAGGTCACCGCCTGGAACCTGCTGCTGCACGAGGCGGTGCTGCGCGAACTGGATGCCGGCCGCCTGCCCATCGTCCTCGGCGGCGACCATTGCCTGGGCATCGGCTCCATCAGCGCCGTGGCCCGCCACTGCCGCGCCACCGGACGCAAGCTGCGGGTGCTCTGGCTGGACGCCCACGCCGACTTCAACACCGACGCGCTGACCCCCAGCGGCAACGTCCACGGCATGCCCGTGGCCTGCCTGTGCGGCTTTGGCCCTGAGTCGCTCACCAGCATCGGTGAGCACACACCAGCCATCCAAGCGCGCTGGGTGCGCCAGATCGGCATCCGCAGCGTCGACCCTGGCGAAAAGCGCTTTGTCCACGAACAGGGCCTGGAAGTCTTCGACATGCGGTACATCGACGAGATGGGCATGCGCCACACCATGGAGCTGGCCCTGGCGACGATGGACGACAACACCCACCTGCACGTGAGCTTCGACGTCGACTTTCTCGACCCAGAGATTGCACCCGGTGTGGGCACCACCGTGCCGGGCGGGCCCAGCTACCGGGAAGCCCAGCTGTGCATGGAGATGATCGCCGACAGCGGCCGCCTGGGCAGCCTCGACGTGATGGAGCTCAACCCGGCGCTGGACGTGCGCAACAAGACGGCCGTGCTGGCGGTAGACCTGATCGAAAGCCTGTTTGGCAAGAGCACGCTGATGCGTGCCCGCCGCACTACATCAGGTTGACCAAGGGCTCGGCAAAGCTGCCGGCCGCACGCACCCGCTGGTGCTGGCCATCGGCCACCATCACCTCCGCCGGCATGGCGTGTGACAGGAAGCCCACCGGGCTGGCCGACAGGCCATAGGCGCCTGATTGCAGCACCGCGAGGACGTCACCGGCCTGCGTGGCCACCGGCAGCTGGGCCTGACGGCCCAGCGTGTCCAGCGGCGTGCACAGCGGGCCGACCACCTGCGCCGGCGCCAGCTCGGTGTCATCCATCCGCGACGCCGCCACCAACGGGTAGTCCAGCTTGATCACCTGCCCCAGGTTGCCCGAGGCCGCCAGGTGGTGGTGCATGCCACCGTCGCAGATGACAAACCGCTGGCCGCGCGACTGCTTCACCGCCCTCACCCGCATCAGGTAGACGCCCGCAGGCCCGCTGAGCCAGCGGCCCGGTTCGACCAGCACCCCCGAGCCCTGCAGCCAGGGGTCGTCACGCTGCAGCTGCTGCAACGCTGGCACGCCCTGCGCGACCGCGTCGAGATCGAGTGTGGTCTGACCGGGGTGGTAGGGAATGCCGAGGCCACCGCCCAGGTCAATGCGCTGCAGCGGCCGGCCCAGCAACTGTGCCAGCTGGCTGGCCAGGCCCAGGCCCAGGCGCCATTGCTGCAGCAGCACCTCGGCCTGCAGCACCTGCGTACCGGCAAAGAGGTGGATGCCATCCAGCCGCAGGCCGGGCCAGGCCAGCACCGCCTGCACCGCCTGCGCCATCTGTTCCTCGTCGAAGCCGAAGGCCGCGGGCTTGCCACCCATGCGCATCGCCCCGCCCTGCGCCGCGGCACTGGGGTTGATGCGCAAGGCCACCGGCTGCACACGACCCAGCTCAGCCGCCAGGCGCCCGGCCACGGCCACTTCCTCGAAGCACTCCAGGTGAATGTCGCCAATGCCCTCGGACATCACCAGGCGCAGCTCATCCTCGCCTTTGCCCGGGCCGGCAAACAGCATGTGCTCAGGGGCGCAGCCGGCCGCCTTGGCCAGCAGGAATTCACCGCCTGACGCAATCTCCAGGCCGCTGCCGGCCTCGACAAACACCCGCGCCACCGCTGGCTGCGGGTTGGCCTTGATCGAGTAGTAAACCTCGGCAAAGCCGGCCAGCGCCGCCCGCAGCGCCGCGTGGCGCTGCTGCAGGATGTACTTGTCCATCACGTAGAGCGGCGAGCCATGGGCCGCCACCAGCGCATGCACACCGACGCCACCGATGTGCAGCTCGCCGGCCTGCTGGCCGAACTGTTGCGCAACGAGGGCGTTGGCCAGGGTCAGGGCGGTGCTCATGGGACGACCCTCCGCGCTTCACGGCCCGGGCTGCGCACTGGGGAGCGGCCCGGCGCGCTCATGACGCCTTGGGCGCCTCAGGCGCGCAGCGTTCGGCCACCAGGCCCTTGTAGTCGACCTTGCCGTTGGGCGTGACCGGAAGGTTGTCCACCAGCTCGATGCGCGCTGGCACCATGTACGACGGCAGCTGCTGCGCCGCGGTGGCCAGCACGGCGTCAACACCCGGGCCCTGCCCGCTGCTCACCGCCACGGCCACCACGCGCTGCCCGACCCACGGGTCCGGCAGGCCGATCACGGCCACCTGGCGGAAGGCGCCACTGCGCATCAGCGCGTCTTCCACCTCACTGGGGCTGATGCGAAAGCCGGCCGACTTGATCATCGCGTCCTGCCGGCCCACGAAGTAGATGAAACCCTCTTCATCGGTGTAGGCGAGGTCGCCGGAAAAACACACCGTCTCACCGCCCTCGACGGCCGGCCGCAGCGGGTTGGGGCGCAGCACCCGGGCGGTGTCCTCCGGGCGCCGCCAGTAGCCCATCGAGACCGTCGGGCCGCGGTGCACCAGGGTGCCGTGTTCACCCGGCAGGGCGCGTCGCCCTTCAGCCGTCAGCACAAACACCTCGCTTTCGGGAATGGCCTTGCCGATGGAGGTGGGGCGACGGTCGACTTCGCTGGGGGGCAGGAAGGTGGAGCGGAAGGCCTCGGTCAGGCCGTACATCAGGAAGATCTGGGTGCCGGACAGCAGCTCTCGCAGCTGGCGCACCGTGGCTTCGGGCACCGCACCACCCGAATTGGTGATGTAGCGCAGGTGCGGCAAGGGAGTGCGCACCAGGCTGGGCGCGGCCTTGGTCAGGATGGCCCAAATGGTGGGTACGCCCGCCAGGCCGGTGATGCGGTGCTCGGCCAGGTGGCGCACGAGCTGGTCACCCAGCTGGAACGACAGCAGCACCACGTGGGCACCCTGCTCTACTGCGGTCAGCAGCTGGTTCAGGCCGTAGTCGAAGCTGAAGGGCAGCACGCTGAGGATGCGGTCCTCGCGGGTGATGCCCAGGTAGCTGCGCACGATGCGGGTACCGGCCAGCAGGTTGGTGTGGGTCAGCATGACCCCCTTGGGCAAGCCTGTGGAACCCGAGGTGTAGAGGATGGCGGCCAGGTCAGCCCCGATGTTCACCGCGGGGGGCAGGTCATCCGTGTGTGGCTGCACTTCAGCCGGGTCATCCACACACAACACGGTCAGGCCCGGCAGCGCCTGGCAAACCTCGTCGAGCTGCGCCAGCAGGTCGCGCCGAGTCACCAGCACGCGCGCCTCGCAATCGGCCAGCACGTGGCGGATCTGCGCGGCCTTCAGCACCGGGTTCAGCGGCACCACGACCGCATCGACGCGGCTGGGGGCAAACAGGGCCGCACACTCCTCCAGGCTCTTGGGCAGCAGCACAGCGACGCGGTCGCCCCGCGCCAGGACGAGCTGGCGCAGGCGCCGGGCAAGGTCCGACACGGCCTGCCGCAGTTGGGCAAATGTCCATCCACGCGGGCCGTCGGTCACGGCCGCGGCCTCAAGGTCAATATGAGGGCTGTCCAGCAGCCCGTGCAGGCACACGGGCGCAAAGCCCACCTGCACCTGCACCGGCACCTGCGCCTTCACACTGCGGCCTTCTTGCGCTCGACAAAGCTGAGCAGTTGCCCGACGGTGGACAGGTTCTCAGGCGTGAAGTCCTCATCGTCCACCTCGATGCCCATCTCGGCGCCGAGGAAGACCATCAGCTGGATGACGGCCAGGGAATCCAGCAGGCCGGTGCCCAGCAGCGCGGTGCCTTCATCCAGGGGTTGCTGGGCCGCCGCGGGCACGTGTTGCTGGAAGAAGGCTTGCAGTTGGCCAAAGGCGGCTTGACGGTCGAATGAGGTCATGGTGTCAACGTGTATGCAAATGAAACGACGGTATGCATCAGACACCCAGAAGGCACAACTCGGTTCCGATGAAGTCTGTGCAATTGTGGGGAAATTGGCCTCTGGCGTACCAGACATGGGCCGGGCGCCGATAGCCCCACCACTGTGGCGCAGGCCGCTCAGCACGAGCATCCCACACCAATGCCAGCATCCCGCGCAGTGCGAAATAACGGGCCAGGGCCGGAAGGTGGCGCTGCAGCACGTCGTGGTCACCCACGTACTTCAGGCGGGCAACAGGAACGCGGCGCATGGGCCGGCGGCGGTAGACAAACAAGGTCTGGCCTTCAGGGTGCTCCATGATGAGCGGCCAGCACCCCAGTTCCTTGTGCACCAGCAACTGCTGTGCCGAGGGTGCATGCTGCGGCAAGGGATCGTCGGGGTGGAAATCGCGCAGGTGCACGCCTCGTGTGGGCTGCAGCGACAGTACAGCCGTCGCAGCGATGTCCATGCCAGCGCTCATCGGCCTGAACCCGAACAGCGGCAGCATCGGTTGCACATGCGCGGCGGGGGTCAGGTCCAGGTAGGTGGCCGACGCATCAGACACCACCTGACGGAACATCATCGCGGCCCGATAGCGGTGCTCGGGCTGGATGTACCAGCTGGAGAAGTTGATCATTCGGTAAGGCTCACCGTTGGCGCCGCGCCGCAGGCTGGCCGGCGTCAAGGCCACGCCCACGGGTTCGCCCTTGGCCAGCAGCAGCTGACCCAAGGGAACGCCGGCTTCCACATTGCCGGAAAAGCGACGCAGGCGCTCCATCCCCTCCCTCCAGAAATGGGCGTTGCGCTGAGGAAAGCCTTCGGTCAGCAGCCGGACAGCGGAGGAGTGGTCACCCTCTTCGAGTGGTTTGAGCATGGTGATGGTGGATGACGGCCGTCCTGATCGGCCGCCTTGATCAATGCAGATGGCAACAGGACACCCTGACGCCGTCCGCCCCCCTACGAAACGATGCCGCCGTTCAATCGATCGAACCGCCTGCAGCGCGCTGTACCTCCCGTTCACGCAGAACCCGCCGCTGGACCTTGCCAGTTGTGGTCATCGGCAGTTCGCTGACAAACTCGATCTCCTTGGGCACCTCGTAGGGCGCCAGCCGGCTGCGGACATGGCTGCGCAGTTCTTCGACCAAGGTGTGGTTCCCGCTGCCCAAATTGGACAACACGACATAGGCCTTGATGACGGCACCCCGCTCATTGTCGGGTTTGGGCACCACGGCCGCATTGGCAACGGCCGGATGCTTGACCAAGCAGTTTTCGATCTCACTCGGACCGATGCGGTAACCCGCGGCCTTGAACATGTCGTCGCTGCGGCCCTGGTACCACAGCCAGCCGTCGTCATCCCGAACGGCCATGTCACCGGTGCGGCACCAGCTGTCGCTCGGGTCACCGGTGTACTTGTGTCGTGTGGCAGCGTCATGACGCCAGTAACCCAAGAAGAAGACCGGGTCTGGCTGGCCATGCACATCCAGCCGGTGGACCGCCACATCACCGGCCACCCCTGGCGGGCATTCGTGACCCTCGTCGTCGATCACGGCCACGCGGTGTCCCGGATAGGCCTTGCCCATGCTGCCCGGCCGCGCAGGCCAGCCGTCGACCACCCGGCCCCTCGCGTCGAACAGCCGCTGGCAGTTGCCGACGATGTAGTTGATCTCGGTCTGGCCGAACATCTCGTTGACCGTCAGGCCCAGCGCCTGCTCACACCACTGAAAGACGGCATCGCCCACGGCCTCCCCCGCACTCATCACCGCCTGAAGCTGCAACCGCCAGCGCTCCTGTGGGCGGGGCACGGCCTTCATCATGGCTTTCAGGGCCGTCGGAAACAGGAAGCTGTGGGTCACGCGGTACCGGGCGAGCAGGTCGAACGCACGTTCAGGCTGAAAGCGCCCCTGGAAGGCCACGATCTCACAGCCGAAATACAGCGTCGGCAGCAGGGCGTCCATCAGCCCGCCCGTCCAGGCCCAATCCGCCGGCGACCAGAACACCGGGCGTCGCGGTGCGCCCGGCCGGCGCAGCAGGTGCGGAAAGCCGTTCTGGCTGCAGACAAAACCACTCAGGTTGCCGATGAGCGCACGGTGCGGTATCAGCGCACCCTTGGGCGGGCCCGTGGTGCCACTGGTGTAGATCAGCACGGCAGGGTCGTCAGCCCGGGTGGCCACGGGCTTGAACCGGCTGCGGCCACCTGCCAGCAGGGCGTTCCATGACAAGGGCGCGTCGGCCTGGGCGTCACCAACGCCAACGATGTGGCGCAGCAGGGGCGCGTCGGCGCGCGCCGCCATCACGTTGGCCATGCTCGATTCGTCGGCCAGGGCCAGCACCGCCTCGCTGTGGGCCAGCCGGTAGGCCAGGGCCTCCGGGCCGAAGAGCATCGACAGGGGCATGGCCACGGCCCCCAGCTGATAGACGGCCATGTGGGCCACTGCGGTTTCCACACGCTGCGGCATGACGATGGCCACGCGGTCACCACGCCGCACGCCCAGCCGGCGCAACGCGACCGAGAGCTGGTCGGCCAGCGCCTGCAACTCAGCATAAGTGCAGGCGCGGCGCTGACCCCGTTCATGTTCATGCCGGATGGCCACGGCCTGCGGGGTCGCCAGTGCCCAGCGACGGCAACAGACCTCGGCGATGTTGAACCGTTGCGGCACCTGCCAGCGGAAGCTGCCGTGGTGGACGACGTGAAGGTCGTGAACGCGGGCGCCGGCCGAGGTCATGGCTGCCGACCTTCCTCGGCAAAGGCCTGCAGGGCATCGCCCGTGACGCGGCAGATGCGCCAATCGGGCATCACCGTGGCGCCCATGTGCTGGTAGAAGCGGATGGCGGGCTCGTTCCAGTCAAGCACGCTCCACTCAAACCGGCCGCAGCCCCGTTCGACCGCCAACGCGCCCAGCCGACGCAGCATGGCCTTGCCCACCCCCTGGCCCCGCCAGGCTGGCTGCACATACAGGTCTTCCAGATAGAGCCCCGGCTTGGCCAGGAACGTGGAGAAATTGCGGAAGAACAGCGCAAAGGCGAACACGCAGGCAGTTGAGTCGGTTGTGTCGGCGGCGGCTCTTGCCTCGGCCACCAGGCACTCCGCCACGGGGTGGGGGCCAAACAGGTGGGGCGCCAGGCTCTGCGGGGTGGACTGCATCAGGTGTTCCAGCTTTTCGTACACCGCCAGCTCCCTGATCAAGCCCAGGATCGCGGGGAGATCGGCAGGGCGAGCGTGACGCAATTCGTACTCGGGCATGGTTGTTACAACTGGTAGGCAAGAGCCGTTCATTTTGAGGCTCTGTCGCCGCGAACGAGGCCGACACTTGTTCGAACAAACCCTGGTCAAGAGGCCCTCATGCGTTTTACCCAGCTGTCCGTGGTTCGCCAGCGCGTCAAGGTTGGCACACCCTTGCCCTTCAATGTGTTCAACAACGACGAGACCTTGCTGCTGGCCAAAGGGTACGTGGTGCAGAGCGGCGAGCAGCTGGAAAACCTGTTGGCGCGCGGCACACTGGTCGACATCGCCGAGGTCTTCCAGGGCGCTGACGCCATCCGCCAGGCGCCCGCCGCCATGTTGGGCAAACTGTGGAGCGACAACATCTCGCGCATCCACCGCACACTGAGCGAGATCACGCCGGAAACCTTCAAGGCCGCCCTCGACGAGGCCGCCAAACCGGTCGAATCGCTGATCGACCGAGACCCCGACCTGGCCATCCTGCAGGTGATGCGACAGGAAGGCAACGAGCACATGCAGTACGGCCTGAACCACGCCATCCACACGGCCATCGTCTGCCGGCTCGTGGCCAAGCGACTGGACTGGAGCGACGACGAATCCAACCGCGCCTTCAAGGCGGCGCTGACCATGAACATCTCGATGTTCGAGCTGCAGGGCATCCTCGCCCAGCAGGCCAGCCGCCCGAACGACGAGCAGATGAAGCAGATTCGCTCGCACCCGACGCGCAGCCGCGTCCTGCTCGAGAAGGCGGGCGTGACCGATCGGGACTGGCTGCTGGGTGTCGAACAGCACCACGAAACCACTGACCGCCTGGGTTACCCCTTGGGCATTGCCAACCCGTCGGAACTCGCCACCCTGCTCAACCGGGCCGACATCTATGCCGCCAAGCTGAGCCCGCGCGCCAGCCGTGAGCCGCTGCCGGCCGACCGCGCCGGCCGTGAGCTCTTCATGCGCGACCCCGGCAACCCGATGACAGCCGCCCTGGTCAAGGAATTTGGCGTCTACCCCCCGGGCTGCTACGTCAGCCTGGCCTCTGGCGAAGTGGGTGTCGTGATCAAGCGCGGACCCACGGTGATGGCCCCGGTGGTGGCGGTGCTGGTGAGCAAGAACGGCGCACCGGTCCACGAACACATCAAGCGTGAAACCAGCAACCCCGCCTACGCGGTGGCCGGCGCGGTACCGCTCAAGCAGATGAAGGTGCGCATGGCGCCTGAGAGCCTGGCCCTGCTGGCTGCCGCCTGAGGCTCGGGCGCCGCAGCGGCCCTCAGCCTGCTGCACTACAGTGCCAGGGTGAACGCACCCTCCACCACCACCGCTGCCGGCGCCGCCGGCTGCACCGTTTACCAGCCCCGGCGGCAGCCCAAGGCGCACTCGCTCACGCTGCGCGGCCTGACCTATCACCTGCAGACCTGGTTGCCCGCCGATGTATCGATGCAACCCCTACCCCTGCTGGTGATGGTGCACGGCTGGGCCGACGTCGGCGCGTCGTTCCAGTTTGCGGTGGACGCGCTGGCTGACCTCGAAGGCCCCATTCGCGCGGTCGTGGCGCCCGATTGGCGAGGCTTCGGGCATTCCCAGTCCAGCGGCAGCGACGCCTACTGGTTTGCTGACTACCTTGGTGACCTCGACGCCCTGATCGACCACCTCTCGCCCGACGCGCCGGTCGACCTGCTGGGCCACAGCATGGGGGGCAACGTCGTGATGAGCTACGCCGGTGCCCGCCCGCAACGGGTGCGCCACCTCATCAACCTCGAAGGCTTCGGCCTGCCCCGCATGAAGCCCGAACACGCGCCGAAAAAGCTCGCCGAGTGGCTGGACGACCTGAAGAAGCCCCAAAGCTTCAAACCCTTCGCCAACGCCGCCGCCGTGGCCGCCCGGCTGCAGGCCAACAACCCCCGGCTGCCGGCCGACAAGGCCGCCTGGCTGGCCA
>JAJTDE010000259.1 GCA_021298085.1 Rubrivivax sp.
GGGCGCCTTGGTCAAGGAGGTCAAGGCCTACCAAGCGAGCGAAGGCGCGCTGGGCCAGCATCTGGCAGATCAGTGGATGTTGCCGCTGGCACTCGCTGTCGTGAAACGAGGCAGCACGGCGTCGTTCACCTGCACCGAGATGACCGAACATGCCACGACCAACATCGGGGTGATCGAGCAGTTCCTGCCGGTGAGGTTTGATGTGGAGCCGACTAGCTCGAGCCTTCGCGTGCGTGTGATTTCCGCAGCGAACGCGTGAACGATGAGGCCTTGGGCGAGCTTTGGGCAACAACGTCGAGAATTCCAGGCTTCATGGAGGGCAGCTAAGCGACCCATCTGAACCATCGACGGACCGCTCAGGGTCGGTACCGCCAGTTCGCGCGGCAGAGAAGCAGTCATCGAAGCGGTGGGACCGCCTGGACCTAACCCGAGGTCAGCTGTACCTCGTATAGCTGCCGCTTGGGTCGGCGCCGATGGCAGAGCCGAACGTCGGCTTTCTGTCGCATTCCGTGAGTACGACAGCCGGTGGCGACCGACCGGACTCGCTGCCTAGCGGTCAGTGGTCGGCACAGGCCATCGGTCCATGCCGGACCGTGCGAGTGACCTGGGGACCCGGAGCGACGGACTGTCGACCTGCCACCTCTCGGTGCCTTCCAAGACAATAGGTGCCCTCTCGCAGCTTCCGAGCTGTTTCACGATCGCGCCGATGGACATCAAGTTGATCGAGGATCTGGCTGCGCTGCGTCAGCACGGCAGTTTCGTGCGGGCGGCCGAAGCCCGCCACGTCACGCACCCGGCCTTTGGCCGCCGTATCCGCACGCTGGAAGGCTGGGCCGGCGTACCGCTGGTGGCCCGGGGGCGCGCCCCGCTGCGGCTGACACCGGCTGGTGAATCCCTGCTGGTAGAGGCAGAGCCGCTTTTGGCCGGGCTGGCCCGCGTGCGTGCGCAGTGGCACGCCGTGCCGGGCCCGGAACCCCGCAGCATGGTCGTGCGCGTCTGCACGGGCCGCACGCTGGCGCACTCGCTCGTGGCCGACTGGCTGGCGCGGCTGCGCCCGGTGTGGCGCGCGCACCGGGTCGAGGTGCGCACGGCTGCCATGGCGGAAGTGGCGGCGGTGTTCGAAAGGGGGGAGTCCGACCTGCTGGTGTGCTACGAGCACCCGGCGCTGTCGATCGGCCTGTCGGGCCAGCGTTTCCGGCACGCCACGCTGGCCAGCGATCGGCTGCTGCCGGTGTCCCGCGTGGATGCCAGCGGGCGGGTCCGGCACGAAATCGGCAGCCCGCACTGGATCGGCTACGCGCAGTCGCTGGCGCTCGGGCGCCTGCTGGGTGATCGCCTGGCCACCGGGCACGGCGCGCCGCTGCCATCGCCGCAGGTGATCTGCGACTCTGCCGATGCGATTCTGGAGCTGACGCTCAAGGGCGTGGGCATGGCCTGGCTGCCGCACTCCCTGGTGGCCCAGCCCATCCGGCAAGGCCTGCTCAAGCCCTTGGGCGGCAGGGCCGACCAGATCCACTTCGAGGTGCGGATCTACCGGCACCGCGGGCGGCAGTCGGCGCTGGTCGAGGCGGTCTGGGACGCCACCGACCGTTAGCGACCGGCGGGCGACGGATTCGCGCCAGGTGCCCGTTCAGCACCTTTCAGTGCCGAAATGGCACATCAGCCCAAGTGTCGCCTTCGACAATACCTGTCAGCAGCCGCCTTCGGTCGCACAGGAGACAAGCATGGACAAGATCGATCGCCGCCGCTGGCTGGCAGGCGCTGGCACTCTGGCGCTGGGTGCCGCAAGCCCCGCCTGGGCGCAGTCGGATGACTACCCGAACAAGCACATCACGCTGGTCTGCGGCTATCCGCCGGGTGGAAGTACCGACCTGACGGCTCGCACCGTGGCCGCCGAGTTGACGCGCCGGCTGGGTCGGCAGGTGGTGGTGGAGAACGTGGGTGGCGCCGGTGGCGCGCTGGGCGCGCAGAAGGTGCAGCAGGCCGCGCCCGATGGCTACACCCTGCTGCTGGGCAGCAACAACGAGATGGCCATCGCCGGCCTCGTGAACACCAATGTGCGCTACGACCCGGTGCGGCAGTTCACGCCCATCGGCCGTGTGGCTTCGCAACCCATGGTGCTGGTCGCGAGTCCGAAGACCGGCGTGAAGGACCTGCCCGGATTCATCGATCTCGCACGGAGCAACCCCGGCAGGTTCAGCTTCGGGTCCTCGGGTGTGGGTACCGCGCTTCACCTGGCAGGCGAAATGGTCAAGGAGGCCGCGGGCCTGTTCATCGTGCACATCCCCTACCGTGGCGTTGCGCCGCTGACGACCGATCTGCTGGGCGGCCAGCTCGAGTTCGGTGTTTTCGTGCTCTCCAGCGGGCTGCCGCACATCCGCAGTGGCAAGGTCGTGGCCATCGGAACCACCGAGGCCAAGCGCTCACCGGTCGCGCCCGAGATCCCGGCGCTGGCCGAGCATCCGCAGTTGCGGAACGTGGACATCAGCAGCTGGTTCGGCCTGTGGGGCCCGCCGGGTCTGCCGCAGCCGGTAGTGCGGCGGCTGAAGGCCGCGCTGGCCGAGTCGCTGACGGCGCCCGAGTTGCTGCAGAAGATGCGCGAATCTGGCGCCACCGTGGCCGCGCCGGGTGCGGAACTGGGCGATTTCCAGGTGGCCGAGATCGCCAAGTACCGCCGCATCGTGGACTACGCCAAGATCCGCGAATGAGCGTGCGCCACTTCGACGTGGGCGTGCCCGTCATCGCCCCGTGGCGGGCGGGCAATACCGGCGTGCCCGGCGTGTGGCGCTTCGAGTCGGGCGAGGCCGGACGGGATGTGATGGTCAGCGCCCTGGTGCATGGCAACGAGCTGTGCGGCGCCTATGCGTTGCTGTCGGCCCTGTCTGCCGGGCTGCGACCGCGCCGCGGCGCACTGACACTGGTTTTTGCCAACCTGGACGCCTTCGACCGTTTCGACCCTGCCGCGCCGGATGCGTCGCGCTACGTCACGACCGACATGAACCGCCTTTTGGGGCGACATGGACTGGCGGCACGACACGTCTGTGCACGGCAGTGAGCATCGGCGCGTGCTCGCCCTGGCACCCTTCGTCGAGCGCAGCGAGTGGCTGCTGGACCTGCACTCCATGCACGAGCCAGGCGAGCCGCTCGGGTTGGCCGGCCCGTTGGCCCATCATGCGGCCCGGGCCCTGGGCCTCGGCGCGCCAGCGTTGGTGGTGGCCGATGCGGGCCATCGCGCCGGCTGCCGCATGCGGGACCACGGCGCCTATGGCCGGGCCGATGAGGCGTCCCGCTTTGCGTTGCTCGTGGAGTGCGGGTTCCATGGCGCGCTGTCCTCGCTGGACGTGGCCCATGACATGCTGGCCCGCTTCCTGGTGGCCAGCGGTGCCATTGACGAACATGACGTGCCGGCCGCATGGCGCGGCGAGCCGGCCGGCTCCGCGCCGCGGCTCGTGGTCGTCACCGAAGCGGTCAACGTGGCCGCGGGCGATGCGCCGCGTCTGGCCCGGCCCTGGGTCAACGGCGAAGTGGTGCCGCAGGCGGGCACAGTCGTGGGCTGGACCGCCGGCCAGCCGGTGCTCACGCCCTACGACGACTGCGTGCTGATCATGCCCACGCTCGTGCATGCGGCGCCGGGCGCCACGCTCGTGCGGTTTGCTCGCCAGCGATAGCTCAGTGTCGGCGCCGACATCGTATCGAGCCCGACGCGGACCAGGGTGTGAGCCAGCCAGCCGCAAGGCAAGTTATTGATCAGACGGGCAAACTCAGGCGCATCGATAGCTCACCCGAGCTTTGGCACATGGCCTATGTCGGCGTCAGCGCCGACATGCCCGCTTCAGACTGATTGCAGCCACTCAGGCTCGGCGATTGAGCGGCGGCTTTGGCCGGAAGCAGTC
>JAJTDE010000260.1 GCA_021298085.1 Rubrivivax sp.
TGTGAGGTAATCCAGCACTTCACTGGCCAGGCGGCAGGCGCGGCGCATGCCTTCGATCTCGGCAGGGGTCTTCAAGCTGATCGTCATGGGCATTCATTATTCCACCCCCTCGTAAACTCATGGTTTTTCAACGTGGCGCCTGGCGTTGGCCTGGGCGCCTGGGTACCGGCATGTCCATTTCCCCTCTCCACCTGGTGCGCTTCGATGGCGGGCCTGCGCTTTCTGAATTCCGGCGCCAGGCCCTGATGCCGGCCATCCAGGCGCTGGACCCGGCCACGGTGGGTCTGGACGCGCGCCACGTGCACTGGGCGTCCACGGTGTCGGCGTTGTCGCCCGGCGAGAGCGACAAGCTGCGCGCCCTGCTCAACGACGGCAGCGGTGCCCTGACGGCCGCCGAGGGCGAGTTGATCGTGGTCATGCCGCGGCTGGGTACGGTGTCGCCCTGGGCCAGCAAGGCCACCGACATCGCCCACAATTGCGGCCTGTCGGTGCGGCGCATCGAGCGGGTTGTCGAATACCGCCTGCAGCGCAAGGGCGGCTTCTTCGGGGGGCCCAAACCCCTGGCCGACACCACCCGCGGGGCCATCGCCGCGCTGCTGCACGACCGCATGACCGAGAGCGTTGCCTACAACAGCGCCGCTGCGCAGGCATTGTTCAGCGAACGTGAAGGCGTGCCGCTGGCCCATGTGGACGTGCTGGGTGAAGGGCGCAGCGCGCTGGAGCGCGCCAACCGCGAGTGGGGCCTGGCGCTGTCGGACGACGAGGTGGATTACCTGCTGGAAGCCTTTGGCCAACGCCTGCAGCGCAACCCCACCGACGTCGAGCTGATGATGTTTGCGCAGGCCAACAGCGAACACTGCCGCCACAAGATCTTCAACGCCCGCTTCACCATCGATGGTGTCGAGCAGACCCACTCGATGTTCGGGATGATCCGCCACACGGAAGCCGTCTCGCCGCAGCACACCGTCATCGCCTACAACGACAACGCCGCCGTGATGGAGGGCGGGCCGGTGCAGCAGTGGCTGCCGCAGGGCTTCACCAATGCGCCGGTGTACGCAGCCCGCGCGCTGACGGCCCATGTGCTGATGAAGGTGGAGACCCACAACCACCCCACGGCCATCTCACCCTTCCCCGGCGCCTCCACCGGCGCGGGGGGTGAGATCCGTGACGAAGGGGCCACCGGCCGGGGCGCCAAGCCCAAGGCGGGCCTGACCGGCTTTGCGGTCGGCCACCTGCGCCTGCCCGAACAGCCTGAACCCTGGGAACGCGACGCGGTTGGCAAGCCCGACCACATCGCCAGCCCGCTGCAGATCATGACTGAGGGCCCGCTGGGCGGCGCAGCCTTCAACAACGAGTTTGGGCGGCCCAACCTGGGCGGCTTCTTCCGGGTGTTTGAACAGTCGGTGGCCGGTGTACAGCGGGGCTACCACAAGCCCATCATGGTGGCGGGTGGCATTGGCGTCATCGACGCCACGCAGACCACCAAGAAGTTGTTTCCGGCCGGCACCCTGCTGGTGCAGCTCGGCGGGCCCGGCATGCGCATCGGCATGGGTGGTGGTGCAGCCAGCTCCATGGCCGCGGGCACCAACGCCGCGTCGCTGGACTTTGATTCCGTGCAGCGCGGCAACCCGGAGATCCAGCGCCGGGCGCAGGAAGTCATCAACCATTGCTGGGCGCTGGGTGACCACAACCCGGTGTTGGCCATCCACGACGTGGGCGCCGGGGGTTTGAGCAACGCTTTCCCCGAGCTGGTGGACGGTGCGCAACGCGGCGCGCTGTTTGACCTGCGGGCCGTGCCGCTGGAAGAAAGCGGCCTGGCCCCGCAGGAGATCTGGTGCAACGAGAGCCAGGAACGCTATGTGCTGGCGGTGGATGCTGAGCGCTTGCCGCTGTTCGAGCAGATGTGTGAACGCGAGCGCTGCCCCTTTGCCATCGTGGGCCGCGCCACGGACAACCCGCAGCTGGTGCTGGAAGACGGCCCCGGCGGCCAGCGGGCGATCGACATGCCCCTGGAGGTGCTGCTGGGCAAGGCGCCCAAGATGCACCGCGACGTGCAGCGCGTGGCGCTGACCGAACCCGCGCTGGACCTCACCGGCCTGAAGCTGGAGCAGCTGGCCTTTGACGTGCTGCGCCACCCCAGCGTGGCCAGCAAGCGTTTTCTCATCACCATCGGCGACCGCACCGTGGGTGGCATGAGCCACCGCGACCCGATGGTCGGCCCCTGGCAGGTCCCGGTGGCCGACTGTGCGGTCACGCTGGCCGACTTTGTCGGCTTTCGTGGCGAGGCCATGAGCATGGGCGAGCGCACGCCGCTGGCGTCGCTGAATGCCCCGGCCTCGGGCCGCATGGCGGTGGCCGAGGCCATCACCAACCTGCTGGCCGCGCCCATCGAGCTGTCGCGGGTCAAGCTCAGCGCGAACTGGATGGCCGCCTGTGGTGAGCCGGGTGAAGACGCCGCCCTCTATGACACCGTCAAGGCCGTGGGCCTGGAACTGTGCCCGGCGCTGGGCATTGGCATTCCCGTGGGCAAGGATTCGCTGTCCATGCGCACCCGCTGGTCCACCGCCGAGGGCCAGGCGCGCCAGGTCGTGTCACCGGTGTCGCTGGTGGTCAGTGCCTTTGCCAGCCTGGACGATGTGCGCGGCACGCTGACGCCGCAGCTGCGTGCGGGTGACACCACGCTGATCCTCGTCGACCTGGGATTTGGCCGTCAGCGCCTGGGGGGCTCGATGCTTGCCCAGGTGATGGGCCGCTTCGGCGACCAGGTGCCCGACCTGGACGAACCCCAACGCTTGAAACAACTGGTGTTGGCCATCAACATGCTGCGCCGCGACGGGCAGCTGCTGGCCTACCATGACCGCAGCGACGGTGGCCTGTGGGCCGCGGTCTGCGAGATGGCCTTCGCCGGCCACATGGGCGTCAGCCTCAACGTGGACATCCTGGTCACCGAAGGCGACGGCATCCACGACAGCCGTGCCGACCACGGTGATTCGAAGAACTGGGCCAGCCAGGTCAGCGAGCGCCGCAACGAGCTCACCGTGCGCGCGCTGTTCAACGAGGAACTGGGTGTGGTCATCCAGGTGCCCAGCGACCAGCGCAACGCGGTGATGGCCACCTTGCGCGAACAGGGGCTCAGCCGCCATGCCCACGTGGTGGGCAAGACCAACAACCGCATGGCCGTGGAAGTGTGGCGCGACACCAAGCTGCAGTTTGCGGCCTCGCTGCAGGCACTGCAGCAGGCGTGGGACAGCGTCAGCTGGCGCATCGCCCAGGGCCGCGACAACCCCGCCTGCGCCGATGAGGAGCACGCCGCCGCCGGCTTGCCCGAAGACCCGGGCCTGCACCGGCAGCTGAGCTTCGACCCGGCCGACGACCCCGCCGCACCGTTCATTCAGACGGGTGCGCGGCCTGCAGTGGCCATCCTGCGTGAGCAGGGTGTCAATTCGCACATCGAGATGAGCCGTGCCATGGCCGTTGCCGGCTTCGACACCTACGACGTGCACATGAGCGATTTGATCGCGGGGCGGGCTCGCCTGTCGCAGTTCCAGGCCTTGGTGGCCTGCGGTGGCTTCAGTTATGGCGACACGCTGGGTGCTGGCGAGGGCTGGGCCCGCAGCATCCTGTTCAACCCGGTGCTGGCCGAGGCCTTTGCCGCCTTCTTCCAGCGCCGCGACACCCTGGCGCTGGGCGTGTGCAACGGCTGCCAGATGCTGGCGGCACTCAGTGCGCTCATCCCTGGCGCGCAGGATTGGCCGCAGTTCACCCGCAACCGCAGCGAGCGCTTCGAGGCACGACTGTCCATGGTGGAAGTGCTCGACAGCCCCAGCGCGTTTTTCCAGGGCATGGCGGGCAGCCGCCTGCCCATCGCCGTGGCCCACGGGGAAGGAGGCCTACCCGATCAACCCTAACGGGAGCCCGCAGGGCCTCACCGGTGTGACCACGGCTGACGGGCGCTTTACCGCGCTGATGCCGCACCCGGAGCGGGTCTTCCGCAACATCCAGATGAGCGAGGCCGCGGGGGGTGATCCGTCCGCCTACAGCCCTTGGATGCGCATGTTCAGAGGCGCGCGGGCCTGGATGGGTTGAAGTGGCCCGTTTTTTGTGTCGAAAAGGGACTGGTACCACTCATTCAGAGGGGGCATTTCGGATGGGACGCCCTGCCGGCCATGCGCCAATGCAGGCAATAAATCATGCCCAGTCCCTTTATCAAGACCACCGGCAGTGTGCTCAGCCGAACGCTGAAGGAAGCCGATTCCCCCAGCCCGTTGACGGCCACCGGCGTCATCCTCTTTGACGACCTCGACACCGCCGACACCCACGTCGTCAGTGCGGTAATCGCCTCCAGCGGCAACCTGCTGGGTGGCGCGGTGTCGGCACTGGTCTCGACGCCCGCCACCGGTGCCGCGCAGGGGCGCCTGACCTGGACCTACGCGGTCGACCCGGCACGCCTGCAAGAGTTGGCCGCGGGGCAGCGTGTCACCGAAACCTTTACGATCACGCTGCGCGACAACACCGGCGCCACCGTCTCCCAGGTCATCAGCGTCGTCGTGACGGGCACCAACGATGCGCCGGTCATCCTGTCGGCGGGCGAAGTGGCTGGCAGCGTCGCCGAAGCCGCGCGCACGGTGGCGTCCTTGTCCACCACCGGCAGCTTCCAGTTCGACGACACCGACCTCACCGACAAGCACACCGTCGCGGTCACCAAGCTGTCCGGCGCGTATGGCGGCACCTTGCGGGCCACCATCACCGACACGGCCACCGGGGCGGGCGACGGAACAGTCCGCTGGACGTATAGCCTTTCCAACACCGCGACCCAGTCACTGGGCGCCGGTGAAACGGCCACCGAGACCTTCAGCGTGCGCATCAGCGACGGCAAGGGTGGCCTGGTGTCGCAGACGGTCACGCTGACGATCACGGGCACCAACGACGTGCCGGTCATCCTGTCAGCGGTGGACACGGCTGCTGTGCGCGAGGACGTCGGCGTCAGCCCGGCGGGCCAGTTGCTGGCCAGTGGCGTGATCACCTTCGACGATGTCGACCTGACCGATACGCATGGGGTCACCGTGGAACCGGTGTCGTCCAGCGCGCCCTGGGGTTTGGCGGGCAGCTTGACCACCGTCCTGGTGCCGGCTGCTGGCAGCGCCATCGGCAGCCTGACGTGGACATACGCCTTGGATAACACCGCTGCTCAGCAGCTGGGCGCGGGCGAGGTGGCGCAGCAGGTGTTCACGCTGCGCATCGCCGACATGCAGAACGGCGTGGCCACTGGCGACAGCGTCACCCGGACGATCACCGTGCAGGTGACGGGCAGCAACGACGCGCCGCTGGTCATCGTCGGCGTGCAGGACACTGCCGGGTTGGCACTGGAGGAAAACCTGTCGGGCTTGACCGGTCAGGGCAGCCTCACGGTGGTGGACCCTGACCTCAGCGACACGGTGACGGTCGCCGTCACGGGTGTGGCCATCGCCGGCAACAACGCCCCTGGCCTGACCGAGGCCCAGGCGCTGGCGATGTTCAGCATCGCCGACGCGGCCGATGGCGACCTGCAGCTGCTGGCCGACCCCGGCGCGGCGGGCAACCTGCGTTGGTTGTTCAACAGTGGTTCAACCGGATTCAGCGAGTTGGGGCGCGGCGAGACGCTGACCTTGACCTACACGCTGCAGGTGACCGAAGCCCGGCCAGCCGGCACCGCGGGCTTGACGGCGCAGCAGACGGTCACCGTGACGATCACCGGCACGGGTGGGGCGCCCATCGTGTCGGGTGACATTGCAGGCGCAGTGCTGGAGGCTGGCCACGCCGACGACGGGACGTCGCTGCCCGGTGAACCGCAGGCCACCGGTGTGCTGACGGTGAGCAACCTCGGTGACGGTCAGGCCCCGATGTGGTCCTTGCTCGGCGGTGGCGCTGGCCAGGTGGGCCAGTTCCAGATCGACGCCAGCACCGGCACCTGGACCTATACGCTGGACAACGCGGCGGCCAACAGCCTGGCCGAGGGCCAGACGCT
>JAJTDE010000017.1 GCA_021298085.1 Rubrivivax sp.
GCAACGACTTCTCCGGGACCATCACCGTGCTGGTGACGGGCGTCCTGCCCAATGGCCACCTGCTGGTGGCGGGTGAGAAGCAGATTGGTGTGAACCAGAACGTCGACGTGCTGCGCTTTTCCGGCCAGGTCGACCCGCGCGCCATCGGCGCGGCCAACACCGTGCAAAGCACGGCGGTGGCCAATGTGCGGGTCGAGCACCGGGGGCGTGGCGCGGCCGCCAATGCCAACGCGGTGGGCTGGTTGGCCCGCTTCTTCCTCAGCGTGATGCCGATCTGATTTCCCCCTGCCCTGCACCCACCGACACCCCGCCGAACCGCCGCATGAACCGCCTGGACTTTTCCGACTCCTTCAGCCCTTCCATGCCCGACGACCGGCTGCTGTTCAGCCAGGGCGCTGCGCGCCGCAGCCGGGCCCAGCGCTGGCTGCGCGCGGCCATCGTGCTGGCGGCGCTGCTGTGCAGTGCGGCGCTGTGGTGGCCCAAGCCCGCCCACGCGATGTCCTCGGCCCGCATCAAGGAAGTGGCGGCCATCCAGGGCGTGCGCTCCAATGCACTGACGGGTTATGGCCTGGTGGTGGGGCTGGACGGCACCGGTGACCAGACCACGCAGACGCCCTTCACCTCGCAGAGCCTGAACGCGATGCTGCAGCAGATGGGTGTGACGGTGCCGCCCGGCACCAGCATGCAGCTGAAGAATGTGGCCGCGGTGCTGGTGACGGCACAGATGCCGGCCTTTGCCCAACCTGGCCAGTCGCTGGACGTGACGGTGTCGTCGCTGGGCAATGCCAAGAGCCTGCGCGGCGGCACGCTGGTGGCCACGCCGCTGAAGGGCGCCGACGGCCGTGTCTATGCGATGGCGCAGGGCAACCTGATCGTCGGTGGCGCGGGTGCCTCGGCCGGCGGCTCCAAGGTGCAGATCAACCACCTGTCGGCCGGGCGTGTGCCCGACGGCGCCACCGTGGAGGTGGCGGTGCCCACGCCGCTGCTCAAGGGCGACACCATCCAGCTGGACCTGCACGCCAACGACTTTGCCACCGCCCGCGCCGTGGCCGCCACCATCAACGAGCACAAGGGCGAAGGCACGGCCGTGGCGCGTGACGGCCGCGTGGTGCAGGTGCGTGCGCCGACCGACCCGAACAGCCGCGTGGCCTTCCTGGCCGACATCGAGAACCTGCCGGTGGACATCGCCCGGCCGGCCGCCCGCATCGTGCTGAACGCCCGTACCGGCTCGATCGTGCTCAACGACGCGGTCACGCTCGGCCCGTGCGCCGTGGCCCATGGTTCCTTGAGCGTCACCATCAACTCCACGCCGCAGGTCAGCCAGCCCAACCCCTTGTCGGGCGGCCAGACCACGGTCACGGAAAAGGCCGACATCGCCATCACGCAGCAGGGCGGCTCGCTGGTGCAGATGCCCGCGGGCACCAAGCTCACCGATGTGGTCAAGGCGCTGAACGCCCTGGGCGCTACGCCGCAGGACCTGCTGGCCATCTTGCAGGCGATGCGCGCCGCGGGTGCGCTGCGCGCCGAGATCGAGGTCATCTGAGGGCGGTAGCCCCGATGCGCTGACACCCGTTCACGCCCTGCCTGACCCCCTAACCCCGCCATGACCAGCCCACTGTCACTGCCCGCCACCGCCTCGCTGTCCACCCAAGGGCTGGCCGGTGATGCGCGTTCGCTGGACGGCCTGCGGGCCCGCGCCGCGACGGACCCGCGCGGCGCCATCCGTGAATCGGCCAAGGCCTTCGAATCCCTGTTCATGCAGGAGGTGATGAAGAGCATGCGCGCAGCCACGCTGAGCACCGGCATGCTCAACAACGAAGGCACGCAACTGGGCACCGACCTGCTGGACCAGCAATTTGCCACCCGCATGTCCGGGCTGCCCGGGGGCTTGAGCGAGATGATCGCCCGCCAGCTGGAGCGCCAGCTCGGCCTGACCAGCCCGACGGCGATGACCGACCGTGCCAACCCGCTGCCCGAGCCGCTGGCCCGTACACAAGCCGGTGCGGCCGCACTGGCTGCCCGCACGGGCGCGGCAGCGGCAACCGCGGTTTCATCCGACACCGCACCCGCCGCCGCCGTGACCGCATCCGTTGCGCCGGCCGCCGCTGCGCCGGTGGGCCCGCCCCAGCGTGCCGCCGCCGCGTTTGTGGAAGCCCATACGGAAGCCGCGCGCGCCGCCGAGCAGGCCACGGGCATACCGGCGCCGTTCATGATCAGCCAGGCCGCGCTGGAAACCGGCTGGGGACGCCGCGACATCCGACACGCCGACGGCAGCACGTCCTACAACCTGTTTGGCATCAAGGCCGGCGCGAATTGGCGCGGGCCGGTGGCCGAGGTCACCACCACCGAATACATCGACGGCCGTGCGCAAAAAGTCACGGCGCGCTTTCGGGCGTACTCAAGTTATGCCGAAAGCTTTGCCGATTACGCACGCTTGATGAAGGAATCTCCGCGATACGCCCCCGTGCTGGCCCAGGCCCGCAGCGCCAGCGGCTTTGCCGAAGGCCTGCAGCGCGCCGGCTACGCCACCGACCCGGCCTACGCGCAAAAACTCTCGCGTGTCATCAACACCACCCTGGCGCTGCAGCGCAGCCAGAGCTGAGCCTTGGAGAACCTTTAAGTCATGGGTGGCTCTACAGCCTTGATGTCCATCGGCCTGCGCGGGATGCTGGCCAATTACGCGGCTCTGCAGACCACGGGCCACAACATCACCAACGCCGCCGTCGAGGGCTACTCGCGCCAGCGCGCCGAGTTTGCGACGGCCGGCGCACAGTTCTCGGGTTCGGGCTTCCTCGGCCGCGGCGTGGACGTGCAGACGGTGGCCCGCACGCACAGCGCCATCCTCACACGCGAGGCGTCCGGTGCGCGTTCGCTGTCGGCGATGGACCAGGCGCGCTTTGAATCCCTGCGCGAGCTGGAATCGGCCTTTCCGATGGGTGAACAAGGCATCGGTCAGACCATGGGCCGATTCCTCAATGCCCTGGTGGACGTGGCCAGCCGGCCGGCCGACATGCCGGCACGGCAGGTCGTCATGGCGCGCGCCTCGGAAGCCGCCAGCCGCTTTGCCACCACCTCCGACCAGCTGGACGGTATTCAGGCCAACCTGGACGAACGCCTGAAGGACGTGGTGGACGCCGTGAATGGCCTGACCCGCGGCATTGCCGAGGTCAACCAGCGGATTACCACGCTCGAGGGTCTGGGCCAACCGCCCAACGACCTGCTCGACGAACGGGACCGCCTGGTCTCGCAACTCAGTGACCATCTGGCTGTGACCACCATCCCTGCCGACGACGGCACGCTGGGGGTGTTCATCGCGGGTGGGCAGCGTCTGGTGCTGGGCGTCAGTGTGTCGCCCTTGTCGCTGGTGCCCGAGCCGGAGGACAGCTCGCGCTCGGCCATCGCCATCGTCGACTCTGGCTTCCAGCGGGTGCTGCCCGATGGCACGCTGGGTGGCGGCTCGCTGGCTGGCCTGCTGCAGTTTCAGAACCACGACCTGGTGGCGGCGCGCACGCAGCTCGGCCAGATGGCCGCAGCGTTTTCGTCGGCCGTCAACAACCAGCAGGCGCTGGGCCTGGACATGGGTGACCCACCTGGCCCGGGCGCACCGGTCTTCACCACGGGTGGCACCCGGGTGATGCCCAACACCAACAACGAACGCAACCCGACGACGGGTGGCTGGGTGGCCCAGGTGGGGGTGACGGTGTCTGACGCGTCGCAGCTGCAGGCCAGCGAATACGAGCTGCAGGCCGACCCGGCCGGCGCCCCGGGTGTCTGGCAGCTGACCCGCCGCAGCGACGGCCTGGTGCGCAATGTGGCCGACGGCGACACGGTGGACGGATTCACGCTGTCGCTGGGCAGCCCACAGCCGGCCAGCACCGACCGCTTCCTGCTGCAGCCGGTGTCGCGCATGGCCTCCGACATGCGCACCGCGCTGAACGACCCCCGCGGCATCGCCGCGGCCTCGCCCGTGACTGCGACGGTCGCGGCCACCAACACCGGCACGGCCAGTGTGGCCTCACTGCGGGTCGTCAACAGCAGCATCGACCCCGAACAGACGGCCAGCATCAGCTTCACGTCGGCCACCGGCGACTACAACTGGGAGCTGCGCGACCGCAGCACCAACGCCCTGGTGTCCTCGGGCAGCGGCACCTGGACGGCCGGGCAGCCGATTGCGCTGAACGGCTTCGAACTGAGCCTGAACGGTGTGCCGCGCAGCGGTGACAGCCTGAGCGTGGCCAAGACGGCCTTCCCGGCGTCGAACAACGGCAACGCGCTGGCCCTGGTGGACCTGCGCGACGCCGACCTGCTGGGCCGCAGCCTGCAGTCCGGCGGCCAGGTGGGCGGCGGCCGCACGTTCGCCGAAGCCTATGCGGCCACGCTGGCCGATGTGGGCGTGCGGGTGCAGGGTGCCGAAACCAGCGCCTCCATTTCCGCGTCGGTGGCTGACCAGACCGAAGCCGCCCGTTCTGCGGCCAGCGGTGTCAACCTCGACGAGGAAGCGGCCCGGCTGCTGGCCTTCCAGCAAAGCTACCAGGCCGCCGCCAAGGTGCTGCAGGTGGCGCAGTCGGTCTTTGACACGCTGCTGGACATCGCCAATGGACGCTGAACCCACCCCGCACCGCCGCCGGGCGGGCCCTGAGCCCCTGATCGCCGCAGCGCGCACGCTGCAGGCCTGAACCCGAACGAGGTCACCCGCCATGCGTGTCACCACCGCCAATCGCCAGGAAACGTCCATCGACACGCTGCAGCGCCGCGCCAGCGAGATGGCCGAGTCGCAGCAGCGCCTGATCAGCGGCAAGAAGATCGCCCGCGCCAGCGACGACCCGACCGGTGCTGCGCGGGTGGAACGTTCGCTCTCCCGTGAAGCCCGAGCCGATGCCAGCCAGCGGGCGCTGGAAGCCAGCCGCAACAACATGGTGCAGGCCGAGAGTGCGCTGGGCAGCGTGACCGAGCTCTTCCAGGAAGCCCGCGAACTGGTGGTGCAGGCCGGCAACCCGGCCTACACCGACGCACAGCGGCGCGACATTGGCCAGGCCCTGCGCGGCATCCGTGACCAGATCTTCCAGATCGCCAACCGGGGTGACGGCAACGGTGGCTGGCTGTTCGGCTCCCAGGGGTCGTCAGCGCCGCCGTTTGTGGATGCGCCAGGTGGTGTGCAGTACATCGGCGCGCAGGGGCTGCAGATGGCCGCGTCCGACGAACCCCTGCCGCTGACGGCCGATGGCGCGGCGGTCTTCCTGCAGTCGCCGACGGGCAATGGCGTGTTTGTCACCGAACCTGCTGCGGCCAACACCGGGCAGGCCTGGATCGATGCCGGCAGCGTCACCAACCCCTCGGCCTTGACGGGTGACCCCTACCAGATCGTCTTCACGGTGGACGCGACCAGCGGCGCCACCACCTACGACATCCTGCAGAACGGCAGCCCGACCGCGGTGGCCGGTGCGCCGTATGTCAACGGCCAGGCCATCAGCATCGACGGCATGACTGTCACGATCAAGGGCCAGCCGGCCTCAGGCGACAGTTTTGACCTGGCGCCCGCGTCGCGCGATCTGTCGTTCTTTGATGCGATGGACCGCATGATCACCGACCTGGTCACCCCCAACCGCAACGGCGGTCAACGGGCGCAAACGGTGGCCACCGGCCTGCGCGACTTGGACGCGTCCTTGAATGGCCTGGCCAGCGAGCGCGCACGGCTGGGCCAGGTGCTCAACCAGACCGATGCCGCCGAAGGCCGCATCGCCGACGGCAAGCTGCTGGCGCAGACCGAACGTTCAGCCGCCGAGGACATCGACATGGTGCAGGCGCTGTCCGATTTTCAGCAGCGCCAGACCAGCTACGACGCGGCCTTGCGTGCTTACGCCTCGGTACAAAAGCTCTCGCTGTTTGACTACATCCGGTGACGCTGGCGGTGGGTGCCGGTGCTAGCCTGTCTGGCTGTTGCACCCAGACACCCCATGCAGATTTCGCCCGTCCTTGAGCAGGTTGTCCTGGCCTACAGCCCGGTCTTCGACCGCAAGCTGGGCCTGGTGTCGACGCGGCTGACGGTGTTTCCAGCCAGCCCCGGAGCCGCGCCCGATGGTGCGGCGCTGCTGGAGGCCCTTGCTGATGCCTTTGCCGATGCGCCCAGCCAGTCGACGGCGCTGCCGGCCTTGTGGCTGAACGTGGCCGATGAAGCCTGGCTTGACGCCGTGCTCGACAGCGCCCAGCAGTCACCCCGGCCGTTCTTGCTGGAGGTGCCGGTGTTCATGGCGGCGCCGCGCGAACAGCGTCTGCTGGCGCTGAAGTCGGCCGGCCAGGCCTTGGCAGCCGGTGGCGTGGCCGGTGTCGAGCCGCGGCTGCAGCCGGCGTTTCGGTACGCCACCGTCACGGCGGCCGAACGCGGCGCCGTGACGCCGTGCAGCCCGCTGCCGCTGCCCTGGCTGTGCAGCGGCGCGCGCATCGCCGCCGACATCGACGGCGCCCTGGAGCAGGGCGCCCTGGCGGCCAGCGGCTGGCCCATGGACGATGACATCGCCTACGCCATACCCACGGGCATGCCGCCGGAGGTCAAGGGCATCGTCGAGCTGATGAACCGCCTGGAGCGCGAGGAACCTCCCGACCGCCTGGAGGCCGTGCTCACGGCCGACCCGACGCTGGCCTTCCGGCTGCTTCGTTACCTCAACTCCGCCGCCTTCGGGCTGCGTGCTGAAGTAACGTCCTTCCGGCACGCATTGATGATGCTCGGCCACCAGCGCCTGAAGCGCTGGCTGGCGCTGCTGCTGGCCTCGGGGAGCCCCAACCGCGAAGCCCGGCCCCTGATGCCGGTGGCGGCCCGCCGGGGCCTGCTGCTCGATGAGCTCGCCCGCCACGCCGGTGATGACACCATGCGTGCCGAGATGTTCATTGTGGGCGTGTTTTCCTTGCTGGACCGCATGCTTCGGCAACCCATGCCCGTGTTGATGGCCAGCGTGCCGGTGCACGAGCGTGTGCAGCAGACCTTGCTTCAGGGCGCCGGCCCCTATCAGCAGCACCTGGCCCTGGTGATCGCCATCGAGCAAGGTGCCAGCGCCGACATCCAGGCCGCCGCCGAGGCGGCCATGGTGTCGCGGTCCGAGCTGAACCAGGCGCTGTTGCGTGCACTGTCCCTGGCGCGGGAACTGGACTGACCGATGCTGGCCGAGACCGATGCGCCCCAGGCGCCGGCGGCGCCCGTCCTTGGCTGGGCCGAAGGCTGCCCCACACCGGCGCTGGAGCTGTCGGCGCAGGGCGCGGTGGTCCAGGTCAATGCTGCGCTGACCGCCTGGCTGGGTTGGTCACTTGCCGATCTGCGCAACCAGCCCTTGTCGCACTGGATGCCCGACACCGCAGCCCTGCCTGACGCCTTTGCGATGGCTGGCACCCCCGAGGATGTGCTGGTGCTCGGACGCGATGGACACCGCCATTGGGCCCGTGTGTGGTGCCAGCCCACCAGCGACAACGGCCTGCGCTGCGCGCTGGTCGATTGCAGTGAAGAGCATCGGCTGCGCGCCGAGGTCGAAAGGGCGCGTGCCGAGCAGCGCCTCTGGTTTGACCTCAGCCCGTCGGGCAAGGTCGTCTTTGATGCGCAGGGCCTGATCCTGCGGTCCAACGCCGTCTTCGACAACTGGGTAGGCCGCACGCCGGTGACGCTGGCTGACCTGAGCAGCCCCTTGCAGGCCTTGCTCGGGTGGGAAGATGGCCGTCTGCGCGCCGACCTGCGCCCGGGCTTCCCGCCGGTGGAGACCTGGGCCGAGCTGGACGACGTTCAGGCCGGGCCTCAGCGTTTGCAGGCCCGTCTGCAGGCCTGCAGCGCCGAGCAGGGTGAGCAGCGGGTGGTGGCGGTGGTGGTGGACCACAGCGCCGACGCCCAGCACGAGCTGGCCACCCTTCGCCAGGAGGCGCTGGTTCAGGCGGCCGGTGTGGAGGTGGTGCGCCTGGAAGCGCTGGGCCCGGCACGCGCCAGGGCGCTGCTGGGCGCCCGTGGCGTGTCCAGTGCCCAGATACCCGCCCTGCCGTTGGTCAGCCTGCCGGCCGTGACCGCCGTCGGCCTGGAGCCTTCCGGCGCCGAGCGCCTGCGCGCCGCCTGGCAGAACGGCCTGCGCGGTGAGGTGCGCTACGGCCTGGCCCATGCCCAGCTGGGCCGCCGCCGTTACCTCACGCAGGTGCAGCCCGCGCGCCTGGGCAACGGCGCGATCGGTGCCACCTTCGTGACGCTGGATGTGACCGACCGCGAACGGGAGCGCCACGAGCGCGAGGAATTGCTGCGCGAACTCACCACCATCCTGGACGGTTCACCGGTGGGCATTGCCTACCTGAAGCAAGGCCGGTTGATGCGCTGCAACCTGCGCTTCGAGCGCATGCTGGGCTTCACGCCCGGCGCGGCGGCGGGCCTGGCACTGACCGAGCTGCTGCAGCTGCGGGGCTCCGGCTGCGATGGTGTCGACCACGCGCTGGCGGCCCTGCTCGCCAACCACGCGGCGGACGTGGAACTGGCCCTGCCCGAGCTGGACCCTCACGGCCTGCCCGTGGGCAACCACCGCTGGTACTCGATGGCCTTGCGGCCGGCCAGCGGCGAGCAGTTGGCGCCCGAGGCGGTGGTGGTGCTCAACGACATCACCCGCCTGCGCGAGCAGCAAAGTGAAGTCGAGCGGGCCCTGCGTGAACGTGAGTTGATGTTCAACCAGTCCGACGTCGCGATTGCCTGGGTGCGGCAGGGTCGGGTGGTGCGCGCCAACCCGGCCCTGACAGAGATGACCGGGCTGCGGCCGGCCGAGCTGGCTGATTGCCCGCTGGAGAGCCTGTTTGTTGCCGGGGATGCCCAGCCGTTGAATGCCGACGCCAGAACCTGGCTGACCTTGCGCGGCCGCCACAGCGGTGAGTACCGGCTGCAGCCCCGCCTGGGTGCCCCGCGCTGGGTGCAGGTGTCGCTGCGCCAGGCCGACAGCCGCAACCACCAGTCAGACCTGATCTGCGCGATGGTCGACGTCGACGAACGTCAGCGTGCGCGCGAAGCGCTTCAGCAGCTGGCGGGTCGCACGCGCGCCGTTCTGGATTCGGTGCTGGTGGGAATCGTCACCCTGGGTGAAGCGGGTATCGAGTGGATGAACCGGTCAGCCCGGCGGATGTTTGCCGGCGAACTGCAGGATTTCCTGGGCCTGCAGCTCAGCTGCGTCGCCACGCCCGACCCTGACCACCCGCTGGCGCGTACCGACTGGCTGCAGCGCCTGGGGGACGGCGAGAGCGAGATCTTCGAGTGCCGGCTGCAGGCCCGCGATGGCCGCGAATTCTGGGTGGTGGGCAACGCCGTGGCCATGCCGCGCGAGGCGATGGGCGGCCGGCAGGTGACCTTCGCGCTGCTGGACATCGAAGCCCGACGGCAGGCCGAAGTTCGGGTCTCCAGTGCCAAGGCATCGCTGCAGCGCCTGATGGAAACCGCCCCGCTGGCCATCGCCGTGTTTGATGCAGCCACGCTGCAGATCGTCGAGTGCAACCAGGGCGCGGCCGGTTTCTTTGGCCGGCCAGTGCCTGAGCTGCTGGGCCGCACACCCGAGGATGGGTTGGCACTGCCTGAGCAGGCGGCCGCACTGCGCGCCAGCCTGGAGCTGGCCCGCGACACGCCGGAGGGCGTGCGCCGGGAGATCAGCCAGGCGGCCATTCCGGGTGCGGCCGCACAGCGCTGGGACACCCGATTTGTGCACCTGGACTCACCCAAGGTGCCGGGGGCGGCCGAGGGCGCCGGCCAGATCCTGCTGCTGGCCAACGACGTGACCGAGCTGCGTCTGGCCGAGCAGGCCCGGCTGGACGCCGCCATCGCCCAGCGCGAGATGCTCGTCAAGGAAGTGCACCACCGCATCAAGAACAACCTGCAGGGTGTCGCTGGCCTGCTGCAGCAGACGGCCCAGCGCCGCCCGGAGATGCGCGAAGCACTGCAGGAAGCCATTGGCCAGGTGCAGGCCATTGCCCAGGTCTACGGCCTGCAGGTGGGGGCGGCTGGCCCGATGGAGCTGCTGGGGGTGCTGCGCGCCGTGGCCGGCACCGTGCAGCGCAGCCTCGGTGCGCTGATCGAGGTGGGCCTGGCGCCAAGCGCCGAGCCCAGGGCGCTGGTGCGCTGGATGCTGCCCGAGGCCGAATCCATCCCGCTGGCCTTGTCGCTGAACGAGTTGCTGATCAACGCGGTGCGGCATGGGGGCTGCACGGCTGGGGCGGGTGTGGTGCGCTGCACCGTGGTGTCCAGCGACCAGGAGGTGCGCATCGACATCCTCAACCCGGGCCGCCTGCCCAAGGACTTCGAGCTCAAGCCAGGCCCTTCGGCCATGCACGGCCTCGGGCTGGTCAGGGCGCTGCTGCCTCGCCGGGCGGCCACCCTGGAGATGGGCGACGGTGAGGCGGGTGTGCTGACCCGCCTGACCTTGCGCCCACCCAGCGTCCAGCGGCAGGTGCCTGACACGCCGGTCTGACGCCGCCAGCCCGATGCCGACGAGCCAGGACGGCTGTTGCGTCGGCGCGTGTCCAGGGCAAGCACCTTGGGCCACAATCCGCACAGTATGTTCACGATGAGTTCCCGCAACCAGATCGCCGATGGCCACTCGGCCGCCGACGGTGCCGAGCCCTCCAAGGGCAAGATCCTGGTGGTCGACGACGACCGCCTGGTGCTGGCGACGGTGGTGCATGGTCTGGCCAGCGCTGGCTACCACGTGATCGATGCCGACAACGGTGACGACGCCATCCTGCTGGCGCGCGAGCACAAGCCCGACCTGGCCCTGCTGGACATCCGCATGGATGGCAAGTCGGGCCTGGAGGTGGCCGAATACCTGCGGGATGTCGGCCACACGCCCTTTGTCTTCCTGTCGGCCTTCTCCGATGACGCCACCGTGGCCCGCGTCACGCAGCTCGGCGCACTGGCGTACCTGGTCAAGCCACTGGATGTCGGACAGATCCTGCCCACGGTCGACGCGGCCTTTGAGCGTGCCCGCGCCTTGCGACGCCAGGAGCCACTGGCGGCGGCGCCAGTGGATTCCGTTGACGATGCGGCCGACGCGCTGTCGCAGCCCGTGGCCTTGGCCGTGGGTGTGCTGATGCACCGCTTTTCCCAGACCCGCGGCGACGCCCTGGCTCGTCTGCGGCGCCATGCCGCCGCCGAGGGCCGCAGCTTGCGCGTTCAGGCCGAGCGGGTCATTGCGGCGGTGGAAGACCTGGCGAGCCCTGAAGGGTGAAGTAGAAGCGGGCCCCGCGGCCGGGCTCGGCTTCGGCCCACACCTGGCCGCCGTGGCGCCTGACGATGCGCTGCACCGACGCCAGCCCCAGCCCCGTGCCGGGAAAGTCGCTCTGCCCGTGCAGGCGCTGGAACAGCCCGAAGAGCTTGGCCGACGCACGCATGTCGAAGCCCGCGCCGTTGTCGGCCACCTCGAACACGGGGACGCCGTTGTGCTGCCGCGCCGTGAAGCTGATGCGTGACGGTGTGGCGCGCTGGCTGTACTTCCAGGCATTGCCGAGCAGGTTCTCCAGCAGCTGTCGCAGCTGCGTTGGGTCACCCTCGGCCCAGATGTCCGGCTGGATGTTCACCTCGGCGTGGCGCTGCGGCTGGTTGCGGCGCAGGTCCTCGAGGACGAAGCCAGCCAGCTGAGACAGCTGAACCGCCTCACGCTGCAAGGGCACGTGTGACAGCTGGGCCAGCGTGATCATGCCCTCGATCATCGTGTGCATCCGCGTGGCAGCACCGAGCAGGCGGTCCAGGTGGTCGTTGCCAATGCGGTCGAGCTGGCGGCCGTAGTCTTCCTTGAGGATGCGGGCAAAACCCTCGACCACGCGCAGCGGCGCACGCAGGTCGTGGGACATCGCATAGGCAAACGCCTGGGCTTCGGTGTCGGGTGTCGGATTGGAAGCCGCGGTGGCCGACGTGCCATGCACCGCGGCAGCGGCCTGGCGTGCGGGCTGCGGGAGGCTGACGGCGGGGGCCGAGGCCACCGGCCCTGCAAGCCCCGCCGACGGGCGCTGGCTGCGGTCTGACCGTTCGCTGCGCTGACGGGCCTGGGCACGGCCCTCGCGCAAGCCCACCCAGCGCCCGAGCTGCCAGGCCAGCAGCGCCACCAGCACCAGCGCCACTGATGCAAACAGCCACGGACCCAAACGCTCCAGTGCATCGGCGGCCGTCATGACCTCGGCCGCCGGCCGGGGTGGGGTGATGACTGCGGGCCGCATCGGCGCGATTGTAGGCAGCGCCGATCGCTGGTGCCGACGCTGCTCAAGTGCACTGCTACGCCTGCCGAAACCCGCTTAGGCCCTGGCTGGAACGCCATGCAGCCCAGCATCCCACCCAGCTGCCGGTTCGGTTCCTGGTGGACGCTTCTGTAACATCTCAGTGACAATTGAGCGACGCCATGACTGCAGCACCCCCCCTTGCCGACACGCCTTCCGAGGCCCAAGCGCCGACCCCGTTGTCTGCCCTTGCGCCGGATGCTGCCGTGCTGGATGCGCAGGCGCTGGCTCAGCTGCATCAGCTTGATCCGCAGGGCCACAGCGGCATCGTCAGACGGGTGCTGCAGACGTACCAGCGTTCCCTCGAACGGTTTGTGGCCGACGTTGACCATGCCCGCGCCGCTGCCGATCACCCGGCCCTGGCCCGCTTGACCCACACGCTGAGGTCGTCATCGGCCAGCGTGGGCGCCATGCAACTGTCCGTCCTGTGCAAGCGCATCGAGACCGGCATTCGCGGTCAGCAGCTCGATGAGCTGCCCGTACTGTTGGATGCACTTCGGTTGGAGAGTGGGCGCGTGCAAACCGCGTTGGCGGCTATGCTGGTCGACTTGGGTCACGCTCCTCCAACCGCTCCATAAAGACCAACGCCCTGACGATGGCTGTCAGCCCTGTCACCTCCGCGGAACTGCCGGCACGTGTGCTGCTGGTGGACGACGACGAGGTCAACCTGCTGTTGACCAGTGCAGCCTTGCGTGAACGGGGTTTTGACGTGACCGCGGTGGCTTCCGGCGAAGCGGGTTTGCAACAACTTGTGAGCCAATTTCCCGACGTGGTGCTGCTCGACGCCCTGATGCCGGGGCTGGATGGGTTTGAGGTGTGCCAGCGTCTTCGGCAATTGCCCGGCCAAGAACACACGCCGGTGCTGATGCTGACCGGCCTGGACGACGAGGCCTCCATCGAGCGCGCCTACCAGGCCGGGGCGACCGACTTCTTCATCAAGAGTACCCAGTGGAGCCTGCTGGCCGGGCGCCTGCGCCACTTGCTGCGGGCTGGGCGCACGCGGCGCGAACTGGAAGCGAGCAAGTCCAAGCTGGCGCGTGCACAGGATCTGGCCCGCATGGGCAGCCTGGAATGGCGCCGTGTACCCGGTTCTCGCACCGGCCGGTTGGAGGTGTCTGCCGAAGCGCAGCGTGTCTTTGGCCAGACACCGGTCAGGCAGCTGTCGGTGCGCCAGGTGCTGCGCATGGTGGAGCGCGATAACCGCCGCACCCTGCTGCGCATGCTGACGGAAACCCAGGCCCACGGCGGCGTGCTGGCGGCTGACCTGGTCATCACACTTCCCGATGGCCGCGTGCGCATCGTCCACGTGGAGGCCGAGCCCGAATACAGCGAGCAGGGTGTCGACGAAGGTTATACCGGTGTGGTGCAGGACGTCACCGACCGCCGCACCGCCGAGGACAAGATCCGGCACTTGGCCAACTACGATTCGTTGACGGGCCTGCCCAATCGGCGTCAGCTGATGTGGCGCACCGAACGTGCGCTCGACCACGCCCGCCAGCATGGCCACCAGTGTGCCGTGCTGCTCATCGACCTGGACCGCTTCAAGCTCATCAACGACACGCTGGGCCATTCGGCCGGTGACGACATGCTCTGCGAGGTGGCCAACCGCCTGCGCGCCTGCGTGCGTCACTCCGAGCAGGTGTCCGAGGAATCGCTCGACGCTGCTGGCGCACGTGCGCACCGCGTGCTGGAAGGCGCGGGCCGACTGGGCGGTGACGAGTTCATCGCGCTGCTGCCGGACGTGCACGACGAGCAGGACGCCCAGCGGGTGGCCATGCGCATCCTGGAGAGCCTGCGCGAACCCATGTTGGTCGGTGGGCAGGAGTGGTTCACCACCGCCAGCGTGGGCATCGCGATGTACCCGCGCGATGGTCTGTCGGTGCTCGACCTGCTGCGCAGCTCCGACGTCGCCATGTACGCGGTCAAGGCCGCCGGGCGCAATGGCGCCATCCAGTATTCGCCCATGCTGGCCGGCAAGGGCCGCGAGAAGCTCGAGCTGGAAACGGCGCTGTACAAGGCGCTGGAGCGCCAGGAGCTGGTGCTGTACTACCAGCCCAAGGTGGACGTCCGCTCTGCCCGCATGGTGGGTGTGGAAGCCCTGATGCGTTGGCAGCGCGGTGACAAGCTGGTGCCTCCAGGCGATTTCATTCCCTTGGCCGAAGAGTCAGGGCTGATCGTGCCGATGTCGGAATGGGCGCTGCGCGAGGCGGCCCGCCAGGCCAAGCTGTGGTCGGACAGTTTTGGCTTTGCCGACGCCATCGCGGTGAACATGCCGTCGCGTGTGGTCGAACGCCACGACCTCATCAACCACATTCACGCGGCGGTGAGTGCCCATGGCCTACCGCACCGCGCCATCCAGCTGGAGCTGACGGAAACGGGCCTGATGAAGGAGCTGCAGAACGTCGTGTCATCGCTGCACCGGCTCAACGAGATGGGGGTGGAGATTGCGGTGGACGACTTTGGCACCGGGTATTCGTCGCTCGCCTACCTGACCACACTGCCCATCTCCGAACTCAAGATCGACCGCAGCTTTGTGCGCGACATCGGTGTCACGCCCCAGAGCAGCGCGGTGGTCACCGCCATCATCGCGTTGTCGCGCTCGCTGGGCTTGCGGGTGGTGGCCGAAGGGGTGGAAAGCCTGCGCCAGATGGAGGTGCTCCACCGCCTGGGCTGCTTCGTGATGCAGGGTTTCCTGTTCAGCCGCCCCTTGCCGCCGCTTCAACTGGAAGAGTGGCTGCAGAACACCATGCGGCCGCGCAAGGCGCCCTGGATGAACTGGCAGGACAAGGAACCGAACGTGATTCCGCTGCTGCGGCCGGCAGTGGGCGGCGCTGGCGACTGAACCTGCGCGTTCAGGCCCTCAGCACCCGTTCATTCAGCACTTCCCACACCGGTGTCAGCCGGCCCTGCAGCGGTGGCAGTGAACCCATCTCGCAGCGGCTTTCTCCGGGGCCATGGAAATCGCTGCCGCGGGAGGCCAGCAGGTCGAATTCCAGCGCCATGTCGGCGTACTTCAGGCGTTCGGCATCGGAGTGGCTGCCCGTCATCACTTCCACCGCACGCCCGCCATGGGCCATGAATTCGGTGAACAGCGCGTACTCCTCGGTGGGGCTGAACCCGTAGCGCCCTGGGTGGGCAATGACGGCCGTGCCACCGGCCTGCGTGATCCAGCTCACCGCGTCGCCCAGGCCCGCCCAGCGGTGCGGCACATAACCCGGCTTGCCATCGGCCAGGTAGCGGCTGAAGACCTCGTGGACCGAGCCACAGATGCCGGTTTCCAGGATGTAGCGGGCAAAGTGCGTGCGTGAGATCAGGTCGGGGTTGCCCACGTACTTCAGCGCACCCTCGAAGGCGCCCTTCACGCCCACCTTGGCCAGCTCGTCGGCCATCTCGCGGGCGCGTTCCGCGCGGCCACCGCGGGTGGCGGCAAGGCCAGCCTGCAGGGCGGCGTCGTGGTGGTCAAACCCCAGGCCGACGATGTGCACCGTCTTGCCGGCAAAGGTGACCGAGATCTCCACCCCCGTGAGCATGTCGAGCCCGAGCGCGTGGGCCGCCGCAATCGCTGGTGCCTGGCCGCCCAGCTCGTCGTGGTCGGTCAGGGCCCAAAGCTCGACGCCTTGGTCGACGGCGCGTTGCGCCAGGGTTTCAGGTGTCAGGGTGCCATCCGAAACCACGGAGTGGCAGTGCAGGTCGGCATTCAGCAGGTGGGTACTCACCCGCCGATTCTAGGAAACCTGGGTCAGGCTTCGTGCCGCAAGGCCTCCGCCGGCTCCACGCGGCTGGCGCGCCAGCTGGGGTAGAGCGTAGACAGCAGGGCCAGCGCCATGGACACCAGCGCAATCGGCACGATGTCGCTGGCCAGCGGCAGGCTGGGCATCTTCGACAGCAGGTAGACATTGCCTGGCAGCAGCGAGGTGCCCAGCAGGCGTTCGATCGCGGGCACGATGACGTCGATGTTCAGCGACACCAGCAGCCCCAGCGCCACGCCGCCCACCGTGCCGATCAGGCCCGCCATCGCCCCCTGCACGACAAAGATGCCCATCACCGAGCCCGGGCTGGCCCCCAGCGTGCGCAGGATGGCGATGTCGGCGCGCTTGTCGGTGACGGTCATCACCAAGGTGCTGACGAGGTTGAAGGCCGCGACCGCCACGATCAGCGTCAGGATGAGACCGAGCATGCGCTTTTGCTGCGCCACCGCGGCAAACCAGTGGCGGTTGCTGTCGGTCCAGTCGCGCACGAGGGCGCTGCCCTGTACCGCGGTGGCCAGCCGTCGAGACACCGTCGGCGCCTGATCGGGATCTTTCAGGCGCAGGCGCACGCCCTGCTGGGCACGGCCGTCGCTGAGCGACAGCACGTCGGCACGGTGCATCAGCGCCCAGGCCTCGTCGTACTGGTAGTGCCCGGTCTCGAAGGTGCCGGCTACCTGCAGCGTGAGAGTGCGCGGCGCCCTCGCGCGGGCCGTGGCACCCTCAGGGGCCTGCTCAGCCGTGGTGGCCTGGCCAGGGCGGGCTCCCTCCGGCGGTGGCAGCACCAGCGCGACGCTGTCACCGGGCTTGAGCTGCAAGGCCCGGGCCAGTTCGGCGCCCAGCAGCACCTGCGAGCGGCCGGGTTGCAGCCGCGCCAGCAGCGGCTGCTCGCCAGCGCCCAGCCGACGGGCCAGCGAGGTGACCTGCACCTCCTGCGCCGGCTCGATCCCGTTGACCCACACACCGCGCATGCGTTCGCCGCGGCCCAGCAGACCCTGGACAGCCGCGTAAGGCGCAGCACCGGTCACGTCGGCATCCCGACGCAGCGTGGCCTGCAGGGCCGCCAGATCGGGCGGTTGCGGGCCGACGGCGATGGCCTCGGCATGGCCGATCACGTCCAGCATGCGCTCTCGCACTTCCTGCTGAAAGCCGTTCATCACCGACAGCACGACAATCAGGGCCGCCACGCCCAGCGTGATGCCCACGACCGACAGCAGGGCGATGAAACTCACGAAGCCACCGCGCCGCTGGCCGCGCAGGTAGCGCCAGCCGATCTGCCATTCGAATGGCGCGCCGCCACGCGCAGTGGCCGGCGGTGGCACGCTCACGGCAGCACCTGCCCGTACTCGGCTTGCAGCAGCTCACGCAGCTGTTGGAGAAACGCGTCGACAGCCGCTGCCTCCGTGGCGTAGGCCTGGCGGTGGCGGTACGCGCCACGCTCGGAGTAGTAGGTGGTCCAGGCGCCGTCGATGAACCCGACGCCGTCGACCTCGCCGGCCCCCAGTTCCTGGATCACGTACAGGTGCTCGGGAACCTGGTGCTGCTGCAGGTAGGTCTTGAGTTCGTCGATCGTCATCGCATCACCTCGATGTAGCCGAGCCTGAGCAGGTCCTTGACGCCCAGCGGCTCGCCCGAGGGGCTGTCCACGGTGGCGTACTGCACGCCGCCGCCCCGCTGGTCAAAGGCGGGTGCGGCGGGGCCGGCGTCCACGTCGAACGGCTTGAGCACACGGTAGCGGGTGTAGCGCATCTGGCGCACATCGTAGGGCAGTGAACGGGCTTCGTAGGGCGTGCCCGCAGGGGCAAAGAAGCCGCCAGTGTCCCGTTCTGGTGCCTGGGCGTGGTAGCGGTCGATCACCTCGTTCGGCTTGAGCTGACGGCGCGTCGGCACACCGGCAAAGCCTGCTGGTTCTGGCCACTTCAGGCTGCCGTCGGGATGAAAGTGCTCGGGCCTGAGGTCCTGCCGCAGACGCATGCGCTGCTTGGTCGCCACCACCACGGCCGGGCAGGGTGCGACGACGGCGGGTTTCGGGGCATCGGGCAAGCGGCTGGCGCGCCGCAGCTTGGCCAACTTGGCGGCAGCACCCATTGGCACGGCGGCCAGGCCCAGCTCCACCGCGCCGCCGCCGGCCAGCCGGCCCCAGTCCTCGGGTGTGGCCTGCTGCCGGAAGGTGTCGGCGGCTGTCCAGGCCTCGCCCGCGGCCTGCCTGGCGTCGCGCCAGACCAGGGCGGGGTCGTCGACGGCCCGTGACGCATAGGCCCCAGCGCGGGCCGCGGTGTCGCGCGTGCTCTGCCAGGCTTGTTCACGGGCCTGTGGGTCAGTGGCCAGGGCATGGCCTGTTCGGACGAGGTCAACGGCGCTGTCGCGTGCCTGCTTCAGCGCCGCCGCTGCGCCATCGCGCGCGCCCGAGGCGAAGCTGCCTTTGCCGCCCGTCATGCCCAACGCCCGTGGTCCAGCATGATGCGCGCCCGCAGCATCTCCAGCCGGCTGCGCGCGCTCTGCCGGGTGTCCTGCAGCGCGGTCAGCCAGGCAGGCCGGCTGGACAGCGCGCTGCCGTACAGCGTCTGGGCCAGCGCGAGCGCGAGCGGCGCATCGGCCAGCCCCTCCAGGCCCAGCCGGCTCGCTGCCGTACAGGCCTCCTGGGCCAGTTGCCGGTCATCGGCTCGCTGCTCGTGTTCCCACAGCACCATCGGCAGCGCCGCCTGCGTGCGGGTGGGCAGGTCGGCGTCATCGAGTGCCATGGGGGTGAGCAGTGGCAGGTCCTCACGGTGCGCGTCGATGCGCGCCCAGTCGGCCTCGCTCAGCAGGTGGTCCAGCGCGCGGATGCGCTCGTCGGCACTGGCGCCGGTGGAGGCCAGCCAGGCCCTGACGGCCGGGTCCCGGCCGAGGTTGGGGCCCATCACCAGCATCAGCAGGCACCACTGTCCGATCGACTGCTGCGTCTGGGCACCGGCGGCCTCGGCCCGCTCGAGCATCCCACGGGTGAGCTGAACCTGCACGGCCATGGGGAAGCGGGGCAGGAAGGCCGGGTACTCCTGGGCCAGGAACGCCCGCAGCGTCTCGACAAAGGCGTCATCGGCACGGGCCTCCAGGCCTTGCAGCTGGTGAGGTGTCAGCGTGAACATGCCGGTTCCAGGAGCCGAAGGGTGTGGCTGGCGTGGGGCGTCAGGCGTCGGGCGGCCTCAGCCGCCCAGGCGCAGGACACGCCTGCAGCGAGCGGCCAGCGCCTCGTCGTGGGTGACCACCACAAAGGCCGTGCCGTGTTCCTGGGCCAGCTCGAGCATCAGTCCGAAGACCTTGTCGGCCGTGGAGCGGTCCAGGTTGCCGGTGGGCTCATCGGCCAGCACGGCCGCCGGGCGGGTGACCAGGGCCCGGGCGATGGCCACGCGTTGGCGCTCGCCGCCCGACAACTGTGCCGGCTGGTGGTGCAGCCGCTCGCCCAGCCCCACCCGCTGCAGCACGGCCTGGGCCGCGGCGCGGGCCTGGGCCAAGGGTTCCCGGCGGATGCGCAGCGGCATGGCCACGTTGTCCAGCGCGCTGAACTCCGGCAGCAGGTGGTGAAACTGGTACACAAACCCCAGGTGGCGGTTGCGCCACTGGCCTTGCTCGGCCGCGCTGAGCGTGGCCAGGTCGCGTCCCAGCAGCAGCACCTGGCCGCTGCTGGGGGCATCCAGCCCGCCCAGCAGGTGCAGCAGCGTGCTCTTGCCCGAGCCTGATGCGCCGACGATGGCCAGCGTCTCACCGGCGGCCACGGTCAGCGACAGCCCTGACAGCACCGTCACATCCAGCGCATCAGGCCCGCTGCCTTCGCGGTAGCGCTTGTGCAGGTCAACGGCTTGCAGCACGGGGGAAGCGGTGGTGTCACTCATAGCGCAGGGCCTGTGCGGGCTGGATACGGCTGGCACGCCAGCTCGGGTAGAGCGTGGCCGCCAGGCTCAGCAGCAGCGCCATCACGGTGATGGGCACGATGTCGCTGGCCAGTGGCTGGCTGGGCATGCGCGAAATCAGGTAGATGCTGCCCGGCAGGAAGGCGATGCCCAGCAGCCGCTCGATGGCCGGCACGATGGTGTCGATGTGGAAGGCCACCAGCATGCCCAGCAGCAGCCCGGCGGCGGTGCCCATGAAACCCGCGAGCGAGCCCTGCACGACAAAGATGCCCATGATCGAGCGCGGGCTGGCGCCCAGGGTGCGCAGGATGGCGATGTCGGCCCGCTTCTGGTTGACCGTCATCACCAGCGAGCTGACGAGGTTGAAGGCCGCGATGGCCACGATCAGCGTCAGGATGATGCCCATCAGGCGCTTTTCCACCTGGACGGCGTCGTACCAGGCGCGGTTGACGCGCGTCCAGTCGCTGACCCGCACACTGGCCGGCAGTTGCTGGCGGAGGGTGGCCGCTGTGGCCGGCGCGTCCAGCGCGTGGGGCAGCTTCAGCTGGACACCCGTGGGTCCCTCGACGCGGAAGAGCCGGCTGGCGTCGTCGAGGTGGATCAGTGCCAGGGTGCTGTCGTGTTCGTAGTGCCCGGAGTCAAAGGTGCCGGCGACCGTGAAGCTGCGCAGGCGCGGCACGGTGCCGGCCGGCGTGACCTGCCCGCCGGGCGCCATCAGGGTGAGTTTGTCGCCCACCCGCACGTCGAGCTGCCGCGCGAGCTCACCGCCCAGCACGATCTGCCAGCGCCCCGGCTGCAGCGCCGAGAAGCTGTCGCGCTGCAGCGCGGCCAGGGGCGTGACGGTGGCTTCCTCCGCCGGCGAGATGCCGCGCACCATGGCGCCACGCAGGCTGTCGCCATGGGACAGCAGCGCCTGAACGGCGGTGAAGGGGGCCGCAGCCTGCACCTGCGGCGCGGCTTGCCGGGCCGCCTGGGCCAGGGCGCGCCAGTCGGGCAGGGCGTCACCATCGGCCGCGCTGAGTTCGATGTGCGGCATGACACTGAGCATGCGGTCGCGCACTTCCTTCTGGAAGCCGTTCATCACGCTCAGCACGATGATCAGCGCCGCCACCCCCAGCATGATGCCCAGCACCGAGATGGCCGAGATGAACGAGATGAAGCCGTCGCGGCGTTGTGGCTGCGTGCCACCCGTGGCGCCCGTGGCGCGGCCGGCCGCCCGTGCGGCCGCGCGCCGCCGGCCGCCGCGGGTGTAGCGCCAGCCGATCTGCCATTCGTAGGTCCGCCAGGGCGCTGTCATCGGGCCGCGATGCTACCGTGGCAGCCGCGCGGCCCGCGCCAACGGGGCCTGCCTGGCCCCGGTTCCTCAGTTGGCGCCCAGCACCAGGCCTTCGCGGCGGGGGTCGGCACCGCCGACCAGGCTGACGCTGCCGCCCGTGCCCTTGACACGCACGATGGTGGACACGCCAGACGACTGCGCCCCCACCGACACGGTGTGCCCCAGTGCGCGCAGACCCTGCACCAGCGTGTCACCGTCACCGTTGTTGGCCACGACGAGGTTCGGGTGTTCGCCGCCCAGGCCGGTGGTGACGGAGTTGGCCGAGCCGAAGTTCATCATCGCGGTGGCCTGCTGGGCATCCAGGCCCCAGTCGACCACGCCGATCACCGTCTTGGCCACAAACTGGATGATCGCGGCGCCGCCAGGTGAGCCGGTGGCCATCAGCACATCGCCGCGCGTGCCATTGGCGTTGCGGTTGAAGACGATGGTGGGGGCCATGCTGCTGCGCGGGCGCTTCAGCGGCTGCACGCGGTTGGCAATGGGGCCATTGGCATCCGACGGCGTGGGCGAGAAGTCGGTCAGCTGGTTGTTCAGCAGGAAGCCGCGCACAAAGCGGAAGGCGCCCATGCTGCTTTCGACGGTGGTGGTCATCACGACCACGTTGCCCTGGGCGTCGATGATCGACACATGGGTGGTGCCGTTGCCTTCGGTGGCGCTGCTGCCCAGCGGCAGCTTGTTGGCGATGTTGCCGGCGGTGGCGGTGCCCATGCTGCGGTCCAGGCGGATCAGCGATGCCCGTGCGCGCAGGTAGCCCTTGTCGATCACGCTGGACACGCCGTTGCCGGGCAGGGGCACAAAGTCGGTGTCGGCCACCCAGGCGTTGCGGTCGGCGTAGGCCAGGCGCTGGGCTTCGCTGACCAGGTGCACACCCATGATGCTGGGCTTGCCGCCGTAGAGGTCAATGGCCGACGGCGCGTAGCCCGCCATGTAGAAGTTCTCCAGGATGCCCAGCGTCTGCGCCACGGCGATGCCGCCCGATGACGGCGGCCCCATGCCGCAGACCACGGTGTTGCGGTAGTCGATGCACACCGGCTCGCGCTTCTTGGCCTGGTAGCCCGCCATGTCGGCCAGCGTGGTCGCGCCGGGCGTCAAGGCCCCTGGCGCGGCCGGACCGGCGGCGTCGCGCTGGATCTCGGCCACGATGTCGGCGGCGATGGCGCCGGAGTAGAAGGCGTCGGCACCGCTGTTGGCCAGCGTCGTCAGCGTGGCGGCATAGGCCGGGTTGCTGAGCTTGGTGCCCAGCGCCTTGACCGTCAGATCAGCGTTCAGGAAGTAGGCCACGGCGTCAGGGTCGCGCAGCAGGTTGGCGCGGTTGGCGACGATGGCGTCGGCCAGGCGGCCGCTGATGGCAAAGCCGTCGGTGGCCAGCTGGATGCCAGCGCCGAAGTTGGCCGCCCAGGGCAGCTTGCCGTGGTCCTTGTGCAGCATGTCCAGCATGCGCACCGCACCGGGCGTGCCGATGGAGCGGCCGCTGGCGCGGGCGTTGGGCAAGGGTGCCGTCTGCTGGGTGGCGCTGATGAAACGCAGGTAGTCTTCGGTGGCGCCTGCCGGGGCCATCTCACGGCCGTCGTAGCTCTGCAGCGTGTTGGTGGTGGCGTTGTAGTGCAGCAGGAAGGCGCCGCCGCCCAGGCCGGACGATTGCGGCTCCACCAGGCCCAGCACCATCTGCACGGCGACGGCCGCATCGGCGGCGCTGCCGCCGGCCTTCAGGGTGTCACAACCGGCCTTGGTGGCCAGCGGGTTGGCCGTGACCACCATGTACTTGGCATGGGTCACCGGCTTCATGTTCAGGCGGAAGCCTGACGACGGCTCGGGCAGCGCAGGGTCACCGGGCACGCCGGAGCCGACCGTGATGGTGCCGCCGGCGGTGGTGGTGGTCTGGCAGGCGGTGTCGGGGGCAGGGCTGGCGGGGCCGGCGCTGTCACTGCCGCCGCCGCCACAGGCCGCGAGGGTGAGCAGCAGCGCCAAGGCGCTCAGCGCATGGATGGGTCTGGCCAGCGCAGGCGCCTGGCGCGATGACAGGTTTCTCATCGGGTTCTCCTCGTCGTTGATCGCTGCAGTCTGGCCCACGGGTGGGCTGGTGCCTATAGGGCCGGTTCCCGATGCCGGTTTGCTTCCCATAATGGCCGCATGCACCTGGTTCTTGCGTTTGCCGCGCCGCTGTCGGCCGCCTTTCAGCCGGCCTTTGGCCGTTTGCACGTGCCTGCCCTGTACGCCTGGCTGGCCCGGACGGGCGCGCCTCAGGCGCTGGCCCAGTCCGACGAGTGGAGCCTGACGGCACCGCATGAGCGGGTGCTCGCGGCTCACCACTGCGCGGCGCAGGCGCCAGCCACCCCCGGGCCTGCGGCTGACGCGGGCCATGCCGAGCCCAGCCCGCCCGATGGCCTGGTGCCCGTCGCGGCCTGGTTGGCGCAATCGCATCAGCTGCCCGACGCCGAGCAGCCGGGCTGGGCCCTGGTGACCCCCAGCCACTGGAGCCTGGGCACCGAACAATTGAGCCTGCAGGACCCAGCGCTGCTGGCGCTGGACGAGGCCCACTCGCGTACCCTGCATGCGGCGGTGGGCGAACTCTTCACCAGCGAGGATTACGCCTGGCACTGGTTGTCACCCACCGAGTGGCTGTGCCGCCACGAGGAATTGGCCACGCTGCCCACGGCGTCGCTGGACCGTGTCGTCGGCCGCAACGTGGACCGCTGGCTCACCGCCGACCCGCGGGCACGCCGCCTGCGCCGGCTGCAGAACGAGGCCCAGATGCTGCTGCACAGCCACCCCTTGAACGCCGAACGCGAGGCCCGCGGAGCCGTGGCGGTGAACAGCCTGTGGTGCAGCGGAACCGGCACGCTGCCGCCTGCGGCCGCACCGCAGCCCCGCCTGCAGCTGTGCACCTCACTGCGCAGCGCGGCGCTGTCGGACGACGTGGACGCCTGGCTGCAGGCCTTCTCCGCCTGGGATGCCGACACCTTCGGCCCCTGGGTGGCGCAGCATGGCCAGGACCCTTCGGCCAGCCTGACGCTGTGCGGCGAGCGCTCGGCGCTGCGCTGGCGGGCCGCTGTGGCGCCGGGCACCGCCCCCAGCGGGCCGCCCGGCCGCTGGCGGCGCCTGTGTGCGAGCTTCTGGCCAGCGGCACAGCCTGCGGCACCCGCACCGGCCGCAGCGCTGGCGGCCTGGCTGGAGTCGATGTGATGGTGACACCCACACACCCCACGCCCGCTACCGCCGCGGCGCCCTCATCCGCCGCGGCTGTGCGCTTGCTGCGCCGTGACGTCCCGCCGCGCCAGGCCTGGGCGCTGGAGCAGGCGGGGCTGCACCCCTTGCTGGCCCGCCTGCTGGCCGCACGCGGCGTGCAGCAGCCCAGCGACACCGACGAGGGCCTGCAGCACCTGCTGGCGCCCCAGGGCCTGCGTGGCGCGGCCGACGCCGCCGTGGCGCTGGCCGATGCCATCGCGCAGCGCCAGGGCATCGTCGTGGTGGCCGACTACGACTGCGATGGCGCCACGGCCTGTGCCGTGGCCCTGCGCGGCCTGAAACTGCTGGGTGCCCGCGCCGAGGACCTGCGCTACGTGGTGCCCGACCGCAGCATCCACGGCTATGGCCTGACACCGGGCATCGTCGACCTGGCGCTGGCCAGCGGGCCGCCCGTGCGCCGCCCGAGCTGGCTGCTGACCGTCGACAACGGCATCGCCAGCCTGGAGGGCGTGGCCCACGCCCGACGCCAGGGCCTGCGGGTGCTGGTCACTGATCACCACCTGCCTGCCCGGCAGGGCGACGCCGTGGTGCTGCCCGAGGCCGACGTCATCGTCAACCCGAACCAGCCTGACGACAGCTTTGCCAGCAAGCACATGGCGGGTGTGGGCGTGATGTTCTATGTGCTGCTGGCCGTGCGCGCCGAACTGCGCCAGCGCGGGCGCTTTGCCGGCGGCCCGGAGCCGCGCCTGGACAGCCTGCTCGACCTGGTGGCGCTGGGTACCGTGGCCGACGTGGTGCGCCTGGACGCCAACAACCGCCGCCTGGTGGCCCAGGGCCTGAAGCGGGTGCGCCAGGGTCGCATGCAGGCCGGGCTGGCGGCCTTGTTTGCCGCGGCCAAGCGCGAACCGCAGCGGGCCAGTGCCTTTGACTTCGGTTTTGCGCTCGGCCCGCGCATCAACGCCGCCGGCCGGCTGGCCGACATGACGCTGGGCATCGAGTGCCTGCTGACCGACGACCCCGGGCGTGCAGCGGAGCTGGCCAGCCAGCTCGATGACATCAACCGCGAACGGCGCAGCGTGGAAGGCGACATGCGCGACCAGGCCGAGGCATTGCTGGCGCGCCTGGCACCGACCGGCGCACCGCCGCCCGCGGTCAGCCTGTTTGATGCCGGCTTTCACGAAGGGGTGGTGGGCATCGTGGCCGGCCGCCTGAAAGATCAGCTGCACCGGCCCACGTTTGTCTTTGCGCCCGGGCAGGGCGGCTTGATCAAGGGCAGCGGGCGGTCGATTCCGGGCTTCCACCTGCGGGACGCGCTGGACCTTGTCAGCAAGCGTGAACCCGGCCTGCTGCAGCGCTTCGGCGGCCACGCGATGGCGGCCGGCGCCACCTTGCCCGCCGATGGTTTTGCGCGCTTTCGCGATGCGCTGGCCCAGGTGGCCGCGGAGTGGCTGGACGCCGCCACGCTGCAGCGCAACCTGCGGGTGGACGGCCCGCTGGAGCTGCAGTGGTGGACACCCGAGACCGTGCGCCTGCTGGATGCCCAGGTCTGGGGACAAGGCTTTGAAGCGCCGCTATTCTGCGACCTCGTCGAGGTTCAGCAACAGCGGCTGGTGGGTGAAAAACACCTGAAGATGCGCGTTAAGCATCTGGGTCAGATGCGGGATGCGATCTGGTTCGGTCGCACCGAACCCGTGCCACCCGAAGTCACTCTGGCCTATCGCCTGCAGCTGGACCACTGGAATGGCGTTGAACGATTGCAGATGGTGGTGGAAGCATGCGAATGAACAAACGCCCCGGGCTGGGCTGGCGAGCGGGCCTGCTGGCTTGTGCGGGCATCCTGGGCGCGTGGATCGGTCTGGCCCCGGCGGCCCACGCGTCGGAGCCCAAGGCCGTGACGGTGGCCAGCGGCCTGTCCCACCCCTGGGGTCTGGCCTTCCTGCCCGACGGCCGCCTGCTGGTGACCGAGCGGCCCGGGCGCCTGCGCCTGGTCACGCCCGATGGCCGGCTGTCGGCGCCGCTGGCTGGCCTGCCGCCCATCGAGGTGGCCAACCAGTGCGGGCTGCTGGACGTCGCGGTGGACCCGAAGTTTGCCGAGAACCGCCGCATCTGGCTGACCTTCGCCGAGCCCGGTGAGGGTGGCAGCGGCACGGCGCTGGCCCGTGCGCGCCTGGAGGGCAGCACCTTGAGCGAGGTGCAGGTGGTCTTCCGCCAGCAGCCCAAGGTGCGCAGCGGGCTGCACTGCGGTTCGCGCATCGTCTTTGACCGCGAGGGCCGCATCCTGGTGGGCCTGGGCGACCGCGGCACTCGCCGCGACGATGCCCAGACGCTGGACACCCACATCGGCAAGGTGGTGCGGCTGGACAGCGATGGCCGTGCCGCCGCCGGCAACCCGTTTGCCGGCCGGCCCGGTGCGCTCCCCGAGATCTTCAGCCTCGGCCACCGGAACATCCAGGGCGCGGCGCTGCACCCACAGACGGGCGAGCTGTGGGCCGTCGAGCACGGGCCGCAGGGCGGTGACGAGCTGAACCTCGTCGAGGCAGGCCGCAACTATGGCTGGCCGGTGGTCACCTACGGGCGCAACTACGGCGTGGGCACGCGCATTGGCGAAGAGGGCCCGAAGGCGGGCTACGAGCAACCCGTTCGCCATTGGGTGCCGACCTCTGTCGCACCGGCCGGACTGGCCTTTGTCACGGGCGACCGCTACAAGGGCTGGAAGGGCAGCCTGCTGATGGGCACGCTGCGCGAGCAGGTGTTGATCAGGATGACACTGGATGGGCGCCGGGTGGCGTCGGAAGAGCGGCTGCTGCGTGGCTTGTCAGAACGCATCCGCGATGTGCGTGAAGGGCCTGACGGCTTCATCTACCTGCTGACCGACAGCCCCGACGGGCGCATCGTGCGCCTGCAGCCCTGAACCTCAGCTGAACTACGCTGCGCCCGTCAGGGCGTTCAGACGCCGGTGGCCTGCTTCAAGGTGGTGGCGCGGTCGATGGTGCGCACCAGCACCTGTCGCACCAGGCCGTGGCGCCGCACCTGCAGCGTGACCTCGCGTTCGGCCTGCCCGCGCCACAAGGTCTTCCACAGCGCGGACAGCTCGGTGACGGCCTCGCCGTCGATGGAAACAATGCGGTCGCCCACGGCCAAGCCGGCACGCTCCGCCGGGCTGTCCTCGGCCACCCGCACCACCCAGATCTCCCCTTCGCGCTCGGTGCAGTTGACGCCCAGCCAGGCCCGCGTGTCTCCGGCCCAGCGCCCGCTGCGCTGCAGCTGTTCGAGCACCGGCCTGAACAGGTCCACCGGCACAAAGAGGTTGCCTGCGGTGCGTGGCTGGCCGGTGGAAGCCACGTTGTTCAGCACCAGCGAACCCACGCCCACCAGTTCACCGCGCAGGTTGAACAGGCCGGCGCCGCTGTGGTCGCGCCGGGCGGGTGTGGTGTAGAGCGCCTCGTCGAGGTGGTATTCCCAGTAGCCGGAGTAGGCGCGGCGCGAGAGCAGCGTGGCCAGCGTGGCCTGCCCGCCTTCGCCGCCACTGGCCACCAGCAGCGGGTCGCTGCGGCCGGCACCGGAGGCCTCGCCCAGCGGAGCAGGCTGCAGCCGGAGTGGCGCCAGCGTCTGCAGCACGGCCAGGCCGGTGTTGAGGTCCTGCGCGACCACACGCGCCGGCAGCATCCGGCCGTGGTGGTCTTCCACCACCACGGCATCCGCCTCCAGCACCAGGTACCCGATGGTCAGGATCAGGCCCTCGGTCCCGATGACCACGCCCGAGCCCTCGCGCTGGGGGCCCAGCGTGCGGGCTGAGCGGGCCCCTTCGACGGCCTCGCTGCGCACGGCCACCACCGACTGGGTCGCGCGTTCCAGCGCCTGCAGCTGGACGCTGGTCAGCGGGGCGGGCGGCGTGGTTCCGTCGGCGGGCGGTGTCTGGGCGCTCACCAGGGCTGCGTGACCGCCAATCAGCAGGCAGCTGGCAACCCGCGCCGCCCGCGCCCAGGTGGCGCACCAGTGGTTCCACGTCACACTCATCGCGCGCATCCAGCTGTGCATGTTCGTCTCCACGTGGCAGGCAAGGGCCGGGCAGAGAAACCCAGCCAGCGGTGTGCAGCTTGCATGCAAGTAGCGCGCCGAGCAATCTGTGAGGTTATCTGGCTGTCATGCGATGGTCATGCTTCACGCAGGTGCGTCGCAGGTGCGTCGCAGGTGCGTCGCAGGCGTGTCTCGCGCGTCCTGCGCGCGCGGCAAGGCTGCGCCCGGGGCGCATCAAGGCCGCACGGCCGGGGCATCCAGTAGCATGCCGGCGGCACGTGCCTTCAGGGCCAGTTCCAGCGCCACCCATTCCCGCGCGCCGGGTGCAAAGGGCTCGGCACGCACACCCGTCATGCAGCCCTGCAGGCGGCGTTCCAGGCTGCCCAGCGTCTGCCACTCCAGCCGGTAGGCGGGGTAGCCGGTGGGGTGGCCCTGCGGGATGCGGCTGCCGGCCAGCCGCTGCCCTGCCAGGCGGTCGTGGCAATCGGCGCAGGACAAGGCCACCGCGCCCATTCGGGTGTGCCACAGCCGCTGGCCTTCCTGCAGCCACGGGTGCAGCTGTGCATCGACGGTGTCGCCAGGTGTTCGTCCCGCGGCTTGGATGGGACGTCCGCGGCCCAGCCAGGCCACATGGGTTTCATCGGCCAGCAGTTCGTCGCTGCCCAGGGGCGGTGTTGCACCGCCGCGCCGGCGGTGGCACTGCTGGATGCGGGCCGACAGCGTCAACACCCGCTGCGTCGCGGCATCCCAGGTCGGGTGTCGGGCAGCGCTGTCGCGCAGCGCGGAAGCCTGATGGCACTGCTGGCAGTGCTGCCGGAAACGCTGCTCACCCGCCGCCACCCAGAGGAATCCGGGGTTCTGCGTGTCGTCGTTCTGCAGCGCCTGGGTGGCCGGCGACATGTCGTGCCAGCCGCTTCGACGTGTGTCGGGCCAGGCAGGGGCGTCGGACGCAGACTTGGGGGCAGGCCCAGGCGTCGAAGGCTCTGGCGCGGTGGCGGTGCAGGACACAACCAGCCCCATCGCCAGCAAGCCGCCCAGCGCGCCCGCGACGCGGCGAGCGACTGCCCTTAACGTGCTCTGTACCACGGCGGGCTCAGGTGGCTTCCACGCGCCGCCGCTCCTCGTGCACCAAGCCGGCATCGCCGAGGTAGCGCACGCTCAGCCAGCCACTGCGTGGCAGCCGCAGGTGGAAGGCCAGGAACGGGTTGGCCGCGATGGCCGCGTGCAGGTCGGCGGCAAAGAACAGCTCGTCGTCAAAGCGGGCCTCGACGCGGCGCAGCAGCAGCCGGGCAAGCAGCTGGCCGTCGCTGCCGCGGCGGTAGCCGGTTTCCATCGGGTGCGCCACGCTGGTGCGCAGTTCGATGACGCTCCCTGCGCGGGCGCTGGCGGGGGCATGCAGCAGTGCGCGGATCATGCGCCCTCCACACAGGCGGCCAGCGTGACCACCACATCGGCGCCCTGTTGCCACCAGCTGCCGTCGCTGTAGCGCGCCAGCGCCCAGACCGTCTGCGAGGTGGCCAGGCGCATGCGGGTGGCCACCCGGGCCTGGCCCGACAAGGCGCTCAGGTGGAACACCGCCACCTCGGGCTGCGGGTTGCGTTCGGTCAGCAAGGCCAGTTGCGTCACCTGCAAAGTGGCGGGTGTGTCGACCGGGTCAGCCCACAGCTGGACTGGCACGGCGTTGCCGTTCTCCACCAGCGGGGCCAGTTCCAGGTGGACGCGGCCCGTTTGTGGGGTAATGGCACCAGTCAGCTGCCGCAGCGCCGCCTGCCAGGCGGGGGGCACCTGGGCCGCCGCGGGCCGCCATTGCAGCGTCCATGCTGCGCCCAGTACCGTCCCAGTCCGCAGCAGTTGCTGGCGGCCCCAGGTGCGGCGGGTGATGCCCGAAGGGGTCATTCGGTCAGCCCCGACAGAAAGGCCACCACGTCCTCCACCTGCTGGGCACTCAGCAGCGTACGCCCGCGCCAGGCCGGGGCCACGCGCTGGCCGGCGTCCGTCAACAGGTAGGCGGGCATCGGGCTGTCGGGGTTCAGCGCCCGGGCGTTGGCCACGCGCAGGCGCAGCTGGCCAGGGGTGTAGCGGTTGCCCACACCGGCCAGGCTCCCGGCGACCGTGCCGGGTGTCCGTTCCTCGGGAAAGAGCGCGGCCGGCCCGTTGTGGCACAGCAGGCACAGCCCTTGTTCACGGCTGGCCACGATGGCCCGCCCGCGGTCGGCGTCGCCCGGTGTGGCGGTCAGCGGCGCAGGTATGGCGTCACCCACCACCAGCACCGCGTGCAGCAGGCCAGCCAGCAGCACGGCGCTCATTCAACGAGCCTTCGCGCTCCGCGCTGCGGCATTCGCGCTTGGGAACGGCCCGGCGCGCTCATTCGGCAACCCTTCGCGCTCCGCGCTGCGGGATGAGCGCTTGGGAACGGCCCGGCGCGCTCATTCGGCCACGCCTTCGCGCTTCGCGCTGCGGCATTCGCGCTTGGGAACGGCCCGGCGCGCTCATGCCTTCAAGCTGTGCCCGCTCAAGGGCAGGGTGCGGATGCGCTTGCCGGTGGCGGCGAAGATGGCGTTGAGCACGGCGGGTGCGGCCACGGCGATGGTGGGTTCGCCCACGCCGCCCCAGAAGCCGCCACTGGGCACCAGCACGGTCTCCACCCGGGGCATCTCGGCCAGGCGCATCATCGGGTAGGTGTCGAAATTCTTCTCGGCGATGGCGCCGTCCTTGACGGTGCAGGCACCGTAGAACATCGCCGTCAGGCCATAGACGAAGCTGCCTTCCACCTGGGCCCGCACCTGCTGCGGGTTGACGACATGGCCAGGGTCGGTGGCGGCCACGATGCGCTGCACCTTCACCACACCTTCGCGGCTGACGGACACCTCGGCCACCGCCGCCACATAACTGCCAAAACCATGGGTTTGTGCCAGGCCGCGGAACACCTTTTGGCCGGCCACATCCGGCGCTGGCTTTCCCCACCCGGCCGCTTGACAGGCGGCTTCCAGCACCGCCAGGTGCTTGGGGTGTTTCTGCATCAGCTCGCGCCGCAGCGCCAGTGGGTCCTGACCCGTGGCATGGGCTACCTCGTCGAGGAAACACTCCAGGTAGATCGTGTTCTGGTTCAGGTTGACGCCGCGCCAGAAGCCCGGCGGCACATGCGGGTTGCGCATGGCGTGGTCGATGAGCAGGTGGGGCACGGTGTAGCCGATCATGGCTTCGTCGCCGCCGTTGTTCAGGCCCTGGAAGACCACCGGGTCTCGGCCGTCGCGCACGTTCTGCGGAAAGATGCCGGCCAGGATGCTCTGCCCGGCGATGCGCATGTGCAGCGCCTGCAGCTTGCCCTGGGCGTCCAGCCCTGCGGTGAGCTTGCACTGGGTCAGGGGGTGGTAGAGGCCATGCGTCATGTCCTCCTCGCGGGACCACAGCAGCTTGACAGGCACGCCGGGCATTTCCTTGGCGATGGCCACCGCCTGGCGCACCCAGTCATGCACGGCGCCGCGACGCCCGAAGCCGCCACCCAGGTGGATCTTGTAGACCTCGCACTGCGTGGACGGCAGCCCGGCGGCTTCGGCCGTCGCGGCCAGCGCCGCCTCACCGTTTTGCGTGGGTGTCCAGACCTCACAGCGCTGGGCCGTCCAGCGCGCCGTGGCGTTCATCGGCTCCATCGTCGCGTGGTTCTGGTGCGGGTAGGCGTAGACGGCTTCCAGCCGCCGCGCGGCACCGCCCAGTGCCTGCCGCGCATCGCCCTGGCTGTTGCCCACCACGGCTTGTTCGGCGTTCAGGCCGCTGGCCACCATCGCATCGATGCCGACCTGCTGGGCCGTGGCATGCGGCCCATTGTCCCAGTCGATCTTCAGCGCCGTCAGTGCCTTGTGGGCGCGCCACCAGGTGTCGGCCACCACGGCCACGGCGTTGTCGCCCACCCGGACCACCTTCTTCACGCCGGGCATGGCCATCACCGTGCCCGCGTCGAAGCCGGCCACCTTGCCACCGAAGACGGGGCAGGCGCGGATCGAGGCGTGCAGCATGCCCGGCAGCGTGAGGTCAGCGCCGTAGACCTGCGCGCCGTTGGTCTTGTCCACCGTATCCAGCCGGGCCAGGTTCTGGCCGGCGAGGGTCCAGGTCTTGGGGTCTTTCAGTGGAGGGTCGGCCGGCGGTGTCAGCTGGGCGGCCTGGGCGGCCAGCTGGCCATAACGAAGGCGCCGCTGGCTCGGCGGGTGGCTGACGACGCCGCGCGCCGCCTGGCACTCGCCCACCGGGACACCCCAGCCCTGGGCGGCGGCCTGCACCAGCATCATGCGGGCGGCGGCGCCGCCCTGGCGCACATACCGCTGGCTTTCGCGGATGCCGCGGCTGCCGCCGGTGGAGAAGTTGCCCCAGACGCGCTTGCGCGCCAGGTTCTGTCCCGGTGTGGGGTACTCGGTGGTGACCCGCGACCAGTCGCAGTCCAGCTCTTCGGCCACCAGCTGGGCCAGGCCAGTCAGCGTGCCCTGCCCCATCTCGCTGCGGGCGATGCGGATGATGACCTTGTCGTCGGGCTGCACGACCACCCAGGCCGTGATCTCGGCGGCAGCATCGGGCGCCGTGGTGGTTTGTGACGCGGCGCTGGTGGGGAAGCCCAGCACCAGGGCGCCGGCGGTGCCCGCACTGGCCACCCCGAGGAATTGACGTCGGCTGACGGTGTTCATCAAGCGCTCCGGGTGGGCAGGTGGACGATGTCGATGGACGCGGTGACGGGCATGCCGGCCGCACGCTGGATACCCGCCTTCACCCGGTTGTAGGTGCCGCAGCGACAAATGTTGGTGATGGCCGCATCGATGTCGGCCTCGGTGGGCTTGGGCTTGTCCTTCAGCAAGGCAGCAGCTGCCATCAGCATGCCGCTCTGGCAGTAACCGCACTGCGGCACGTCCAGCGCCACCCAGGCCTTCTGCAGCGGGTGGTCTCCCTTGGGCGACAGCCCTTCGATGGTGACGACCTTCTGGCGGCCGGTCAGTGCCGAGACCGGCATGACGCAGCTGCGCACCGGCGCGCCGTCGATGTGAACGGTGCAGCTGCCGCACTGTGCAATGCCGCAGCCGTACTTGGTGCCGGTCAGCCCGAGGTGTTCGCGCAGCACCCACAGCAGGGGCGTGTCGGGTTCGGCCTGGTGCTCTCGTGGGCGGCCGTTGACGTTCAAGGTGGGCACGGTGCAAGCTCCTGCGGCAATGGGTGAACCCGGATGATGCGCCTTCCACAAGCCCCGGCCTATCCGGGCTTGGCCGAGGGTGGTTACAGTGTCAAGTCTTGCAGGCGCTGCTGCACAGCGCTGCTGCCATGCCCATGTCCATGTCCAGCCAGAACACGCCACCTCGCCTGCTGCCCCCTGACGATGCCCAGCGACGGGTGCTGCACGACGAGGTGCACGCCCGGCCCTCGTCGACCATCACGCTGCCCGCGCTGGTGGTGTCGGTCGCTCTCCTGAACGAGGACACCCGGCGTGAGCAGGAACTCGAGCACCTGCGTCGCCTGCCCGGTCAGGCCGGCCTGGCGGCGTCTGACCTGAAAGGCAACTATTGCGTGCTGTTGCTGCCGCAGGGGCAACTCTCCTGGGAGCGGCACACTGAATTCACCCGTTATGTCTGGTGCCAGCCACTGCCTGCCCAGGCCGGCCTGGGTGCAGTCGACCCAGACCTCCTCCCCGATCTGGGCTTGCCGGCGGGCTGGCTGGCTGAGCTGCCCGGGCGCACGCTGGCAGCCATCAAGCTGGTGATGCTCCACGCCGATCTCTGCGATGCCCACGCCGCACTTGACCAGGCCCGCACCTGGTTTGGCGAACGCCAGGTGGTGGCCTCGCTGATGGGCAACCCGGCGGTGCTTCAGCCGGCGGGCAGTGCCGCTGGCGCGGCTGCGGCCCAGCCGGGGCCGCCAGCCAGTGCGGAGCGCGGACACTCCTGCGTGGTGACCGACTTCCGGCTGCGTGACACCGGCTTTGAACGCATGCTCGTGCTGGCGCCCCCGGGCACCTCGCCCACCCGGGCTGGCCGCATCAGCCAGCGCCTGCTCGAACTCGAGATCTACCGACTCGTGGCCTTGCGGGGCCTGCCGGTGGCCAAGTCGCTGTCGCCCATGCTCGCCGCCTGCGAAGCCGATCTGGCGCAGATCACCGCGGAGCTGGAAGACCGTGCCGTCTCCGACCAGGCGCTGCTGGACAGGCTCACTGCGCTGGCGGTGCGGGTCGAGCGCTCCACGGCCGAACATGGCTACCGGTTCTCTGCCACGCAGGCCTACCACGCCATCGTCAAGCAACGCATCGCCGAACTGCGCGAGAAGCCCATTTCCGGCACGCAGACGGTGGGCGAGTTCATGCAGCGGCGTCTGTCTCCGGCCATGGCCACGGTGGATTCCACCGCCAATCGCCTGCACTCGCTGTCACAGCGTATCGAGCGCGCCGGTGCCTTGCTGCGTACCCGCGTGGACATCGCCACCGAGGCGCAGAACCACCAGCTGCTGGCCAAGCTCACACGCGGCCAGGAGCTCCAGCTCAAGCTGCAGAGCACCGTGGAAGGCCTGTCCATCGCGGCCATCAGCTACTACGTGATCAGCCTGTTGCTGTATGCGGCCAAGGCGGCGCAGAGGGCCGGGCTGCCGCTGCAGCCCGAGATCGCCGCCGGTGCGGCGGTTCCGCTGGTGTTGTGGGGGGTGTGGCGCACCGTGCGCCGCATCCACGACAAGCTGCAGAAGATCAGCTGAGCGCGCGCCGTCTTGGCCACCGTGCAACTGGGGCCGCTGGCCCTGCCGTTGAACCCGTTGCTGATGCTGCTGGGCTGGTGGATCGCGTCGTGGTTGAGTGACCGCGTCTTGCGCCCGTATCCGGTGTCGGCGCGGCGGCAGGGTGCACGTACCTTGCTGCTGGCGGCAGGCATCGGCCTGGTGGCGTCGCGGGCCGGGTTTGTGGCGCTGGCCTGGCCTGCCTATGCGCAGTCCCTGGCCGGCGGGTCGTCGCCCGGCGGCTGGATCGACACGCTGCTGCAGATTGTCCAGATCCGCGACGGTGGTTGGTTGCCCGAGGCAGGCCTGGCTGCTGCAGTGGGTGTGCTGCTTGCCGGGGGCTGGCGTTACCCCCTGACCCGGCGCCCACTGGCGCTGGGGGCCTCGGCCGGTCTGGCGTTCTGGGCCATGGTGTCGACCGTGCTGGGTGTGCACGAGCGGCCGAACCTGCCGGCGGTGACGCTGGTGTCGTTGCAAGGGCCGCACGTCCAGCTGCACCAGCAGCCAGGCGCGCCGATGGTGGTCAACCTGTGGGCCAGCTGGTGCCCGCCCTGCGTGACCGAGATGCCCGTCTTCGCGCAGGCACAGCAGCGCCACACCGGCATCCGCTTTGTGTTTGTCAACCAGGGCGAAAGCCCAGAGAAGGTGCAGCAGTGGCTGGGCCGTCAGCCCTACCGACTGGACAACGTGCTGCTCGACCCGCGCCAGCAGGTGGGTGAGGCCATCGGCAGCTCAGCACTGCCCACCACACTCATCATCGATGCCCAGGGGCGTATGCTGGAGCGGCACATCGGGCCGTTGACGGCGGCCTCGCTGGAAGGGCGTCTGCGCGGCCTGTACTGACACCGGGTGGTGCTGCCAAGGCTGCGCGGCGCCGCGTATTACTTCAAGGATTCGATGAGGTCCACGTAGGACTCCATGGCGTCGTCGCTGCTGGTGCCCTTCAGCTTCGCCCACGCGTCGTACTTGGCGCGGCCGACCATGTCCAGCATGCCCGGCCGCGAGCCCTGCACGTCACCTTCGGTGGCCTGCTTGTAGAGCGAGTAGATCTTCAGCAGGGTGGCGTTGTCCGGCTTTTCCGGCAGTTCCTTGCTCTCCTTGACGGCGGTGTCGAAGGCTTTCTTGAGTTTGGCGGTGGCCATGGCGATCTCCAGGGTGGAAGCTCGAGTCGTCAGCCAGCACGGCTGACCCTTGGGGCACACTATGCCAGCCCGGCTGTGGCGCCGTGCCCAGGGTGACCCTAGGAGATCTTCCGGATGCAATGTCCCGCGTCGCCCATGGGGCGCCTTTGGCTGTCGCTGCTGGTCGGGGTGGTCTCGGCGCTGCCGGCGGCTGCCGCTGACGCCCCGGCCGTGGTCTGGCTGGGGCGTTTCGGCCAGGGCCTGGAGCCCTTTGCCGAGGTACGCCTCAAGGCCGATCTCACGCCCAACCGCTTCGAGCGCCAGCGCTGGGAGGGCGAAGCGGCGCTGGTGGTGCACTCCGAAGGCAGCATGTCGCTGATGGCACGTGACGTGACACTGGACTTCCGCCAGACGCCGGTGCTGTGCTGGCGCTGGCGTGTCGACGCCCCGCTGAAGACCGCTGACATGCAGCGCAGGTCGGGTGACGACTACGCCGCCCGCCTGTACCTCAGCCTGCGGCTGCCCGACGCCGACAAGAGCCTGGCCCTGCGGGCCCAGCTGCGCGTGGCACGGGCGCTGTTTGGCCCCCAGGTACCCGATGCCGCGTTGAACTACGTCTGGGACAACCGGCAGCCCGTGGGCACTGAAGCGCCCAATGCCTATACCGACCGCACACGGATGCTGGTGCTGCGCAGCGGCGCCGAGGCCGCGGGCCGCTGGGTGGACGAGCGCCGTGATGTGGGTGCCGATGCCCGGCGACTCTTCGGCCCACAGGCCCAGGCGGCCCAGCTGGCCGTCACCGCGGACACCGACAATACCGGCGAGCGTGCCCGCGCCGGCTTTGCACAGATCCATGCCGTGGGTGCCGGCCAAGCCTGCCAGTTCGAGTGACCCGCCATGAGTCCTTCCAGCCCTTCCAGCCCTTCTGATGCCCCTGCTGCTGCCTACATCCTGGATGTCGACGGGCTGCCGCACGCCACCGAGCTGACACGCGGGCCCTGGGACCCGAACCACCAGCATGCCGGCCCGCCGACTGCCATGGCCTGCCGCGCCTTCGAAGCCGCCGGCGCCGCGCATGGCCTGACCCATCTGGCCCGCCTGACGGCCAACCTGATTCGGCCGGTGGGCATCGGCCCGCTGCACATCGAGGTGTGCGCCGATTACGTGGGCAAGAGCGCCGGGCATTTTTCGGCGCGCATGCTGGTGGGTGGCAAGGAGGCTGTGCGGCTGACGGCCCTGTTGCAGCGCGAGAGCGACGTCGCCGTGCCTGACGGCACCGAGGGCCACCCTCTGCCGATGCCGCCCCTGGCCTTGGCCGATGCCCTGCCGGTGGCCATGCCGTTCAAGCGCGCGCACACGCTGGGTTATGCCCATCTCGTGGAAAACCGCAGCCGTGACGGCAGGATCTTCAACGGCCCCTGTGCGGTGTGGTTCAGGCTGGTGCACCCGCTGGTGCTGGGCGAAGTGACGTCCGCGTACCAGCGTGTGCTGGTGGCTGCCGATTCCGGCAACGGTGTCAGTGCCGTGCTGGACTTCTCCCGCTACACCTTCGTGAACAGCGACCTCACCGTCAACCTGCTGCGCCGCCCGGTGGGCCAGTGGGTGATGCTGGACGCCAGGACGCAGCTGGGTGGCAACGGCTGCGGATTGGCGGAATCAGCCCTCTACGACGAACGGGGCTTGATCGGCCGGGCCACGCAGAGCCTGGTGGTGCGCGAACGCTGAGCGGCGCTCAGCCAGGTGCCGGCCAGTCCAGCAGCTCGGCCAGACGCCTGAGCACCCACTGTGCCTCGCCCTCGCTGGGCACCGCGCCGCCGGCCGCCAGCCCCTGGGCGACCCTGTCCAGCACGTCGCTTTCACCCACCTGCAAGGCATGGCGCTGGTTCAGTGCGGTCTCGGTCAGCAGCTGGGCCAGGTCCTCGCAGAAGCCGTAGCGTTCCAGCAGTTCCTCGCGGCTGATCACGGGCTTGATGCGGCCTGGTGGCACAAACACGGCCACAAAAGAGGGCGGCACTGCCTGCTGGTTCAGCGGGTCGTCGGGGTGGGACATGGCGCCGATTGTGCGCGCAGGTGACGCCGTTGCTGCGCCACCCGCCGCAGCGGCCTCAGGCCCAGGGCGTGATCCACAGACCGGCTGCGGTGCAGCTGGCAGCGGCGCCTATCGTCAGCGGCAGGCGCAGCGCCAGCCAGTGGCGCAGGCCCAGCGCCACGTAGAGGTGACGGTCCACCGCGTAGCACAGGACCAGCAGCGCCGCGGCCGTGAGCAGCCCCACCGGCAGGGGCAACAGCAGTGCGCCCCAGGCCAGCAGCTGGGGCAGGACACCCCACGCCAGCGCGCGGGTGGGCGCCACCGCGCCAGGCGCACGCATGGCCGCGCCCCAATGCACGCCGCCCAGGAAGGCCACGATGGTGGCGGCATAGGCCAGCAGCGCATAGGCCGGCGCCTGGCGCATCGCCGGCTCCACCAGGGCCACCATGGCGGCCCCGCCGACAAAGGGCAGCAGCCCGGCATAGCCGAGCCGGCGTGCCCAGGGGCTGGGGTGGGTGTCGGTTGGCGCGTGGGTCATGGCGGCGTCATCAACCCTTCGTGCACCGCAACCTTCTCCAGCGCGTGTTCGAACAGCGCGCGCGCATGCCCGGCCACCCGCTGCAGGTAGCGGTGCAGCTGGGCGTCTTCCGGCGAGCGGTTGGCGCACTGGGCGCTGTAGAGCTCGAAGTGCGACAGCTGCATCAGCAGCTGGGCCACGTGCTGCGGGCATTCACAGGCCACGGTGCTGGACAGTGCGGCGAAGTCGGCCAGGGCCACGTCGTCGTGACGGCGGGCCGGGGGCTCCACGGCATCCACCCAGTCTGGCAGGGTGCCAAAGGCTTCCAGGGCCGTGGTGGCCAGCGGGCGTCGCGTGCGCTGCTCATCCCCACCGGGGCGCAGCTGTGCAATCCACTGGGCCAGCTGGGAGGGGCTGGCGCTCTCGTGCAGCAGGGCCACACCAGCGTCCTCGCAGCGTTGACGGTCGTCGGCTCGGCCGAAGCCGTAGACCACCGCCAGACGGACGGCGCCGGCCCGCTGGGCCGCCTGCTGGGCGCGCAGCACGTCCGGCACGTGCAGTCCCGGCGCCCACAGCAGCCACAGGGCGGTGCGTGTGGAGCTGGCCATGCGCCTGGCCTGGGCGAGGTCGTCGCAGACGGCCGCCAGGGTAAAGCCCGGCGGCAAGGCGCCATGCTGCAGCCGCTGCCCCAATGCCGTGCCCACCACCAGTACCCGCACGTTGGCCTGGCGTGGTGCTGCTGCGGTGTCCGCCGGTGTGGCGTCGAGCGACGTGTCGTCCGGGTTCTCCGGGTCGTTCAGGAGGTCCTGCGGCTGCGTGGTGGGGGCGGGCTCCGCCGGCAGCACCAGGCTGTTGTCCGTCAACGGTGCGAGCGCCCCGCCTGCCCTGGCCTGCGCATGTGCTGCGCTGACCTCGCGCAGGCCCTGGGCGTCCAGCGCGGCCAGCGAGCCGATGGCGTGCCCCAGCAGGTTCAGGCGCCGGATGTGTGCCAGACGTTGCACATCGGCGGCGCTGTAGAGCCGGTGGCCTCCGTCGCTGAGCTGCGCACCGCCCAGCGAGTAGCGCCGTTCCCAGACGCGCAGCGTGCTCACCGGCATGCCCAGCATGCGCGCCACGGCGCCGCTTCGAAACCGAGGTCCGTCGACGGGCGCAGGGCCTGTGTCGTGCTTGTCCATGGTGTGTCAGAAAGAGAGTGACGCAGGTTTGACGCTGAATATCAGCGGTAAACTCTTGGTGGATACGGTCATCATAATCAAAGTGACGCAGATTTGCCTACATTTCGGCCTCGCATGATCTTGCAACCGATCCGCATCTCAAGGAGTGACCATGACATCCCGTGACCCTCAGGCGAATGCCCGCCCCCGCCGTGTCTTTCTGATGGCCGCCGCCGGCAGCGCCTTCGCGCCGATCGCCTTTGCGCAGGCGCCCGCTCGGCTGGATGAAAACGACCCGCTGGCCAAGGCGCAGGGCTACGTCCACGACGCCGCCAAGGTGGACCGCGCCAAGTGGCCGAAGTTCCAGCCGGGGCAGAACTGCGCCACTTGCCAGCTGTACCAGGCCAAGGCCAGTGATCCCTGGGGCGGCTGTCCGCTGTTTGGCACGCGCCAGGTGGCCGCCAAGGGCTGGTGCAACGCCTGGATCAAGAAGGCCTGATCGGCATCGGCGTCAGCAGGCCGCAGCCGTCCATGCCCACCCGTGCCATCGTCTGGTTCAAGCGTGACCTGCGCCTGAGCGACCATGCGCCGCTGACGGCCGCGTTGTCCTGCGACGAGGCGGCCGCGCTCTGGGTGGCCGAGCCTGCGTGGCTGGACAGCCCCGAGTGGGACGCGCAGCACCTGCGGTTCTGGCTGGACGCGGTGGAGCCGCTGCTGCCGGCCGTGCGAGCGCTGGGACTGCACCCACTCAGGCGCGAAGGCGACATGACACAGGTGCTGGAGGCCTTGTACCGTCAGCAGGCCTTCACCCACCTGTTCAGCCATGAAGAGACGGGACCCGGCTGGAGCTACGAGCGCGACAAGGCCGTGGCCGTGTGGTGTCGTGCCAGGGGCGTCGGCTGGCAAGAGTGGCCACAGACCGGCGTGGTGCGGCGCCTGCGGTCTCGGCAGGGCTGGGCGGGGCGTTGGCAGCAGCACATGGATGCGCAGCCTGTACCGGCACCTTCCAGCGGGGGCTCGCTGTCTGGCCATGCTGAGTGCCGGCCGGTAGGGGCCTGGTCTGCCGGTGAGTGGTCGCCTTCGCTTCGGGCCAGGGCGGCCAGCAGCCGGCCCACGCCGCCGGCCGGCGAAGCGGCGGCCCAACAGGTGCTCAGCAGCTTTCTGCAGCACCGAGGTGACGGCTACCGCCGTGCGCTGTCAAGCCCGCTGACCGCGGCCGCTGGCTGTTCGCGGCTGTCCGCGCACCTCAGCTTCGGCGCCGTGTCGATGCGCCAGGTACACCAGGCCACCGAGCAGCGGATCGCCGAACTGCAGGCCGAGGGGACGTCGGCTGCCAGCCGGTTTGCCTATCACCTGCGCGGCTTCAGCGGCCGTCTGCGCTGGCACTGCCACTTCATGCAGAAGCTGGAGGACGAGCCCGATATTGAGTGGCGCAACTTCGCGCGCAGCGCTGACGGCCTGCGCGAAGGCGGGCCGGAAGACCGGCAACGCCTGCAGGCCTGGTGCAGTGGGATGACGGGCTACCCGATGGTCGACGCCTGCATGCGCCAGCTCAACGCCACCGGCTGGCTGAACTTCCGCATGCGCGCGATGCTGGTCAGCTTTGCGGCTTACCACCTGTGGCTGCATTGGCGGTCGCCGGGCCTGCACCTGGCGCGTCAGTTTCTGGATGTCGAGCCCGGCATCCATTGGAGCCAGATGCAGATGCAGTCGGGCACCACGGGCATCAACACCTTGCGCATCTACTCGCCGGCCAAGCAGGCCGCCGAACACGACCCGACGGGCGCCTACGTCCGGCAATGGGTTCCGGAGATCGGCACCTCGGCCTACCCGCGACCCATCGTCGACGAACGCGAGGCCTTGGCCTTGGCCAAGGAGCGCCTGTACCACTGGCGGGGCAGTGCCGAGGCCCGCGCCGAGGCCGGCGACATCCAGCAGCGGCATGGCTCTCGCCGCAGCGGCCTGGCACCCAGCGGCGCCCGTGCGCGCACACCGGAGGCGGGGCCCGCGGCAACCGCAGGCGGACGCGCCACCCGGGCACGCCGCGGCGCCGCGAGCGCTGCGCCGTCAACCCAACAGCCAGACCTGTTCGACCTTGAGCCATGACCCACTCGCCATGACACGCAGCAGCCAAGGATTCAAGGGCAACAAGGCCCACCTGCCCCAGAAACCCTGCAGCACCTGTGGCCGGGCCATGGTTTGGCGCAAGGCCTGGGCCCGCTGCTGGGACGAGGTGCGCCACTGCTCCGAAGCCTGCCGCCGAGACCGCCGCCAGCGCGCTGGCGACACGCCTGGACAGCCGTTGGCAGCCACGCCGCGGGGGTGATCATGGCCAGCCTGTCGACCGCCAACCCCATGCCTCAGCCGCTGCGCCACCTGGTCATCGTGCTGGGTGATCAGCTCGACCGCCAGGCGTCGGCCTGGGACGGCTTTGACACCACGCAGGACGCCGCCTGGATGGCCGAGGTGGTGGAGGAGTCCACCCACGTGCCTTCCAGCCGTGTGCGCACGGCGATGTTCCTGGCCGCGATGCGCCACTTTGCCCGCGAGCTGCTGGACGACGGGGTCGCGCTTCACTACCGCCGCCTGGACGACCCGGCCAACCTGGGCAGCCTGGGTGCCGAACTGCGCCAGGCCGTCACCACGCTGCGTCCGCAGGGACTGGTGCTGAGCCACCCGGGCGACTGGCGCGTGCTGCAGGCCCTGAAGGCCGTCGCCGCGCAGTGCCAGCTGCCGCTGCATGTGCGCGAGGACCGGCACTTCCTCTGCAGCCTGGACAGCTTTGCCGCGCATGCGGCGTCGCGCCGTCAGTTGCGGCTGGAGTTCTTCTACCGCGACATGCGCCGTCGGCATGGCGTGTTGATCAACCCCCATACCGGCGAGCCCGAAGGCGGCCAGTGGAATTTCGACGCCGACAACCGCGAATCCTTCGGCAAGGACGGCCCCCCGGGCGGCCCGGGCGCACGCCAGGCACCGACTTTTCCCCCCGATGGCACCACACGCGAGGTGCTGGCGTTGGTGAACGAGCGTTTCCCCACCCACGTCGGCGAGCTGGCCACCTTTGCCTGGCCCGTCACCCGTGCGCAGGCACTTCAGGCGCTGGCCCGTTTCATCGACGAGC
>JAJTDE010000100.1 GCA_021298085.1 Rubrivivax sp.
CCTCCAGCCGGGCGCCGCTGACGCCTGGCTGAAGCCACAGCGCCGCCTGCGCAAAGCCTTCCATGGCCATGCCACGCACCAGGCTACCGGCTGCCGCGGGGGTCAGCACCAGGCCACTGCCGGAAAACGCCGAGCCGTCCAGCACCACCACCGGCGCGCCGGTGGCCAGCGCATCGGGCTCGGTGCTGGCGTCCAGTATCAGCGTATCGGTCACCGTGGGCAGGGGCCGGGTCAGCGCCACCCGGTGCGTGCCGGCGACCAGCGGCGCGGCGATGTCGAAGACGATGCGGTCAGCGCCGCCACTGCCATTGGGTGTGGCGTTGGTGGCCACCAGCGCCTCGCGCAGGCTGATGAGGCCGTCGCTGCCCGGGCTGAGCAGCAGCGCCTGCACGCTGCGGGTGTCGCCGTCGTTGGCCAGCGCGTCGTCAGCCGTGGTGCTGACGATCACCGTGTGGGTTACCGCGGTCACCGTCACCTGCAGGGTCTGCGTGTCCGTGCCGCCGGCACCGTCGTCGGCCTGCACCACGACCTCGTAGACGTTGTCACCGTTGGCGGAGGCTCGGCCCGCAAAACGGGTCGGGTTGAGGAACACAAGGTCGCCAGTGGTGGACTGCACCGCGAACAACGCCTGGTCAGCGCCACCGGCCAGCACGTAGCTGAGGACTGGGCCATCGGCGTCCGCCGCCGCGACGCGGGTGACCGCCGTGTTGCCTTCGGGCAGGCTGATGCTGGCCACCGCACCGGCGCCGTTGCTGGTGATGACCGGCGCGTCGTTGACGGCGGTGACGGTGAGGCTGGCGGTCTCGGTGGCGGTGCTGAAGGCCGAGCTGCCGCCGGTGCTGGCCACGCTGGCCACATCGCCAGCGGCACCGCTGCTGGCGTCCCAGGCACGGAAGCTCAGGGTGACCGCTTCAGCGTCGACGCCCTGGGGCACAAACCGAATGAGGTCGGTGCTGCGCAACAGCACCGCCAGGTTGGCACCCAGCGTGCCCGGCTGCGGCAGCAGTTGCCACTCCTGGCCGCCGTTCAAGGAGAACTCGAACCAGCCCGGGCTCTGCATGGCGCTGACGGCCCAGCCGGTCACGGCGATGCCCTCTGGTGCTCCCGCGTCGACGTCAGTGATGCGGTCACCCCCGGCACTGGCAATGATCGAGGCGACAGTCTGGCCGGGGTTGTTGACCGCGTCCTCGTCGATGCTGGTCAGCACCATCGCGCCGGTGTTGTCCAGCACCGGTGCGCTGTTGACGGCCAGGATGCTCGCATTGGGCGCATATTCGCTGGTGCTGCCGAAAGCGGCCCTGCCGGTGATGACCGTGGCTGTGGCGGTGACGACATTGCCCGCGGGCACGGCAGAGAGAAGGTTGGCCACGCTGAAACGGGCGTTTCCCGCCGCGTCGGTGATGACGTCCACCGCCCTGAGGAATTCGGCACCCTCGCCGTGGCCGCTGCCGTCGGCCTGCGCCGGGCTGAGCGTCATCAGCTCGATGCGGTAGTTGGTGAAGGGCTGCGCCTGGAGACTGCCCTCGATGGTCAACCTTCCACCTGCGCGGGTCGCCGAGGTGATCAACGGGTGATTCTGCAAGCCATTGGGGCCCCTGTCAGCATCCAGCGGGTCCAGCGGGTTGATGATCCCGTCGTCGTTGAGATCGATGCCCAGGCTGCCGTTGCCCCAGAGCTGGTTGCCCAGCAAGGCATGGCCGCTGCCCGCCGCGTTGTCGATGGAAATGCCGTCCATACCGTTGTGGGCGATGCGGTTGCCCTCACCGGGCCCGACGCCGCCGAGCAGCGTGTTGGTCGACCCACTGCCGATGTCCACCCCGTTGCGGGCCTGGCCGTCCACCAGCGTCCCGCTGGCGTCCGTGCCGATGTGGTTGCCCCGGATGCGGGTGCCATTGGCGTTGGTGACGACGATACCGTTACCGCCGTTGCCGGTGATCTGATTGCCCTGGCTAGGCTGTCCAATCACATTGCCCTGTGAGCCGCTGATGAAGACGCCGTTTCCGACACTGCCGTCGATCAGGTTGCGCGTGAGCAGGTTGTTGTCCGAGCCCGCCAGGATGTCCACGGCGCTGTCCTCACCCCATGGCAAGGCACCGCTGCCCAGCAACGAGTTGGCGTCGATGATCACGTTGTCGGCGTTGACAAGCAGCTCAATGGCGTTGCCGCCAGAGTTCAGGATGATGTTGCCCTGGATCAGCCCGCCCGTGACATCGCGCACCGCCACGCCGGCCTGGGTGTTGCCCGTCAAGGCGGGGAACGCGATGTGGTTGCCGGCGATGCTGAACCCATCGGCACCAGCCTCGGCACTGATCGCGTGCATCGAGATGTTGGCAAAGATGTTGTTGGTGACGTTGGCCGAGCCCAGCAGCCGGATCCCCACCGCCTGCACCCGGCCGACCGCGATCGGGTCCCCCAGGTCGGTGGCTGTGGCGCCAAACACATTGCCGGTGATCACCGCGCCATCGGCCATCACGCGCACGGCCGCATGGCTTGAATTGTTGGCCACCCCGGTGCGCAGCAGGGCAAATCCGGACAGGCGGCTGCCGCTGCCCTGCAGGTCGAGGATGCTGGGGCTGCCGGGTGAGCCGCGGAGCTCCACCTCTGGGCGCTGCACGGGCGGCAGCGGCCACCGCTCGGTGCCGGTGCTGGAGGCTATCCTGAAGTCTCCAGCGTTGGTGTTGCCGACCCACAGTGTCTGCGTGGTGGCGTCCAGCCGCAGCGCATCGGTCGCTGCGGGCAGCGCACTGGCCAGGCTGATGACCGCACGCCCCGCCAACCAGGACGGGTCGGCCGGGGTGATTCTGAACTGGCTGGACTGCATGCCCACCAAGGCGTTGCTGTTCTGGATGAACTGGCGCAGCGAACCCTGGATGCTGCGGTTGCCGCCGGCCACCTCGTCGCCGTCGCGGCCGTGGGTAATGGCGTTGAAGGAAAAGCCGAAGTCAACAGCCGTGGCGTCACCGCCCGAGACATCCACCCGGACGACGTGTTCTGCCGACAGCAGGCCGGCGGCATCGTCACCACGGTCCTGACGCTGGCCGCCGTAGAAGGTGCCGGCGGCGGCGGTGAAGCCATAGGCTCTGCCGTTCCAGGCCACGCTGCCGGCGGCGCCATAGGTCTGTTCCGCCCACGTGTCAGCGGCGGCGCTGCCCGGGTTGAGCCCGGTGCCGCTCAGCAGGCTGCGCGAATCGGCCACCACCCAGTAGGTGCCCGCTGCGAGGTTGTTGGCACTGTAGCGGCCCGCCGCGTCGGCCACCACGCTGGCAGCCCGGGTGTCGCCGGCGTCCAGCGCGTTGTCGCCATCGTCCAGGTAGAGCGTCACCGCGGCATTGAACAGCCCCCGCCCATCGTCCAGCACCTGGCCATCGCCATTCACGTCCTCCAGCACGGAGCCCGACAGGGTTCGGCCACCGATGGTGGCCATGACGTTCCGGCTGAACTCCGAGGTGCTGCCCAACTGGCCGCCGCCCAGGTCTACCGTGGCGGTTGCGGTGACGGCGTGGCCAGGTGCCACCGGTACCCCGCTCAAGGTGGTGTTGATGGGCGCATCGCCATTGCCGTCGGTGACCACGTTGACAAAACCCAGGTAGGTACTGCCTTCGCCATGTCCAGCGGCATCACCCGTGGGCGTGCTGAAGAACTCGATGCGGTAAGCCGTGCCCGGCTGGCTGCTGAAGCTGCCAACGACCGTGGTGTTGACGCCCGAGGTGCCCGCGCTGAAGAGCGCGGGAAAGTTCTGCAGCCCGTTCCGCCCGGTGTCTGCGTCACCGGGGTCATTGGGCGTCACCCCGTCGGCGTTCAGGTCGATGCCCAGTGTGCCGTTGCCCTCGATGCGATTGCCCAGGATGGCGATGCCGGTGCCACCGCCCAAGATGTCCAGACCCATCCTCTGGTTGTGGGCGATGACGTTGCCCTGCCCCGCCAGCGTGCCGCCAATCAGGGTGGCGGTGGCGGTGGGTGAGATGCCATCCTGCCCGTTGCCCAGGCCCGTGGCGCCCGACGGGTTGGTGCCCACCCAGTTGCCCTGAACGGTGTGGCCCGTGCCTTGAAGGATGACGCCGTCACCGGCGTTGCCGGCGATGATGTTGCCGTCAAGCGGCGCCGCACCGCCGATCGTGTGCCCGGTGCCGCTGACCCGCAGGCCGTCGTAGTTCTCCTGGCCGGGGCCGGCGTCCTCGCCGTCCGGGCCCAGCCGTCCGAGGTAGTTCCCGGCAACGGTGATGCCCGAGGTGCCTGGGTTCAACTCGATGCCGGCGCCGGCAAAGTCGCGGATGACCAGTCCCCGCACCAGACTGCCGTCGGAACCCGCCAAAAAGGCCAGTCCATCGGCCACCAGGTTGTTGCCATCCAGCACGATGGCCGGGCGGTTGCCATTGGCCGCAAAGCTGGTGTCGGTGCGCGCGTCCAGACGCACGCCGTCCCTGATGTCCGGAAGCGGCGTCAGCGGCGTGATCACATGGATGCCGGTGCCGGGAATGTCGAACTCGATGCGGTCCACACCGCCGCTGCCATTGGGTGTGTTGTTGGTCGCCGTCAAGGCCTCACGCAGGCTGATGACGCCATCGGCGCCCGGATTTTCCACCAGGGCATACAGCGAACTGGTATTGCCGTTCAGCGTATCGGCCGTGGTGTTGACCGTGACCGTGTTGACCGTGTCGGTTCCGGCGTTGACGCCGGACACATCGGCCGGATTCAGGCCGTTGTAGAGGCTGTCGGCGCTGCTCGCGGGGCCCAGCACCACAGCGTAGCTCTGGTTGCCGTCGGCCAGTGCATCGTCGCGCCCGGTCACCATCACCGTCTGTGGTGTTGACCAATTGCCCGGGGTAAACGTCAGCAGGGACGTGGACAGCGTCGCTTCCAGCGCTCGGCTGACACTGATGGCAATGCTCACATTGGCGGTCGGCGCGGAATCCAGCACCACGCTGAAGCTGTCCTGTCCACCGGCCTCGGTGGTGGCCAGCGGGCCGGCGGTGGACACGCTGATGCCCGGTGCATCGGCCGTGAAGCGCTGCATGAAGATCCCCGTCGGGTCGCCGGTGCCATTGCCATTCCAGACGACCGTTACATGACCCTGGGCGTTGGCTGCAACGCCGCCAAAGTCCTGGCTTCCTGCAGTGCTGCTGTTGACCCTGACTTCCGGACTCAGTGGAGTGCCGTCGAGCGTAAACTGGCGTAGGTAGACACCCTCGACGTCCCCGTCCTGGCCGATGCTGGTCCAGCTTGCCAGGAAGCCGCCAGGGGCGAGTGCTACGTTGGCGTTCCACTGGGTTCCGGTGGTAGTGCTGTTCAACAGCATCTCGCCACCTTGTGCGACACCGGCTGCGTTGTAGCGCCGCCCGATCAGCGCGTACTCGCTGCCGTCCTGCAGGTTGCTCTCCCAGGCGATCACAAAGCCGCTGGCATCCATCGCCAACTGGGGGTAGCCCTGGTCGTCGGCGGTGGTGATGTTGACCCGGAACTGCCCGCCCTGCGGTGTGCCACTGGCGTTGTAGCGCTGCGCATAGACACCGCTGGACGAGCCATCCAGCACTTCGTCTGTCCAGGCGATGACAAAGTTGCCGCTGCTGTCCATCGCAATGGCGGGTTCGCGCTGGTTGCCGTTGGTTGAACCAGGAACCGGCAGTTCCCCGCTGAGCGACACACCCAATGCGCTGAAGTGACGTCGGTACACGCCCCAGCCGCTGGTATCCTGGTTGCGGCTCTCCCAGGTGATCACGAAGTTGCCCGCGGCATCCATGGCCACGGCCGGTGCCATCTGGTCGTCCGCGGTGTTCTGGTTCACACGGAATTCGCTGCCCTGCGGCACACCACTGGCATTGAAGCGTTGGGCGTAGATTCCCCCGCCGGAACCATCCTGCCCGGTGCTGTTCCACACGACGACAAAGTTGCCATGGACGTCCATCGCCACTTCGGGGTTGGCCTGGTTGCCAGAAGTGACGCTGTTGACGCGGAACTGCCCGCCCTGGGGAACGCCATTGGCGCCATAACGCTGCGCAAATACCCCCGAGCCATCGCCATCGATGCCAGCACCGTCCTCCCAGACCACGATGACGTTGCCATTCGAGTCCATGGCAACCTGGCGGGTGGACCAGATCAGCGTCTGCTGGCCATCGGTGGAGGTGTTGACACGTGTTTCACCGCCCTGCGGCGTCAGGGCCAGCTGGCCAGACCATTGCGGCGCAGCCAGGGTGGGTGCCTCCACCACACCCGCCTGCACCTCGAGGGTCCAGTCACCGCCCTGCCCGGTGGTGTTGCGGCTGGCGGCCACATCGGCACCGCTGAGCGCTGCCCACTGCGCCACAAACTGCAGGCCAAGGTCGGTTGCGGCGACATCGCAGCCATAGAGCAGGATGTCGGCATCGCTGCGCAGGGCGTCTGACCACGTCTGCACCACCGCTGCCTGCGCCCGCAGGACCTGCGCATCCACACGGCCCTGGCCCAGCCACAGGGCACCTTCCTCGCCGTGGGCCAGGAGGTGGAGGGCCGCCACGTCGCGCCGGCTCTCCAACCATCTCGACAGCTGCTGCAGGCCGTCGCTGTGGGCGTTCAGCTCCAGCAGTTCCCAGCGTTCACCCGCGGGCGTACCCTGCAGAAGGCCCGCCACCAGGTCATGAACGTCGCGCACGCGGTGGTCGATCACGATCACCCGCAAGGGCTGAGTCTCGGCCAGGGTATCGCCCGAAGCCTGCACCGCCGCGGCCCGCCAGGCCTGCGCGCTGCCGTCCCAGGCCGCCGCTGCGCCCAGCGGGTCCGCTGAGTACAGCAGCCGCGGCTCCAGGGCCTCTGACGACGCTCGGGCCACTCAGCCGTCCACTTCTGCCAGCGCCGCCGCAGCACTGCCGTGTGCGCAGACCCGGTTACGACCACCCTTCTTGGCCGCGTACAGGGCCTGGTCGGCCTGGTCCAGCAGCTCGGTCGATGTTCTCGCCTCGGCGTTGTACTGCGCCACGCCGATGCTGGCCGTCACCCGCATGCCGGGCACCTCCTTGACGGCCGGCCCGCACTGGATCTCGATGGCCTGGCGGATGCGCTCGGCCACCTGCTGGGCTTCCCCGGCATCCAGCCCGGGAAGCGCCACCACAAACTCTTCACCACCGTATCGGCAGACCATGTCAACAGGCCGGACACTGGCCTGCAGGAGCTTGGCCACCTCCTGAATGACACGGTCACCCACGCCGTGGCCGTGGGTGTCGTTGACCTTCTTGAAGAAGTCGATGTCCAGCACCAGCACACTCAGCGCCAGCCTGGTGTTGCACGCACTGGCAAACATCGATTCCCAGCTCTCGTTGAAGGCGCGCCGGTTGAAGGCGCCGGTCATGGGGTCACGGGTGGCCAGCCGCTTGAGCTCCTCGTTCTGGTGCTTGACCTGCTCCTGGCTGGCGCTCAGGTTGTTCAGCGCTTCTCTCAGCGACTGGTTGCTGCGCTGCAAGGCAGTCATGTCGCTGAAGGTCACCAGGCAGCCACGGGCTCGGCCTGCCCCGTCCAGCACGGGCGACGCATTGACCACCAGGTGCTGCACCTGGCCCGGCGCGGGCTCGATCTGCAGCGTCTGGCCCGACACCGCCGCCCGCTCTCCCATCGCGCGCATCCACGGGTGGGTGGCAGCCAGCGGGCCCAGGCCCGACACCAGCCACTCCTGTTGCGACAGCGCCTGCCCGGCCCTGACCTGCGCCGCCCAGGCATTCAGCGCCTTGAAGCTGCGGTTGGTGAGCAGGAGGCGGCCCTGGGCATCCAGGACGGCCACGCCTTCGGTCATGGCGTCAAAGGCACCCTGCACCCGCTCGGGGATCACCTGTGAAGGGTCCAGGTGCTGCAGCACGCGGCGCATGTAGAGGCTGAACACCAGCAGGCCCACACTGCCCACAAAGGCCATGGTCACCAGCAGCGGCTCGCGCAGCAACTGCTTCCACCAAGGTGACTTGTCGGTATCAAACGCGATTTCCAGATTGCCCCAGCGCCGCCCGTCGGCCTGCATGGGCACATCGATGCGCTCAGCCATGGAAGCCCCACCCGCGCTCTGCGCCTTCCAGGCCGCTTCGTGGTCGCCGCCCTTGAGGACCAGTTCGCCATCCGCGCGCCGCAGCGCCACCGAGCGAACCCCCGGCGTACGGCTGACCACATCGCGCAGCGTGGCCTGCAGCGCTGCCGTATCACGCGCCTTCAGCAGCGTCGCCACCTGGACGGCCACGGCTTCGCCCACCTGCTTGCGCAGCTTCAGCTGTTCATCGCGATGGCTGGGGAAAACCCCGAGCAGCACGTCTGCCAGCACCAGCAGCATGCCGCAGATGGACACCAGCGCCAGACTCATCTGCACCAGGGGGCTGGGCTTGGCGCGCCAACTCAGCTTGCCCAGGATTCGCGGCAGTCGCAGGGCCGACACGCTCAACTTCAGGTTCATGGCCAACCCCTTCAGTGCCACGCCGGTGCCGACGCGGCACGGCGTGCAAACAGTTCTTCAGCCTGGGCATCGGCCTGGGCCGCTGCCACGTCATTGGCACCAGTGGACTCGTTGTGCGCCAGGCGGTCGTCATCGCCGTTGTCATCGTCCGAGCCACCCTCAGCCGCCAGCATCACCGGCAACAAGTCGACCTGTCGCCAGGCCGGCACACCCATCAGCGCCGAGGCAATCACCCCACCGCCGCGTGTCACCCACCACACCAGGCCGGCCGTGGCCGAGACGCCCACGATCTTTTCCGGCTGCGTGATCTCAATCAGCCACACTTCGGCCCGCGTGCGCTCGCCGTCAGTCTTCGGCGACGCCAGGATGTCATCGGCAGCACCTTCGCCGGAAGACCCGTCGCGGGCCCCGACCTCCCACACCCTGCCCAGCATGGAGGACAGCCCTTCAGCGGCGTCGTTGCGCAGTTCCAGGCCTTCCTGCAGCAGCGCCCGGGTCAGCTCCATGGGTGTGGCGCCGAACAGCATGGCCGACAGTGGCACGGTGCCCGCGGTGCCGGAAGCCGCCAACAGAGCGTCAACCTGCGCCGCACTGCCCTGGCTGCCCAGCCGCTCGGTCACCTCCCGCAGGGCGCCCTGCAAGAGTGCCAGCACCTCGTCGCGCAAGCCGTCCCCCGGCACGTCGGACGCGGTCAGCTTGCCGATGGACTGGCCCAGTGATGAGCCCAGTGACTGGCCCAGCGTGGACGCGGGTGCTGAACCGACGGGCGCCTGTGTTGACGCGCTGGTGCTGCCACTGCCTGCGGTCTCGGTGTCCAGCACAGGGCCAGGGTCAGAAGTCGGTGCGGGCGCCGGGGCCGGGCTGGGTGGGCCGAAGGACGGTGCCGGGGCCTGCGCCGGTGGCGCCGGTGGAACACCTGGAAGACTTGGAAGGCCACCCGGCAAGCCGCCATGACCCGGTAGCGAGCCCTCACCACCGCCCGGCACCACCCGCAGACGAATCGTCGTGATCTTGGACTGGCTCAGGCCAGCCGGGTCGTCATCGCTGCCCGCCGCCGTACCCACGACACTGCGCACCCGAGCACCGGGCAAGAGCTCCAAACGCTCGGGTACAGCCAGCACGGGGGCCTCGTTCACAGTGGCCACGCGCAGGCGGAAGGCCTGCTCAGCCGCGGCGCCGAGGTCATCTGTCACGCGCAGTTGGACCTCATAGACGTTGTCACGGTTGGCATCGGCCGGGGACTCGTGGTCACGCGGGGCGATGAGCCGCAACTGGCCGCTGCTGGTGTCGAGCTCGAAGAGGGCCGCATCAGCGCCACCCGCGATGCTGACGCGCAGGCTCTGCACCGGCGAATCGATGTCGGTGGCGCTGAACGAGACCGCCAGCGGTGAGTTCTCCGGTGCATCCAGCTGCCACGGGGGGGCGCCGGCGTCGCCACTGAAGACCGGCGCGTCGTTGACGGCGGCCACCGAGACCGTCACCGTCGCGGTTGCCGCCAGCCCGGCCGCGTCGGTGGCCATCACCGACAGGTGGTCCTGTCCGTTGAAGTCCGGGTTGCCGGTGTAGCGCAGGCTGGACAGCGCGGCGTTCAGTTGGGCCAGATCGCCCTGCAGGCTCAGAGATCCGCTGCCCAGCGCCCCGGACGCCAGACGCGCGCCGCCTGTCAGGTCAACGGTCAGGCGTCCTTGGGTGACCTGCAGGTTCACCGTGCCCACACCAAAGTCCTGGTCGTCCACACGGACACCGGGAACGATTCGCTCGGTGTCCTCGGATGTCTGAAGATCCGCCGGCCCGGTGACGACCGGTGCGCCGTTGGGCGACTGGATGACCACGCCCAGGCTGAACTCTGACGTGCCGCCCGGAACCCCAGGCGTCATCCAAGGCGTGGCGGTGGCCGTCAGCACATGGCCTTCGGTCAGCGCCACACCCGTGAGCGTGACGTCGAAGCTGGCGTTGCCGGAGCCATCGGTGGTGATGGTGGAGTCGCCTACCAAAACGGCGCCTTCACCATAACCCCCGGCATCCTGCGCGGGCGAACTGAAGAACTCGATGCGCAGCGTGCGGGCCGCCTCACCCTGGAAGCTGCCCACCACCCGGGTGTCGTCACCCGTCTGCACCAGTGTCAGGACCGGGTGGTTCTGCACGTCATTGGGGCCGGTGTCGACATCGTCGGTGTCGTTCAGCGTCGGGCCGTCGTTGTTGAGGGCGATGCCCTGTGCACCGTTGCTGCTGATGCGGTTGCCGAGCACGGCGTTGTCGATGCTGCCGTTGTCCCGCACCACCACGCCATGGAAGGTATTGCCGGTGATGGTGTTGCCCGCGCCCGCGGCGGTGCCACCCACCACGTTGCCGGCGGCGCCCTGAACCACCTCCACGCCGCTGCTGTTGGCAAAGACCTGCCCACCCGAGCTGCGGCCAATCCAGTTGCCCTCCACCCGGTTGCCCGTGGTCCCACTGTCAGCCAGTTGCACGCCACCCAGGTTGTTGCCGGCGATCTCGTTCGCCTCGGCCGATGTGGTGCCTCCCACACGGTTGTTTTCGGCACCCTGCGCGACCCAGACACCCTGGGTCTGGTTGGGCAGGGCCGCGGACGCATCGGCATTCAGGCCAACGCGGTTGCCGATGACCAGATTGTTGGTCGCGGCAGGCCCGTAGATCTTGATGCCATCCAGGGTGTTGCCCGACGCCAAGTTGCCGCTGCCAGGCGCGGCACCCCCGATCTGGTTGCCCGATCCGTTAAAGATCGAGATGCCGGCTTCGGCATTCGGCACCGCCACCATCCCCGACGCACTGGTTCCGGCACGGTTGCCCTGCACCACATGGCCGTCGCCCAACACAAAGATGCCATCGGCACCGTTGCCACTGACCACATTGCCGTTGCCGGCTTCACCGATGGTGTGGTTGTTTCCGGCAACGCGGATGCCGGTGGTACCGTTCTGCAAGGTGGTCGACGCGGCTTCACCATCGGTGCCCAACGCCCCGACATAGTTGCCGACCACCCGCGTGCTGACACTGCCCGCCTGCAGATCGATGCCCGTCTGCCCGAAATTGCGCACCACCAGGCCGGTGATCAACCCGCCGCCGCCGGTGCCCATCACCAGCCCAGAGGCCGAGATGTCGTTGCCGTCCAGCACGATGGCCGGGCGGTTGCCGTTGGCGGCGAAGCTGTCGTCGGTGGTGGCGTCGATCTCCACCACGTCGGTGATCTCGGGCAGTGCCGTCATGATGCCGATAAGGTGGGTGCCCGTGCCCGCAATGCTGAAGCGGATACGGTCTGCGCCCGCCACGTCGTTGGGCGTGTTGTTGGCGGCGGTGATGGCTTCGCGCAGGCTGATCAGTCCGTCGGCCCCGGGGTCCAGAATCAAGGCATTCAGCGATGCGGTGTCGCCATCAGACACATCGCCGGCAGTGGTGACCGTGATAAGGCCCTGCCCCGCCACCGTGGTCGTGGTGTTGGGGCCCAGCTCCGAGGTGGCCAGGAAGACCGTATAGCTGGCATCACTTTCGGTGGCTGTGGCCATCACACGTTCGCCCGGTGCCAGGGCCGCCGAGAGCACGGTGCCGAAGGATGCGTCACCGCTGCCGTCGGTCATCACGTCCCAGTGGCCGAGATAACGCTGAGCACCCCCGTGCCCGCTGGCGTCGGGGGTGCTGGTGGCAAAGAACTCCAGCCGGTCATGGCGGTTGGGCTCGCTGTTCAGATCTCCGGTGATGGCCACCGAGCCGGCGTTGTTGGTGGTCACGCTGCTCAGCGAGGGGTGGTTCTGGCGGTTGTTGGGGCCGCTGTCACCGTCGTTGGCGTCGTTGCTCTGGATGCCATCGCGCCCGAGGTCGATGTCGGCCAGGCCGCCGTTGTTGACGATGAGGTTGCGCGTCAGGACGCTGGTGCCGCCATCGATGACCAGCCCGCCGCCGGGGTTGTCGCGGATCACGTTGTTGCTGTACAGCACGCCGGTGGCGCCACCCCACATCGTGACAGCATGCCCCTCGCCGCCGTTCAGGCCCCTGACCGTGTTGTTGTCAAAGACGATGCCGCCGGTGCTGTTGGTGACGTCGACACCGCTGGAGGCCGAATCGCGCAGCAGGTTGCCGCGGATCGTGGTGTTGGTCCCTTGGAAGAACAGCACATCGTAGTGACTGTTGGACAGCGCCGCGTGCGCAATCTCGTTGGCTTCGATCAACCAGCCCGTGGCGTCACGGCTGTTGTTGTCGAGTGCGTTCAGGCCGCTGTAGGCCAGCAGGTTGTTGCGAAAGGTGCCGTTGTCGGCGTCGCCGATCTGCACCAAGTTGATGGCGCTGCGCTGGCCGGCGCTCGGGTCGGCCAGGCTGTTGGCCCGAATGCCGAAGACATTGCCTTCGATGTGCACGTCATCGGCCAGGATGCGCAGGTCGATGGACTCCGAGCCCAGGATGGCCAGGCCGCGTACCTCACTGCCGGCGGCACCTGCCTGGATATCCAGCAGGATACCCACTCCCCCGGCGTCGGCCAGCTCGATGTCCGGCGCCGCCACCTGGGCCAGTGCAATGTTCTCCCTGCCCACCGTCCCGCCGGTGCCCAGCAGCAGGGGGTTGGTGTCGCCGAAGCTGGTCGTCTGGGTACGGCCGTCCAGGATCACGGCACCGGTGCTGGTGTTGATCAGGTCGGGCCGGCTGCTGAAGAGTTCGATGCGATAGGTCGTCACCGCCTCGCCTACCAGCGTGCCCACCACGGTCAGGCCGATGGCATCCACGGTGGCGCTGGTGATGACGGGGTAGTTCTGAAGGTCGTTGATTCCGATGTCAACATCACCGGGGTCGTTAGGTGACACACCGGTTCCCCAGCCGAGGTTGATGCCCAGCCCCGCATGGCCCCAGATCCGGTTGCCGAGGATCGCGTTGTCGTCGGCCGGGTCGCTGTTGGCGTCCATCAGGATGCCGGCCGCGTTGTAGGCGATGACGTTGCCGTCACCCGGGTCTACGCCTCCGATGAGGTTACTGGCGGCACCATCCCAAAGGCCTACACCGGCCTCGTCATTCGACAGACCGGTACGACCGTCAGGAAGGACGTCGATCAGGTTGGCGCGGACCGTGTTCTCGGTGGCACCCAGGCCGAACAGGGCCACACCCAGGGACGAGTTGCCCGCCATGACGTTGCCACTGACCAGGGCCTGCGTTCCCGCCAACCACACGCCATATCCGTTCGCTTCACCCGGCAGGGCATTGCCGGCCGTGTCCATGGCACCCAGCCAGTTGCCCAGCAACTGGACACCCTCCACCGCCGATCCGACAACGATGCCGACACCGGCAAAGTCGCGGATGAGCATGCCCCGCACGGTGCTGCCGTCCGACCCGGTATCGAAGTTGAGACCATCACCGAACAGGTCGGAACCATCCAGCACGATGGCCGGCCGGTAGCCATTGGCGGCATAGCTGTCGTCGGTCGTGGCGTCCAGCACCACCGGGCTGGTGAAGCTCGGCAGCGGGCTGGTCAGGCTGATGGTGTGGGCGCCGGTACCGGCGATGTTGAAGACGATGGTGTCCTGCCCCGGGCTGTCATTGGCGTCCAGGATGGCCTGGCGCAGGCTGCCGGCGCCGGCATTGGCGGTGTTGGTGACGGTGAAGGTGGCCAGGGTGTGCTGCCAGCCGGCCATCCACCCGGCGCTGAAGGGCGCGCCAGCCTCGATCGGCCCGGTGCTGGATTCCAGCGCCCAGTCGCCGCCCAGGCTCACGTGCCCCGAGCGGTCATCGCTGGCGGCGACATCGGCCAACGTCCACCGGGCCAGGCCCTGCAGCAGCGCGGTACCCTCGGTACCCGCACCGGCCTCGCAGCCCCACCGCAGCACATCGGCGCCCGGCGCCAATGCGCCGGCCCAGGCCTGCAGCGCGGCCGACTCTGTCTCCAGCAGTTCGGCGCCGACCAGGCTCGCGCCCAGCAGCAACTGGACTGGCTGGGCATGGCTGACGATGTGGACGGCCGCGACACTGCCCTGGTGCCGCTGCAGGGCGTCAGTGATTTGCTGCAGCCCGCCGCGGCGGGTGTTCAGCAACAGCAGCTGCAGGTCCTCGCCCCGCTCCCGCGCGGCAGCTTCCAGATCGGTGATCAGCGTGTCGGCGCCGTGCACACGCAGGTCCACCGCCACCAGCACGGTCAGGGGCCGTGCCGACGATGGGGTGACGTCGTTGGCCGTCAGCACCTCGGCATGGCTGGCGGCCGTGTCTTGTGTCAGGCCGTCCAGCGTGGCGGCCAACCCCAACGGGTCAGCGGAGTACGGCAGCCGCTGTTCCAGCGGCTCGCTGAAAGCGCGCTGCGGTGCGGCCCCTGGCCACCGCACGAGGCGACGCCAGCGCGCCGCGAAGGCGTGGGTCAACCGCTGGAGCCACATGGGCAGCACGCAGGCGGGTGGGGTGCAGGCATCGCCCGAACGCGCTGGCGCCCGGCCTCAGCGCGCGGGCCTGTCGGCCGAGGCCACGGCGCCGATCAGCGCGCCGTCGGAGCCGCTCAGCTCGGCCTTGCAGCGCAGGCCGGGGGGCAACTTGTTGCCCGGGTTGGGCAGCTCCAGGCGGACGCGGAAGGTGTTGCTGGCGGCATCGATGACACGGTCGATGCCAATGACCGTTGCCTGGCGCTTTTCACGGGCCAGCAGTTCCGGCACCACCTGCGCACGGCTGCCCAGGCTGACCTGCCCGAAGGCAGCCGCTGGCACCAGCACGTCCACGCGCAGCGGGTCGACCTGCGCGATGCGCAGCACGGGTTTCTGTTCGACATATTCACCGGGTGAGACCAGGCGCTCGACCACCACGCCATCGATCGGCGACGACACGGTGCGCTGGGCCAGCTGCGCGACAGCCAGCTGCAGCTCACGCTCCGCCAGGCGGCGCCTCTCCTCGGCCTGCTGGCCGCGGCCCGAGGCCACTTCCAGCTCGGCGCGCTGGCGGTCGTAGTAGGTCTTGGAGATAAAGTTGTCCTTGACCAGATCAGCCGCTCGTTGCAGCTCGCGCTGCGCCAGCTCGCTGGCCCCCTTGGTGGCCTTCATCTCGCCGAGCTGGTCGGCCTTCTCGCGGGCCATGGCCAGGGCGGCACGCTCCACGCGGGAGTCCAGCTGCACCAGCACCTGACCCTTGCGGACCAGGTCAC
>JAJTDE010000261.1 GCA_021298085.1 Rubrivivax sp.
GGCGCTGTTCCTGCTGAGCGTCGTGGCGATGTCGGTTGTGTTTGCCTGGCTGGCCAACCGCACCGCGGGCAGCGTGGTGGTGGCACTGGTGTTCCACACGGCCATCAACTTCTGGCCGTCCGTCGTGCCGGTGTTGCCCACCGAGGCCAGCTACAGGGCCTATTCGTTGGTGGTTGCCGGGCTGCTTGTGCTGGCTTGGGTGGCGCTGCTGATGTCGGGGCCGCGGTCACGGCCCTGATGGGCAGCCGGCGTCGAGCCGCGGGCGGCTCTTGCCACGGTGAGCTTCAGGCCGAGCATGCCGAAGATGCGGTTCATCGTTTGCACGCTCCCCTCGCTGCGTTCCTGTTCGATGTCCTGCATCGTCCGGTGGGACACGCCCGAGAGCTTGGCCATCTCCGCCGTGGTGAGCCGCATCGTCTTCTTCAGGTGACGGACTGCCTGCGCAAGCGGCCACTCTGGATGGGCCAAGACGTCGTCAACCGCCTGCTTGCGAAGCAGCAGCTGTTCCGGAACCGAGAGTGTGTGGAAGCGCTTGTCCATCGTCGTCAGCCCAGGGCCGCCAGTTCGTCTGCCCTGGCCAGGAGGTGCGGCCGGATGTGGTTCAGCACGTCGGGCTCGACACCCAAGGCGTTGCCTTCTGCAGCCACGTGCCGAAGGGCCGGCTCCATCGCCTTCAGCCCGGCAATGAGTGCCTCGCGGGCTACTGCGGGTTGGCGCTTCTGCTGGCCAGCCTTCTTCGTTCTCTGCCCTTGGGCCGCCAGTTCGCACACCCGCTCCACCACCCGCGCCCAGTCGGGCTGCCCGTTGTCGTTGCCCTCCCAGCGTATTCGGCGTGCGATACCGTCGGGATGGAGGTACATCGGCGCGAAGTCGAAGAGCGGTGTCAGGGTGGTGCGGCCGTTGAAGCTGCGCTGGACGGCGGTGTTGCGCGCGTGGTTGTCCTTGTTCAGCAAGGCCAGGTTGGTGATGTCGCGCTTGATGTATTCCAGGATGTCGGCCTGCGGGTCTGAGCTGTGCCGAATGAGGGCCTCACACACCTGGTCGTGGCTTGGCACCGCCTCGAAGCCGGGCATGCCGGTCAGCGTGGCGATACTTTCCTGGGCAAGCCGCGTCACCGCGCCAGCCTGTGCGACTCGGTCGAACCTGGGGATGAAGAGTGCGCGCTGGCGAAGGGCCAGCGGCGCGTGCACCCGCAGACCGAGAAGCCGGGCGATGCCCATGTAAGGGGCTTCGTGCCGCAGGATGCTGGCCAGCTGTTGGTCGGTGCCTCGGCCGAACTTGACGATGTAATGTTGAGCGGCCCGCTCGTCGGGCAGCGAGTGGTCAAGGTAGAGCAGTCCATCGTCGGCGCGCGTCAGGAGAAGCTTGGGCCACTCGCCTTGCACGCCCGAAGAGCCCGCGACGAACAGTCCATGCGAGGCCAGGTACTCCGCGAACTCGTCGCCTCGGTGCGCGACCTCGTTGTCCGTGAACCCCCGCAACGGCCCGGTGTTGGCCGCCAGCAGGCATGCCGCTTCCTTGACGCGCAGGTTGCCAATGGGATTGCCCGCGCCAGCCAGCAACAGCTTCCAATCGGCGCCGACACCCGCTGTGGCAGGCTGTCCGATGCGTCGAAGCAACTCCTGCCGGCCGTAACCTTGCGGGAGCATGTCGATGAGGTGCACGGGCCAGTGATCTTCCTGGTGGGGCTCCAGGCCGACAGGCCAGCGTGCGCACAGGGCATGCGCGTCGGCCGCGCCTGCGTGCGCGAACGCCCAGTCGACGGCATAGCCGGAGTACGTCTTGGCCCTCCAACCTTCGGCTTCCGGCCCGAGCAAGCTCACACTCGCCGCGGCATGCCAGGCGCCGGCTGCATGGAGCTCCAGGGTGCAGGTGTCAGACATTTACACATAATTCTATACAAAATGCTGATGCTGTTGCCATCAATATGTATAGTTTTATGTGCATGTGCTTCGAGATGGCGTCGGAGGATGTTTTGGCAGGCAGCATCTGACATGCAGCTATTGGCGATGTATCTGTTTTGCAGATATAGTCCGTTTATCTGACAAACAGATGTTCCATGACCTCCTCAAGCGCCATTCCAAGCTCTGCTGCCCAGCCCCTGCTGACTGCCACCCAGCTCGGTCAGCTGCTGCGCGCGGCGCGCAAGCAGCGAGGCCTGACACAGGCCGATGTGGGTGCGCGGCTGGGCTTGAGTCAGAACCGGGTCTCGCACCTCGAGGGCCACGCGGATGAACTCAGCGTCAAGCAGCTGCTGACCTGGTGCGCGGTGGTCGGGCTGGAGCTGAGCCTGGCTCAGCGGCTGGCCATGCGGCCTGAGCCCGGCGCGTCCCAGGCGCCGGGTTATGCCGTGACCACGCCGCCAGAGTGGTGAGATGGCCCGTCGCTTCAAGACCCAGGCCCTGGCCCTGTGGGCCAACGGCACCTACGTAGGGCGCTGGACTGTCAGCGCCCGCGGCGACATGGCGCTGCGGTACGACCCCGCCTGGCGGGCGTCAGCCGTGGGTCGCCCCTTGTCGCTGTCGCTGCCTTTTGGCCTGGGCGATCTGCCGCTCAAGGGCCCCGCGGTCGAGCACTACTTCGACAACCTGCTGCCGGACAGCCCGGCCATCCGCAAGCGGGTGGCGGAGCGTTTTCGAACCGGCTCGGTCGAGGCGTTTGACTTGCTGACGGCCATCGGCCGCGACTGTGTGGGCGCGCTGCAGTTTCTGCCCGAGGATGTGGCACCCGAGGGACATGACCGGGTCGAGGGCGTCGTGGTGGACGACGCCGCCATCGAGCGCCACTTGCTCGAGGTCGTGACGCCTGACCGATTCGGAGCAGCACGCGACCCTGACGACGACTTCCGCATCTCCCTGGCAGGCGCGCAAGAAAAGGACGCTTTCCTGCGCTGGAATGGCCGCTGGATGAAGCCGCGCGGCGCCACGCCGACCACGCACATCTTCAAGTTGCCGATGGGGCTCGTCGGCGGGCGGCAGGCCGACTTCAGCACCTCGGTGGACAACGAGTGGCTGTGCCTGAAGCTGCTGGCGGCGTACGGCTTGCCGGTGCCCAAGGCGGAGATTGCGTCCTTTGGCCAGCAGCGGGTGCTGGTGGTGGAGCGCTTCGACAGGGTCGTGTCGGCCGATGGCCAGCGGCTGCTTCGGCGGGTGCAGGAGGACTTCTGCCAGGCGACAGGCACCTCGCCCTTGGTCAAGTACGAGTCGGAAGGCGGCCCTGGGCTGGGCGTGCTGTTCAACCTGCTTCAGCAGTCGGTCGATGCCGAGCGCGACCTGCGCACGCTGATGGCGTCGCAGTTGCTCTTCTGGCTGCTTCGCGCGCCGGATGGCCACGCGAAGAATTTCAGCATCCACCTGCTACCCGGTGGACGCTACCGGCTGGCGCCGCTCTATGACGTGATGTCGGCCTACCCCGTCATGGGTGATGGGCCCAACCAGTGGTCACCGCGCGAGCTCAAGCTCGCCATGGCCCTTGTCGGGAAGAACCGCCACTATCTGGCTGAACGCATCCAGCGGCGGCACTTCAACAGCACCGCCAAGCGTTTCGGCTATGGCGAGACCGCAGAGCCGCTGATTCAGGCGCTCATTGAACGCACGCCGGCCGTCATCGGCGAGGTGCAGGGGGCACTGCCGCCGGGGTTCTCCAGCGAGGTGGCGGACAAGGTGCTGGGTGGGCTGCAGCGCGCAGCCCGTGTGCTGGAGGCCATGCCCGCGGGCTGAAGCGCCAAACCTGTTGGCTCCGCGTGCAGCGGCCCAGAAACGACAAAGGCCTTCCGAAGAAGGCCTTTGTGTTCAAGCACTTAACTTTGGCTCCTCGACCTGGGCTCGAACCAGGGACCTACGGATTAACAGTTACGGATTAACAGTGGATGTCAAGGCCAGCCGACGCGATCTCTCGTCACCGGGAACCTCAATTATATCAACCACTTACCCGCACTTCTGCGAACTCGTGCGAACTGGTCAGAAGCCCCGCGAAGCGCCAATCGCTATCACTTCCGCTATCACACTCGCGGTCAACCCGAAGTCAAGGTGCACGCGTTGCCACCTCTGGCGCGTCATCACCAGATTCGCGTGGCCTTTGCCGCACGGACCATCGGACGCTTGGTCCAGGTCTTCTTTGAGGCGCGTGGTGCAGCTGCAGAGATTCTGTGCATTTGTACCCCTCTTCAGGGGGGGGGTGTTTAAGGGCATAGACCCCGCGGTCGATAGAAAGATGTGTCTATACTCGTTGTGAGAGGAGAGGGCTCAACACCCCGCGTCTCACATCTTTGTCGCAGCAAGCGGGAGTCCGAGGCTGCGCGCGCCGGGTGGTTTATTGGCTGAGGCGCGGACGGGCGGTGTGTGTACCGCTTAAGTCA
>JAJTDE010000101.1 GCA_021298085.1 Rubrivivax sp.
TGGGCCACCAGGTTCTGGCCACCTGGGCCGCCTGGGACGCCGACCCGCAGCGCTGCGAGCGACTGGACATCGTGGCGATCGAAGGCCACCCGCCCACGCGTGAGGCGCTGCGCCAGGCCCACGCCCCCACGCTGCTGAGCAACACCCGCAACGCGGCTCAGCGGGTGCAGGCGCTGCTGGACGCCTGGCCACCGCTCACCCCCGGGCTGCACCGCCTGAGCCTGGCCCGCGGCCGCGTGACGCTGCTGCTGGCCATCGGCGACGTGCAGACGCTGCTGCCCCGCCTGGAGCTGCGGGCCGACGCGTTGTTCCTGGTTGGCCCGGCACTGTCGTCACCCCGGGTGCTCGCCGCCATCGGCCGCCGGGCTGCGCCTGGTGCCACGGCCACCACCGCGGATGACGATGCCGATGTCCAGCGGGGCCTTCAGACAGCCGGCTTCCAGGTAAGCCGGCTGCCAGGCCTCTGCGGCCAGGGTCAGCGCCTGGAGGCGGTCTTTGCACCGGCCTTTGTACCGCGGCGGGCACCGGCCCGAGCCTCCGCCGGTCTGCCGCCCGGCACCCCCCAGGAAGCACTCATCATCGGCGGCGGGCTGGCCGGGGCCTTTGCCAGCGACGCCCTGATCCGCCAGGGTTGGCGCTGCACCGTGCTGGACCAGCACGCCCAGCCCGCGGGCGGTGCGTCGGGCAACCCGGCCGGCATCTTCCACGGGGTGGCGCACCGACACGACGGCGTGCATGCCCGCTTCGGCCGGGCGGCCGCCCTCTGGGCCGCGCACTGCTATGCGCGCTGGGTGGGCCAGGAAGGCGTGGAAGGCCAGGTGCAGGGGCTGTTGCGGCTGCACCCCAGCCCCGAGCTGCCAGGCCTGGACGCGGGCTACGTGCACGCGCTGGACGCTGAACGCGCGGCCGCACTGTGCGGTGTGCCCACCGCGCAGGCAGCGGGCGGCGCCTGGTGCTACCCCGGGGGTGGCTGGGTCTCACCCGCCGCGCTGTGCCGTCACCTGCTGGCCTCCGCCGGCGTGCACTGGCAGGGTGGTGCGCAGGTGGCGTCGCTGCGGCGCTCTGGCGGCCGGTGGGAGGCGCTGGACGCCGAAGGCGCCCTGCTGGCGGCCGCGCCCATCGTGGTGCTGGCCCAGGGTGCCGCGCCCAGCCTGTTCCAGCCCGGGCAGGCGCCCGCCCTGTCGGCGGTGCGCGGCCAGACGACCTGGTTCAGGGCCGAGCCCCGGCTGACACGGCCGGTGAGCGGCCTGGGTTATGCGCTGCAGCGCGCCGACGGCATGCTGCTGTGTGGCGCCAGCAGCCAGGCAGGCGACGGCGAGGTTCTGCTGCGTGGCGAGGACCATCACTTCAACCTGCAGCGGCTGCAGGCGTTGACGGGTCTGCAGCCCGCAGCGGGAACAGCGTGGGAGGGGCGCGTTGGTTGGCGCGCCACGGTGGCCGACAAGCTGCCGCTGGTGGGCGCCATTCCGTTGTCTCCCGACGACATGCCTGCGGGACCACGGCTGGATCAATGCCGCCTGGTGCCACGGGTGCCCGGGCTGTGGGTACTGGGTGGGCTGGCGTCCCGTGGGCTGACCTGGGGGCCCTTGGCCGCCGAGTTGCTGGCGGCCCAGCTCAGCGGTGCACCGCTGCCACTGGAATCGGAGCTGGTCGACGCGGTCGACCCGGCTCGGGGGTGTGTCAGGGCGGCGCGTCAGGGCGCCGGCGCGGGCGGCTGAGCCGGGCTGGCCGACACGCCGACACTGCTGTCTGCGCCGTCTGAACCGTCAGAACCATCAGCACCACTGGCATCGGCTTCCATCGCCGCACCGTCAGCCTGATCCGGGTGGGTCTTGCGGTCAGCCTTCTCCTTGGCCTTCTCGGCTTTCTTGTTTTTCTTGGCCAGCTCGCGTTGGCGCTTCTCGTAGGCGTAGTTGGGTTTTGGCACGGAGCGTCCTTATGGGCGAAGGGGAAGAAGGTAAGGGGTGTGGCGTCAGTATCGGAGCGTCTGCACACCCTGCGGCGTACCCAGCAGACACACCTGCGCACGGTGGCGCGCAAAGATGCCCACGGTCACGACACCGGGCCACTGGTTGATCTCGGCCTCCAGGGCCGGGGGGTCGGTGATGCGCAGGCCGCGGACGTCCAGGATGGGCAAGCCATTGTCGGTGAGCACCTGAGGCCGCAGTTCGGCCTGGCCGCCAAAGCGGGCGAAACGACGCTGCAGCTGTGCGACGGCCATCGGGATGATTTCCACGGGCAGCGGAAAGCGCCCGAGCACATCCACCTGCTTGCTGATGTCGGCGATGCAGACAAACTGCTGGGCAAGGTCGGCCACGATCTTTTCGCGGGTCAGCGCAGCGCCGCCGCCCTTGATCATGTGGCCGGCCCCGTCGATCTCATCGGCACCGTCGACATACACGCCCAGGCTCTCGACCGTCCCGGGTTCGACCACGCTGTAGCCGTGGCGGCGCAGGCGCTGCGTGCTGGCCTCGGAGCTGGAGACGGCGCCGGCCAGCGGCACGCCGGCCGCCGCCAGCGCATCGATGAAGGCGTTGACGGTGGAGCCGGTGCCCACGCCCAGCACGGAGCCTGGGCGGACATACGCGACGGCGGCGGCGCCGACGGCCGCCTTGAGTTCGTCTTGGGTCATGGTCGCATCTGGAAGAATGCGGGTGATTATGGCCCTCGTCCCCTACGCACTGACTCGCCCCTTCCTCTTCGGGTTGGACCCCGAACAGGCCCACGACCTGGCACTCGGCGCGATCGCGCGGCTGCAGAACACGCCGGCCCAGCTGGCCTGGCAGCAGCCCCGCGTGAGCGACCCGGTCACCCTGGCCGGGCTGCGCTTTCCCAACCGCGTGGGCCTGGCGGCCGGCCTGGACAAGAACGGCCGCTGCATCGACGGCCTGGGCGCGATGGGTTTTGGCTTCATCGAAGTCGGCACGGTCACGCCGCGCGCGCAGCCGGGAAACCCCAAGCCGCGCATGTTCCGCCTGCCCGACGCCCAGGCGCTGATCAACCGGCTGGGCTTCAACAACGAAGGGCTGGACAGCTTCCTGGCCAACGTGCAGCGCGCCCACCGCTTCCGGGCCGCGGGCGGCGTGCTGGGGCTGAACATCGGCAAGAACGCCAGCACGCCCATTGAGCGCGCGGTGGACGACTACCTGCTGTGCCTGGAGGGGGTGTACCGGCACGCCGACTACATCACCGTCAACATCAGCAGCCCGAATACCCAGAACCTGCGCAGCCTGCAGAGCGACGAGGCCCTCAACGCACTGCTGGGTGCGCTGCAGGAGCGGCGTGAGCAGCTGCAACGCCAGCAGGCCCGAACGGTGCCCATCTTCCTGAAGATCGCCCCTGACCTGGCACCGGAGCAGGTCACCGTCATTGCCCACACGGTGCGTGACAACCGCATCGACGGCGTCATCGCCACCAACACCACCATCTCGCGCGAGGCGGTCAAGGGCTTGCCCCACGCCAGCGAGGCCGGCGGCCTGAGCGGCGCACCCGTGCTGGACGCCAGCAATGCGGTGATCCGCCAGCTGCGCCAGGCCCTGGGGCCGACGGTGCCGATCATTGGCGTCGGCGGGGTGATGAGTGCCGACGCCGCCGTGTCCAAGCGCGAGGCCGGCGCCGACTTGGTGCAGATCTACACCGGGCTGATCTACCAGGGCCCCGCGTTGGTGGGTGCCTGTGCGGCGGCGCTGAAGCGACACGCGCTGCGCTGAAGGAGCCTCAAGGCCCCACCTGCGCACGCATGCCGCCCGGGCTGAGCGCCCGAGTCGCTCAGTGCAGGGCCGCGCCGGTCTTCGCGCGCAGCTCGTCCATCGTCACGCCCGGCGCCATCTCCACCACCTTCAGGCCCTGCGGCGTCACGTCCAGCACGGCCAGGTCGGTGATGATGCGGCTGACCACACCCACACCCGTCAGCGGCAGCGTGCACTGCGGCAGGATCTTCAGGTCGGTGCTGCCGTCCTTCTTCTTGGCCACGTGCTCCATCAGCACCAGCACGCGGGCCACGCCGGCGACGAGGTCCATCGCGCCGCCCATGCCCTTGACCATCTTGCCGGGGATCATCCAGTTGGCCAGGTCACCCTTCTCGCTGACCTGCATGGCACCCAGGATGGACAGGTTGATCTTGCCGCCGCGGATCATCGCGAAGCTGTCGTGGCTGCCGAAGATGCTGCTGCCCGGCAGCGTGGTCACCGTCTGCTTGCCGGCGTTGATCAGGTCGGCATCCACCTGGCTCTCGTCGGGAAACGGGCCGATGCCCAGCATGCCGTTTTCGCTCTGCAGCCAGACTTCGATCGACGGGTCGACAAAGTTGGCCACCAGCGTGGGCAGGCCGATGCCGAGGTTGACGTAGAAGCCGTCCTGCAGCTCCCGGGCCGCGCGGGCGGCCATCTGGTCGTGTGTCCAGGCCATGTTCAGGCTCCCTTCGGGTTTTGGGTGGTGGTGCGCTTCTCGATGCGCTTCTCAGGCTGGGCATTGAGCACCAGCCGGTGCACAAAGATGCCGGGCAGGTGCACCGCGTCGGGGTCGAAGCTGCCGGTCTCGACAATCTCCTCTACCTCGACCACGCTGATCTTGCCGGCCATGATGACCGCCGGGTTGAAGTTACGCGCCGTGCGGCGGAAGATCAGGTTGCCGCTCTTGTCGGCCTTCCAGGCCTTGCCCAGCGACACCTCGGGCACCAGGGCCCGCTCCATCACATAGGTCTGCCCGTCGAATTCGCGGGTTTCCTTGCCCTCGGCCACCACCGTGCCCACCCCGGTGCGGGTGAAGAAGGCCGGAATGCCGGCACCACCGGCGCGCAGCTTCTCGGCCAGCGTGCCCTGGGGCGTGAATTCCAGCGCCAGTTCACCGGCCAGGTACTGACGCTCGAACTCCTTGTTCTCGCCCACGTAGCTGGAGATCATCTTCTGGATCTGGCGTGTCTCCAGCAGCTGGCCCAGGCCAAAACCGTCGACACCAGCGTTGTTGGAGATCACCGTCAAGCCCTTGACACCCGTGTCGCGCAAGGCCGCGATCAGGGCTTCGGGGATCCCGCACAGGCCAAATCCGCCCACGGCCAGCAACTGGCCATCGCGGACGATGCCCTCGAGTGCCGCTGCGGCACTGGGGTAAATCTTGTTCATGCTCACGCGCTCCTGCATGCGCAGCCCCCATGGCCGACGCGACGCGGAGCGTACTGCTTAACCGATTACGTAGGCGTTACGTAGAATCTCGTAACGCAAGGAGCCCCCATGGACGCTCGAGTCGCCGCGGCACAGGCCGCCCTGGACACCATCGCTGCCCCCTACGTCAAGGCACTGGGCCTGACGTTGCTGGCCATCGATGGCGAAACCGTCACGCTGCAGCTGCCCATCACGCCGGCGCTGGTGCACGGCGGCGGCGTGGTGTGTGGCCAATCGGTGCTGGCCGCGGCCGACACCGCGATGGTGGTGGCGCTCACGGCCGTGCTGGGTGGCTTCAAGCCCATGACCACCGTGCAGCTGAGCACCAGCTTCCTGCGCCCCATCCCGGGCGACACCCCGGCCGTGACCCTCACCTGCGAGGTGCTGCGCCGTGGCCGCACCCTCGCCTTCGGCGAGATCAGTGTGCTGCTGCCCGACGGCAAGCTGGCCGCGCAGGCCACCACCACCTACGCCTTCCTGTAGACAGGCAGGACGCGGCCGCATGACACCCAGCGCCGACCCTCCGCTGGACTACCGCACGGCCTTTGAACAGGCGCCCATTGGCTTGGTGCTGTCACGCCAGCGGCTGATCGTCGATTGCAACCGGCGTCTGCTCAGCATGTTCCGGGCCCACCGCGAAGCGCTGGTGGGGCGTTCATTCGAGATGCTCTACCCCTCGCACGACGAATACGAGCGCACCGGCAACCGCATCGTCAGCCAGCTGGGCAAGGACGGCCGCTACGCCGACAACCGGGTGATGAAGCGCCTGGACGGCGAACTCTTCTGGTGCCATGTCAGCGGGCAGGCGCTGGACCCTCGCTCGCCCCACACGGCGGGCATCTGGTCATTCGAGGACCTGTCCTCCCAGCGGGTGCTCAAGCTTGACCTGACCCCGCGTGAACGCGAGATCGCGGCGCTGCTGATCGAAGGGCTGACGAGCAAGCTGATCGGCAAGCGACTGGGCATCAGCCCCCGCACCGTGGATGTCTACCGGGCACGCCTGATGCGCAAGACGGGCGCGGCCACCACGCCCGAGCTGGTCAACAAGCTGCTGAGCGCCTGACACCCTGTCCGTTTGCACACCCAGAAGCACCCATGACTGCCCACCACCGGCTGACACCCCACCTCATCACCGACGAAGCCGCGTTGCGCGCCTGGATCGGCCAGCCCTCGCCGCAGACCTGCCTGAAGATCAGCGATCGGCTGAATACCCAAACGCGGCAGTTCATCGAACGCTGCCCGTTTGTCTGCGTGGCCACCGCCGACGCGCAGGGCCGCTGTGACCTGAGCCCGCGCGGTGACCCTGCGGGGTTTGTGCAGATCCTCGACGACCGCACGCTGCTGCTGCCGGAGCGGCCCGGCAACCGGCTGGCCGACACCTTGCGCAACCTGCTGGCCAACCCGCAGCTGGGCCTGCTGTTCATCGTGCCCGGCGTCACCGATACCTTCAGGGTCAACGGCCGGGCCGTGCTGACCACCGACACGGCCCTGCTGCAACCCTGCGCGGTCGACGGCAAGGTGCCCACACTCGGCATCCTGGTGGACATCGAGGAGGCCTACACGCAATGCGCCAAGGCCTTCATCCGCTCAGCGCTGTGGGACAGCCGCCACCACGTCGACCCTGCCCTGATGCCCACCGGCGGCCAGGTGCTGCGCGCCATCCAGGGTGAGGCTTTCGACGCCGAGGCTTATGACGCGGCACGGGCCGAGCGCTACCGGCAGCGCCAGGGCTTCTACTGAGGCTGCAGCACGCGCCCTACAGGTCCAGCACCAGGCGCGGCGACAGGGAGCGGGAGCAACAGGGCAGGAACTGGTCGTTGGCCGCCTGTTCTTCCGGCGTGAGGTACTGGTCCCGGTGATCGGGTGTGCCGCAGACCACGCGCGTCAGGCAGGTGCCGCAGACGCCCTGTTCGCAGGACGAGGCGACTTCCACACCCGCGGCGCTGAGCGCTGCCAGCACGGTCTGCCCGGCCGGGACCACGATCACCCGGCCGCTGTGGGCCAGTTCCACCTCGAAGCCACCCTCACCGGCCGCCCCGGTTGATGCGGGCGCGGCAGCAGGCCCGAAGGATTCCTGGTGCACCTGCGACGCCGGCCAGCCCTGTGCCTGGGCTGCGGCCCGCACGGCATCCATGAAGCCAGCGGGGCCGCACACGTACAGGTGCTCACCCGCGGCCGGGGCGGCCAGCGCAGCGGCCAAGTCCAGGCGCTGCGCGGGTTCACCGTCGTCCACGTGCAGGTGGACACGTTTGGCAAAGGCCGATTGCTGAAGCCTGTCCACAAAGGCCATCCGCGCGCGTGAACGGGCGGCGTAGTGCAGCCGGAAGTCGGCCCCCTGGTGCGCCAGGGTGTACGCCATGGCCAGCATCGGCGTGACACCGATGCCGCCCGCCAACAGGCGGTGGCGTGTCGCCCCGGGCACCAGGGGAAACTGATTGCGCGGTGGGCTGACCTGCAGCGTCATGCCTTCGTGGACCTGATCGTGCATGGCGGCCGAGCCACCGCGTGAAGCCGGTTCGCGCAGCACGGCGATGAGGTAGCGGTGCCGCTCCGCCGGGTCGTTGCACAGGGAGTAAGGCCGCGCCAGACCCGGGCGGACAAAGGGCAGCTGCACGTCGAGGTGGGCGCCGGCGTCGAAGGGAGGCAGTGCGGCGCCATCCAGCGCCACCAGTTCGACGCTGCAGATGCCGTCGGCTTCGACACACTTGCGCGCCACGCGAACGGTCAGGAAAGCTGCTGGGGTCATGGGCGCACCCTCATGCCGTCGCGATGGGCGTGACGGCGTGTTGGCCCACCGCCTGCTCAGCCGCGATCAGGCGGTCGATCACCCGGCGGGCACCCACACCGCCAGCGTCGATGTTGAGTTTCAGCAGTTCGCGCCCAGGCCAGCGCAGCAGGTTGGCCTGCTGCCGCTCCAGCATCTCGGTGTCCTCGCTGAAGATCTTGCCCTGGCCTTCGCGGATCTGCGCCGTCAGGGCACGGTCGCCCGGGCGGAAGTTGCGGGCCATGCCCCAGAAGTACCACATCGTGGTCTCGGTCTCGGGTGTGATGAAGTCCACCACGATGCTCGAGGCCTTCTTGTCCGGTGGTGCCGAGTAGCCACCGTGCCCGGCCAAGGCCACACCCACCTCGATCATCACGTGGCTGGGCGGGGTGAAGCGGCAGATCTGCCAGCGGTCCACCGGCTGGTCGTCGGGCAGGCCATTGGCGCGCAAGGCCATGCGCCAGAAGGGCGGCGCGAAGATGCCGTCCATGAACCGGCTGGTGACCACCGCGTCGCCCTCCAGCGTGGTCTTGCAGGGCGTCTCGTCGATCTCGGGCTGCCCGATGCTGGTGGCGTGCACATAGGTCTCGTGCGTCAGGTCCATCAGGTTGTCGATCATCAGGCGGTAGTCGGCCTTGACGTGGTACAGGCCCCCGCCGTAAGTCCATTCCGGGTTGTCGGCCCAATGCTGCGGCGGCAGGCGTTGCGCGCTGGCCTGTTCGGGGTCACCCGGCCATACCCAGATGAAGCCATGGCGTTCGATGACGGGGTAGCTGCGGATGGGCGGAAAGCCGCGCACCCGCTGGCCGGGCATGGACAGCGTCTTGCCATCACAGCCCATGACCAGGCCGTGGTAACCACAGACCAGCTTGCCTTCCACCACACGCCCGAGCGACAGCGGCGCGCCGCGGTGGGGGCAGAAATCCTGCAGGGCAACAGCAGCGCCGTCGGCACCGCGGTACAGCACCATGGGCTCACCGCAGATACGGCGCCCCAGCGGCTTGCCATCGATCTCTTCCGGCGTGGCGGCCACATACCAGGCTTGGCGTGGGAACATCGGTTTTATCTCCAGGTTGGTTCCTTTTATTGGATCCAATTATGCCGTCTTTTGCAGATTTCACGCCTTATAAACGACTTAATGGATCCAATCGAAGCCCCTCCTGCCGATTCCGCCTCGGTCGTTGCCACGCTGCGCCAGCTGCTGATCGGCGGGCATTACCCCGCAGGCACACGCCTGGCGGAGATTCCCGTGGCCGAGGCGCTGGGCGTCTCCCGAACGCCGGTACGCCTGGCCTTTCGCACGCTGGAGCAGGAAGGGCTGCTGCAGAAGGCCGGCAAACGCGGCTTTGAGGTGCGTTCCTTCTCTGAAGCCGATGTGCTGTGCGCCGTGGAGGTGCGCGGCGTGCTGGAAGGCCTGGCCGCGCGCCGCCTGGCCGAACGGGGCCTGACCGCCGCGCAGCGCCAGACGCTGCAGGCCTGCATCGACGAGGGCAACCAGCTGCTCGCCAGCGGCCACTTGCTGGAAGACGGCATCGGCACCTGGAGCGGCCTCAACGCACGCTTTCACCAGACCATCGTCGACGGCACCAGCAGCCGGGTGATTGCCGACGCCATCGCGCGCAACAACCACCTGCCCTTTGCATCGGCCGATTCCATCGTCATCGACCGCCACGCGCTGGACCGCGAATTCCGCAAGCTGCAACTCGCCCAGATGCAGCACGTGCTGGTCTTTGATGCGCTGCAAGGTGGTGAGGCGGCCCGCGTCGAGGCGCTGATGCGCGAGCACGCTTGGATCGGGTTTCGCTACGGGAAGCTGTTCGGGTTGTAGGCACCGGCCAGACCACCGGCCTGAAAGCGCCTGAAAGCGTCCACCAAGATCTGCAAGCGGCCGCGAACGGTAATCTGCCGCGCGTTGGGCAGGCAGTTGTCCACACGCTGTGCACGGCTTCGCCGCTCGGATCGAGCCGCGCCATGCCGTGAAGTGAACACCCGGCGTGTACCAGCCAACGAGGAACAGCGCATCCGTTCGCTGCAGTCCCTGGCCTTACTGGACACCGACGCCGAACAAGAATTCGACGCACTGGTCAAACCCGCTGCCTTGGTGTGTGGCTCGCCGATTTCCCCGATCAGCCTGGTCGACACCAACCGGCAATGGTTCAAGGCCAACGTGGGCCTGCCACGTGTCAGCGAAACCCCACGACGTGTGTGATCAGCCGTGAGCCGCAGCAGCTGAGCAACTCGCAGCGTCGGATCTTGCTCAACCTGGCAGCGAGCAGCCTCCAGCGCTGGAGAGTTTGACCGCGAGTTCCGCATTCAGCGTCCGGACGACAGCCAGCGCACCGTGCGCTCGAAGGCCCGCGACACTTGGGACGACGCTGGCAAGGTGGTGGCCTACGTCAGCTCGGTGGAAGACGTCACCGACGCGAAGGTCTTGCGCGAAGCCCTCGCGGCCAAGCAGCAGCGGCTCGCCGACATCCTCGAAGGCACCGGCCCGGGGATGTGCCGGGTGCGGGAGCTCGTCGAACTCCACGGCGGCGATATCGACGTCGTCAGTGCGCTTGGCCAGGTAACGACGGTAGCGCCGTGGTAGCCGTTGGCCGACGGTTGAGTTCAGGCTGACCACGGCAAGGGGTGGCTGTGGCCGTCTGCCTGGGCCACCGACGGGGTCTCAGCCGGCCCCAGGAGGTGAAGCCACTATCAGGTCTCGCACGGCCTGTGGCAGCGGCACTGACTTCTGCGCCTTGAAATCCACCCACACGGTCTTGGCGCCGCCCTCGGCGTAGATGATGCCCGGTGCGTCGGTGCGTTCCAGGGTGATGTAGGTGTCGAAGCTGCTGCGGCCAGGGTTGGCCACGTAGTGCCTGGCCAGCATGTCACCCGGAAACTCCAACTGCCGAATGAAGTTGCAGAAGGCGTTGACGATGACCGGGCCGCTGCCGTTGGGGTCAGGTGGGCCGCCGATGCGGTAGAGCCACTCCAGGCGGGCGGATTCCATGTAGCGGAAGTACACGGTGTTGTTGACATGGCCCATGAGGTCCATGTCGCCCCAGCGGATGGGGATCACCATCTCGTGGGTGAAGCGCTTGTCGGCCGGGACGATGAAGCGCAGGCTCATGGCACAACCCCTTTGTGACCAGCGCGCCTAGGGGGCCGGCACGCCCAGATCAGCCGCCACACGCTGGGCCCAGGCCTTCAGCACGGCGATCTCGTCCTGCAGGCGGGCCTGCTCGGCCTTCAAGGCCGATAGCTCGGCCGCCGACACCGAGAACCCGGCCAGCCCCGAGGGCTGCACGGCCGAGGCTGACGCGGCGCCGGCACCCTGCGGCAGCACGACCTCGCCACACAGCAGGTGCGCCCAGCGCTGCTCGCGCTCGCCCGGCGACCGCGGCAGCTTGACCACCCGCGCAGGGTCCTTGGTGGCCAGCTCCTCCAGGAAGCCCTCCACCGAGGAGATGTCGGCAAACTTGTGCAGGCGCTCGGCGTTCAGGCGCAGCTCGGCGGAGGTTTGCGGGCCACGCAGCATCAGCGCCGTCAGCAGCGCCACCGCCTGAGACGGCACACCCAGCACACGGCCCATGTTGTGCTCGAACTTCACCACCCGGCTGCTACTGCCTTCAAACACCAGGTGCAGCGCTTTCAGGCCGTCCACAGCGCTCAGCACCTCGGCGTCGGTGGCCTCGATGACCGGCGAACGCGCCGTCTTCTGGTTGCAGCCCATGGTGAGCGCATTCAGGCTCAGCGGGTAGCTGTCGGGCACGGTGTGCTGCTTCTCGACCAGCACACCCAGCACGCGGGCCTCCAGGGGTGTCAGGTGTCTCATCCCGCCATGCCCCGTTCAGATGCCAAAGCCATCGTCGGCGGCAATGACCGCACCGTTCACAAAGTGGCTTTCATTGGCGCACAGCATCATCAGCACGGCGTCCAGGTCCTTCGGCTGCCCGATGCGCTTGCGCGGCAGCATCTGGATGAGCTTCTGGCCGCTCTCGGTCGTCCAGTGGTGGTGGTTGATCTCGGTGTCGATGTAGCCCGGGCACAGCGCATTCACGTTGATGCCGTAGCGGCCCCACTCCAGCGCCATCGACTTGGTCATGTGGATGACGGCCGCCTTGGTCATCGAATAGACACCGATCTGCCCCAGCACGCGCAGGCCGGCCATCGACGCCACGTTGACGATGCGCCCGCCCGTGAACGTGCCCGGCGCTGCGCCGCGGCTGCGCGCGATCATGCGCTTGCCCACTTCCTGGGCCACAAAGAATGCGCCCCGGGCGTTGGTGTTCATCATGAAGTCGAAGTCGTCGGGCATGACGTCCACCAGCTTCTGCGTGGTGCTGACGCCGGAGTTGTTGACCAGGATGTCGATGGTGCCCATCTCGGTCTCGGCGTGGGCCACGGCGGCCTTGATGCTGTCGTGGTCGGTCACGTCCAGCGTCACGACATGCGCGTCGCCACCTTCGGCTTCCAGCTCGGCGCGCAGGTCTTTCAGGCGTTCCAGGCGGCGTGCCGCCAGGACCACGCCGGCGCCGGCGCGGCTGAGGGCCCGCGCAAACTGCGCGCCCAATCCACTGGATGCGCCGGTGACCAGCGCCACGCGGCCGGAAAGGTCTATTTCGTATGCCACATCAAACCTCAGGGTTGTCACTCTCGACGAGCCATCTTGCAAAGCACGATAGCACGCTGACCACGGCCGAATCGGGGCGGCAGAATGGCTGCCATGGACCAGATTGACGCATTGGTGGTGGGTGCTGGCGTGGTTGGCCTGGCAGTGGCCAGATGCCTGTCTGAACGTGGCCTGCAGGTGCTGGTGATCGAGCGCGAGGGCCTCTACGGCAGCGGCGTGTCCTCGCGCAACAGCGAGGTCATCCACGCGGGCCACTACTACGAACCCGGCAGCCTGAAGGCCCGGCTCTGCGTGCGGGGCCGCCATCTGCTGATGGACTACTGCGCGGCACGCCACATCCCGCACCGCGTCTGCGGCAAGCTGGTGGTGGCCGGCAGCCCTTCAGAGACGGGCCGTCTGGAAACCCTGCTGCAGCGGGGGAAGGACAACGGTGTTGAGGGCCTCGTGATGCTCAGCGCCCGCGAGGCCCAGGCGCTGGAGCCCGCGCTGAACCCAGCCGCGGCGCTGCATTCGCCCCGCACCGGCATCGTCGACAGCCACGCCCTGATGACCGCCCTGCTGGCCGATGCTGAAAGTGCGGGTGCGCTATTGGCCCTGAAGAGCCCGTTTGTGAGCGCCCACCCCGAAGGCTCGGCGTCCAGCCCACGCTGGGTGGTGCACACGGGTGGTGACGAACCCTTTGCCCTGAGCACCCGCTGGCTGATCAATGCCGCCGGGCTGGGGGCCCAAGCCGTGGCACGGGGCGTGGCGGGCCTGGCCGCGGCCCACATCCCGGCGCAACACCTGGCCAAGGGCCACTACTTCTCCCTGGCGGGGCGCTCACCCTTCAGCCGCCTCATTTACCCCTTGCCCGTGGATGGCGGGCTGGGTGTGCACCTGACGCTGGACCTGGGCGGCCAGGCGCGGTTCGGCCCCGACGTCGAGTGGTTGCCGCCGGGCAGCACCGAGGCGCAACTGGACTACCAGGTGGACGCCGCCCGCCAGGCCGCCTTCGAACGCGACATCCGCCGCTGGTGGCCCGCGCTGCCCGACGGCGCGCTGCTGCCGGCCTACAGCGGCGTGCGGCCCAAGCTCAGCGGCCCCGGTGAGCCGGCGGCCGATTTCTGCATCAGCGGGCCGGGCGACCATGGACTGCCGGGGCTGGTCAACCTGTTTGGCATCGAAAGCCCCGGGCTCACCGCCTCACTGGCCCTGGCCGAGGCGGCAACCGAACGGCTGGGGACGGCTTGAACGGGCTGCGGCCGGCGCGTACCCACCGCCACCACCGCCCCCGAGTCCACCAGCACCCGCAGCCTGTAGACCCCTCTGCCTAGAATCGCAGGTGGCCGCGCATCAACAATCGGCGCCGCCTACCCACTTCACCACCTGCCAAGCGGTCCACGCCCGCGCGGCACGTCACGCCCTGGAAGCCCTCGCATGACCTCCGCAGAACTCCTGGCCCAGCACGGCCCTCGCGAATCGATGGACTACGACGTCGTCATCGTGGGCGGCGGCCCGGCGGGCCTGGCCGCGGCCATCCGCCTGAAGCAGCTGAACGCCGAGCTCTCGGTGGTGGTGCTGGAAAAGGGCTCGGAGCCGGGCGCCCACACGCTCAGCGGCGCCGTGATGGACCCGGTGGCCCTGACCGAGTTGCTGCCCGACTGGAAGGAACGCGGCGCCCCGCTCAACCAGCCGGTCACGGCCGACGAGGTGCTGCTGCTGGACGCCGAGGGTGCGCAGACGATTCCCCAGGCCCTGATCCCGGGCTGCTTCCACAACCACGGCAACTACGTCATCAGCCTGGGCGCGGTGGTCAAGTGGATGGGTGAGCAGGCCGAGGCGCTGGGCGTGGAGATCTTCCCCGGCTTCACCGCGGCCGAGGTGCTGTACACCGACGACGGCCAGGTGCGCGGTGTGGCCACCGGCAACATGGGCATCGGCAAGGACGGCCAGCCCCACGACGGCTTCCAGCTGGGCATGGAGCTGCTAGGCAAGTACACCTTGTTTGCCGAAGGCGCCCGAGGGCACCTGGGCAAACAGCTGATTGCGCGCTTCGAGCTCGACGCCGACCGTGACCCGCAGAGTTATGCCATCGGCATCAAGGAACTCTGGGAAGTGCCGGCCGGCCAGGCGAAACCGGGCCTGGTGGTGCACACCGCCGGCTGGCCGATCGACGAAAACACCTACGGCGGCGGCTTCCTCTACCACCTCGAAGGCAACCGGGTGACGCTCGGTTATGTCGTGGGCCTGGATTACCAGAACCCCTGGCTGAGCCCGTTTGAGGAAATGCAGCGCTGGAAGACCCACCCGCGCATCCGCGCCCACATCGAAGGCGGCAAGCGCATCGGCTATGGCGCGCGGGCCATCACGGCCGGCGGCCTGCTGAGCCTGCCCAAGCTGGCTTTCCCGGGTGGCGCCTTGCTGGGCTGCGACGCGGGCACGCTGAACGCTGCGCGCATCAAGGGCAGCCATGCGGCCATCAAGACCGGCATGCTGGCCGCCGAGGCCGCTGTTGGCGCCTTGGCTGCCGGGCGCAGCCACGACACGCTGGACGCCTACCCCGAAGCCTTCAAGAAGAGCTGGCTGTGGGCGGAGCTGAACCAGTCGCGCAACTTCAAGCAGTGGTTCAAGAAGGGCAACACCGTCGGCATGCTGATGACGGAGATCGAGCAGTGGCTGCTCCCCAAGCTGGGCATGAAGAGCCCGCCGTGGACGATCCACCGCCACGGTGCAGACCACGAACGGCTGCACGCGGCCAGCCAGTGCGAGCCCATCCGCTACCCCAAGCCCGATGGCCAGCTGACCTTCGATCGCCTCAGCTCGGTGTTCATCAGCAACACCAACCACGAAGAGAACCAGCCCGCCCACCTGACCCTGAAAGACGCCACAGTGCCGGTGGCCATCAACTTGACGCGTTATGCCGGCCCGGAAAGCCGCTACTGCCCGGCCGGTGTCTACGAATACGTGCGCGCGGCCGACA
>JAJTDE010000262.1 GCA_021298085.1 Rubrivivax sp.
TGGATCAACCCCAGCAGCTGGGGTGACCACAACAGCGGCCGCATCGCCGCCCGGGCCAACGACACCGAACCGACGGTGGGTTGGGACTTCCACATTGATTCCGGCAAGCTGGTCTTTGAGTTCGGCTTTGGCCCGTCGTCACACACAGAGTGGATCACCACCACCAGCGTCCTGAGCCGGAGCGCTTGGCAGCAGGTTGCGGTTGTGTTTGACAGTACAGCCGTGACACCCGCTGCGCGGATCTTCGTGGATGGCGAGGAAATGGCCGTGATTCGGCGTGGTGCCACGACGACGACGACGACACCGCCAGGGGACGACGACTTGCCGCTCAGCATTGGTAACCACGCGCGCGCCCAGCCTAATCAACCGAGCGCCTTCCGCGGCCGCATCGACGATGTTCGTATCTATGGGTCCATGCTGGACGAAGACGAGCTCCTCGCGCAGATGGTGCTGGGCCGCACACCGTCCTTCACCGTGACGTCCACCATCCAACGCCCTGGTGTATTGGCCAACGACAACAACGGCACGTCCCGCGGTGTTTTACTGCGGGCTGAGCGGGATCTGGTGGCCAGGGCCACCACGGCCGGTGGCTCCGTCAAGATGGATGAGGACGGCACCTTCACCTATACACCGCGGGCCAACTTCTTTGGCACTGATACCTTCACCTACCGGATCAGTGACGGCCTCGAGGTGAATGGCCAGACGGTGTGGAGCGAACCGGTGACGGTGACGCTCAATGTGCTCGGCCAGCCGGACGCACCCGAGATTGTCGGTGGCGGGCAATCGCGCATGGAGCTCAGCGTCCCGGAGGGGCAGACAGACGTCGGCGTGCTCACGGCCACCGACGTGGACGACACACCGTCAAGCCCTGACACACGGACCTGGGAGATCCTGACCCAGACAGCCAACGGCTTTTCAAGGGACTGGGAACGGTTCTCGATCGACGCCAGTACCGGCCGGCTGAGCTTGCGCGCGCCCATGGACTTTGAGACCCCGCAAAGCGCTGCCCGCAGCAACACCTATGACATCGCCGTCCGTGTCACCGACAGCACGAACCGGCCAGCCACTCAGAACGTCGTGGTCAGCGTGACCAATGTGGTGGAGCCACCGCAGGCCGACGCTGATACCGCCACGGCAGAGTACAACACCGCAAGAACCATCAACGTACTGGCGAACGACAGCAGCCCAGAACGTCGAAACCTCGGTGTACTGGACAGCGAACGCGGCAAGGTGGAGCGCGACGAGGTGACCTACACCCCCACGGCCGACCAAAGCGGTGTCAGCGAGACGTTCCGCTATCGCATCTACGACGGCAGTGAGGGACTGGTTCACTACTGGCGCATGGACGAAACCGTCGTGTCCGTCATCGGTACGGCCACCGGTACCACGTCAGCGTTGACCGACACCCCCGGCGCCTTTGGCCGGGCGCTGAGCTTCAATGGCATCGACAGTGCGGTGACATTGCCAAGCATCGCCTACCACAGCACTGGCTGGTCGTTCAGCTTCTGGTTCAAGCTGGATGACCTGGACGGCTCGGGTGTGCGCACGTTCTTTGACCACGGCACGCCGGGCGCCAGCACCGGACGGGCCGACAGGCTGTCCGTCATGGCCTTCGAGGCCAACCACGCCGACGAGAGCCTGCGCAACCAATTGCGCACCCGGTTGCTGATGGGCGAAACCGAGGTGGCACTGGACATCCCACTGGCGGGCAGTGGCGCCAGTCTGCTGGGCGGGTGGCACGCGTACACCGTCACGGCCTCACCCACCTCCGGCCTGCAGGTCTTCATCGACGACACGCCGATCCGCAGCAGCAACACACCCATCGCGTCATTCCGGCCGGAGGGCACGGCCTACTTCGGACGTTCCACGTCCAACACGTCACCGGACCGCCTGCGGGGCGCCATGGACACGGTGGCACTGTGGCAACGGGTTCTCAGCGCCGGCGATGTGGCTGACTGGGTGCGGGGCGACCGCACCCTGTCCACCGTCACGGTCAACATCAATGCCCGGCCACCCGAGCCCCCGCGCATCACGTCGTTTGAAGGTCGGGCGCGTGCCACCGTCGACAGAATGGAGAACGAGCTCTTCATTGCACAGGTTCAGGCCGACGACCAGGACCTGTCGACCCCTGCCAGTGACCTTCGCTACAGCATTGATCCGGGCCCCCACGCGGGGCTTTTCACCATCGATGCGAGCAGTGGTCGTCTGAGTTGGTCGGTTGCGCCGAACTACGAAAACCCCCCGGTCAGCTTCACGCCACGCACCTACGAGGTGAGCGTCCGTGTGACCGACGGCACCCGATCTGCCGCTCAGCTCATCACGGTCAACCTGACGGATGCCGACGAATTTGACGTCAGCGGTCTGGCGGACGCCGACACCGGCGACAACGTGATCAACCAGGGGGCGGCCGTCGGCACAGCCGTGGGCGTGCGGATGCAGGCCGTTGACGGCGATGGCACCACCAACAGCGTGCGCTACAGCCTGGCCGACGACGCCGGCGGCCTCTTCATGATTGACCGCGACGACCAGTTCACCGGCGTGATCCGGCTGGCGGCGCGCATCGGCATTGACCCTCCGCCGGAGTACCAACTCCGCGTGGTGGCGACTTCCGCCGACGGAAGCCGGGTCGAAGCCCCGGTGACGATCAAGGTCGAGCGTATCCCGAACCGTGGCCCGGTGATGCCGGCTGAGGTGCTCCTGAAGATTCCGGAAAACACCCGGGATGTGACGGTGGTCCAGGCCAGCGACGACGCTGTGCCGCAACCGCTGAGCTACCGCCTGGCGGGCGGCCCGGATGTGGGCCTGTTTGAGCTGAATGAAGCCACCGGCGAACTGCGGCTCAAACAGCCAGCGGATGCCGAGCGCCCGCTCGACGCCAACGGCGACAACCGCTACGAACTGAGTGTGGAGGCCTTCGACGGCTTGCTCACGGCCCTTCAGTCCATCGTGCTGAGCATCGATAACGTGGATGAGGCGCCCTCCTGGGCCGTCAACCAGATGACCATCACCAACGGACAAGTCCAACTGCAGATCCGCGCCGACGACGTGGACACACGTGCCGATCGCCTGAGCTACACCGTGTCGGAGGCCAGCGGCGGCTGGTTTGCGCCCAGCAGCAGCTCCAGCACCCGGCTGGGCAGCTTCACGCAGGCCCAGGTGCAGTCGGGTGAGGTGGTCTTCAGGCTGGATGGCTCTGGCCGCACGCCCAGCTTTTCACTGGGGCTGACCGACGGTACATCCATCATGGACATCCAGCAGGCGCTGGTGACGGTCATCGGCAGCATTCCCGTGGCCTCGGTGGCTGCGCCCCCGCCAGCACCTGCGGCTCCCGCCCCCAGTGCGCCTCCGCCCGCGCCGCGGCCGGCACCAGCCGCTGAGGCACCTGCCAGCGCCCCGGCGCCTGAGCGCAGCAGCACGCCCACCCTGGCGCGTATGGCCAGCAATGCCGCTGAGGCCACTGATGAGGCGCAGGGCGACAAGAAGTCCGACGCCGAGCGCGAAGGGGTTGCCGGCCTGGGTGCGCTGCTGGAAGGCCGCGCCCCGGGTGAGGCTGCAGAACGTGCCGTCGGCGGCCGGGCCTTGTCGGCCCTGATGAGCGGCGGCCCGTCGGCAGCCGGTGCCTTCTCCGCCGGGGCGGCCCTGGCCGTCAGAGCGGCAGACCTGGCCGAAGCCACGGGCCTGGCCAGTGCATGGCGCGGTCCCACCGTCACCGCCGGCGACAGCAGCAGCGGCCTGCGTTCGAGCTACAGCGACACCGCCGAAGCCCGAACCTATTCCGCCCTGATGCAGGCCATGAACCGCGTGCGCGAAGACGTCACCGGTGAAGAAGTGCAGGTGGCCGTGACC
>JAJTDE010000102.1 GCA_021298085.1 Rubrivivax sp.
GCGGTGAAGACGGCGCACCTGGGCCAGCATGTGCTGCGCCACACGGTGCACTACGCCGCGCAGTACGGCTGGTTTGCCGCGCTGCTGCTGATTCCCTTGGCCCAGGTGGTGGCGATCGAATTCACCATGCCCATCTGGGCGGCGCTCTTGGCGGTGCTGCTGCTGGGTGAACGCATGAACCGCTGGAAGGTGCTGGCCATCGTGATGGGGCTGGCAGGGGTGGTGGTGATCGTGCGGCCCAGTGGCGCCGGCCTGAACCCGGGCCAGTTGATCGCGCTGGCCGCGGCCGTCGGGTTTGCGGTGTCGGTGGTGCTGGTCAAGCGCCTGACCCGCACCGACGCGGCGATTGCCGTCAGCTTCTGGATGCTGGTGGTGCAGAGCGTGATTGGCCTGGTGCCGGCCCTGGTGACCTGGCAGTGGCCCTCGCTGCAGGTCTGGGGCTGGGTGTTGGTGGTGGCGTTCTGCGGCACCTATTCGCACTACTGCTTTGCGCGCGCCATGCAGCATGCCGACGCCACCGTGCTGGTGCCGATGGACTTTCTGCGGGTGCCGCTGAGCGCGTTGGCTGGCTGGGCGGTCTATGCCGAGCGGGTGGATGTGCTGACGGTCGCGGGCATGGGGCTGATCTTGCTGGGCAATGCCTTGAACCTGCGCAAGGCGCAGGGCTGAGGGCCGTCCCCAGCGGGCCGTTGCGCGCGCTCAGAACCGGCCGCGCCGGGCTGCCCAGGCCATCAGGCCGGCGGCGGCCAGGGCCACGGCGAGGGCCAGCGCAACCCCCGACCAGGCCCTCGGCTGGGCCAGCCCCAGCCACACCACGGCCAGGAACAGCGGCAGGTCCAGGTGCGGGGCGAGGTCGTCCCGCGCAGGCCGACCGGCCAGCGCCGTGTCCAGGTGCTGGCGCGTGATGGTGATGCCTTCGCTGAACTCCAGCAGCGTCACACCCAGCATCGCCAGCAGCCAGGGCTGTTGCAGCGCCCAGGCCCAGCCGGCGCCTGTGTGGATCATCACCGTGCCGGAGCCCAGCAGCAGCAGGCTGCCTGGCACGGCCAGCAGCAGGTAAACGCTGCGCAGGCGGCGCAGCAGCGCCATGCGCTGCCGGGCCAAGGTATCCGCCGACGCTGCCGCGCCGTGCGCCTGAGCCTCCAGGCGCCGCACCCGGTGCCAGGCCCAGGTGCCATGCACCAGGGCCAGGCCGAGCAGCAGTGCGCCGGCCGCATGGGCCTTCAGCCAGACGTCGTGGTTCATCGGCTGGCGGTGTGGCTGGCCCCGGCTGGGCTTGCCGAGGCAGCGGCCAAGGCCGCCTGCCGCTCCCTTGCCAGCGCCACATACCAGCCCAGGCAACCGGGGTTGGCCATCGCGTCCTGGTTGAGCACCTTCTCCAGCGGCTGGCCCAGCAGCAGCTTCTTGATCGGCAGCTCCTGCTTCTTGCCCGACAGTGTGCGGGGCACTTCGGCCACCGCATAGATGGCGTCGGGCACAAAACGCGGGCTCAGCGCGTCGCGGATGGCGGCATTCAGTCGCGCCTTCAGCGCATCGTCCAGCGCCACGCCCTCGCGCAGCACCACAAACAGCGGCATCCAGCTGTCGCGGCCCAGGTATTCCAGGTCCACCACCAGGCTGTCCAGCACCTCGGGAAGGGCTTCCACGGCGCGGTAGAGCTCGGCCGTGCCCATGCGCAGGCCGTGGCGGTTCAGCGTGGCGTCGCTGCGGCCGTAGATGATGCATTGGCCATCGGCGGTGATCTTCAGCCAGTCGCCATGGCGCCAGACCGGCCCGGCCTCGGGTTCGGCGTCACCGCCGCCTGCGCGCCGGCCCCTGCCCGGTGGGTACATGTCGTAGTAGCTGCTGCGGTAGCGCTTGAAATCGGGGTCGCCCCAGAAGAAGGGCGGCATGCTGGGCAGCGGTTGTGTCACCACCAGTTCACCCACCTCGTCGACCACGGGGCGGCCTTCGTCGTTCCAGGCCTCGATGCTGACGCCCAGCAGCCGGCACTGCATCTGCCCGGGCACCACGGGCAGTTCACGGTGGCCGCCCACGTACGCACCCGCGTCGGTGCCGCCGGAAATGTTGCACCACCAGATATCGGGTTGTTCGCCCGTTCCGGCCTGCGCGTGAACTTCGCGGAACTGCTGGGTACCCCAGTTCTGCACCTCGGCGCTCAGGGGTGAGCCGGTGCAGCCCAACGCGCGCACCTGCTGCAGGCCCGGGATGGCCGCCAGTGACAGCCCGGCCTTGGCGCAGTTGGCAAAGAACGCGGCGCCGGCGCCGAAGAAGGTGACCTTTTCCTGGGCGGCATAACGCCACAGCACGCCCCAGTCTGGCCGCTCCTTGCTGCCGCCGGGGTTGCCGTCGAACAGCACGCAGGTGGTGCCGCCCAGCAGCCCGCTGACCTGTGCATTCCACATCACCCAGCCGGTGGAGCTGTACCACATGAAGCGTTCGCCCCATGAATTGGGCTGGTAGCTGCAGGCCACGTCGTACTGCACCAGCTTGTGCGTGCCGCCATTGACGATGGTGCCGCCATGGTCGTGCACCAGCGGCTTGGGCAGCCCGGTGGTGCCGCTGGAATAGACGATCCACAGCGGGTGGTGAAACGGCAGCCACTCTGGCTGGAAGCTGGCCACGGCGCTGTCGTTGCGGGCGGTGGCGGCTTGCCAATCGGTGACATCGGCGGGCAGCGGCGCGGCACCCAGGTTGCGCAGGACGATCACGTGCTGCACGCTGCTGAGCTGGCGGCGCAGCTCGGCCACGGTGGGCAGGCGATCGTGGTCCTTGCCGCCATAGGTGACGCCGTCACAGGCGATCAGCACGCGCGGCGCGATCTGGCCGAAGCGGTCCAGCACGGCGGGTGTGCCCATGTCGGGTGCGCAGACACTCCATACCGCGCCGATGCTGGCCACGGCCATCAGGGCCACGATGGTTTCGGGCAGGTTGGGCAGGTAGGCCGCCACGCGGTCGCCGCGTTGCACGCCCTGCTCGCGAAGGTGCAGCGCCAATGCGCAGGCCTGGCGTTTCAGTTCAGGCCAGCTGAGTTCACGGCGCTGCCCCTTCTCGTTGCTGCTGATGACGGCCGGCATGCCCGCCGCGTGGGCGGCGTCGACATGGCGGAAGACCTGCAGCGCGTAGTTGACCTGCACCCCTGGAAACCACTGCGCACCCGGCATGACATTGCGCGCCAGTACGGCCTGGGGCGGGGTGGGTGACAGCACACCCAGGTAATCCCACATGCTTTGCCAGAACGCGTCCAGCTCGGTGACTGACCACCGCCACAGGTCGTCATAGCGGTCGAAGTGCAGACCCCGTTCGCGCGCCAGCCAGTCCTGGTAGAGGCGGATCTGGGGCACAAACTGGGGCGCAGCAGGCGGCGCGACTGATGGGTGCGCGGGTGGGGTGGCCGGCGAGGACATGTTCATGCAGTGATTCTGGGCCAGCCGTGCCGGGCGGCGTCATGGGGTCGGCCCTGGGCTGCGTGGCGGCCCGCTTCCGCTGCGCAGCGAACCCGCGCCCGACGGCTACGGGCGCGTGGCCGCGAGGCTGGGGTCCTTGGGGTGAAGCGGGATCTGGTGAACTTCCTTCAGGGCGTGGGCCGCCAGCCTGGCGAAGGGCTCACCCGCCATCTCGCGCTGAACCCTGTGCAGGTACTCGATCGTCTTCTCGCGATGGGTGCTCAGGCGGATGGCCACCCTCAGCGCGCCGCGCGCAGCGTCAGGGTTCGTCAGTGCCTGGGTCAGGTTGGACCATGCACTGGGCGATTCGGGCTTCATCGCCAGCACCAGGGTGAGCGTGTCGGCAGCACGGTCCTTGTCGTCGCGTTGGAGGTCGGTGCGAGCCTTCTCATTCAAGGCGTCCACCTCTTGCGGAGTGTGGGCTGGCACGCGCGCCTTCATGCGGGCCAGACCTGCGTCCACGGTGGGCCAGTCCATGACCGAAGCCGCGACCAGGATGGAGGCGACCGCTTCGGTCGGCGTCTGCGCAGCGCCAGGTTCAGGTTCAGGTTCGACCAACGCCGCGGCTGCGCTTGGCGAGGTCAGCACCGTGGAGCTTTGCTGCTTGTCCCGTGCGGCCAGGCGCTGCGCGGTGAGCGCTGGTGCGCTTGGCACCGCAGCGGCAGCGGCCGCTGCCGACGTGGGAGCCGCTGGAGCCGCAGCAGGCGCCTCGCTGGCTGTGCGCCAGGACGGCTCTGGCATGAACGGCAAGGCCGGCAGCAAGGCTGCCAGGATGCAGCCCGTGACCACCGCCGCGCGACCCGATGTGACCTCCGTGAGCCTCGATGGGCCACTTGCGGTGGCGGCGCCCTGCTGGCCCCGACGGGCTGCCAGCAGGGCCTGGCGCCTCTTCATTGATTGACCCACGATGCACCGGTAGCGCCACACGGCAAAGGCACCGGCCGCCAGCAGTGTGAAGGCTGGCAAGGCTGTGTCGCCCCCGTTGGCCGACAAGGACTTCATCGCCATGGGCGCGGCCATCAACGCAATGCCCAGCGGTGCCAAGCCCCAGGCCAGGGCCCAGCTGCGGCGCTTGTCCACGGGCAGCGTGTCGGCGACCCAGCGGCTGGTGTCCACGCCGCTGCTCCAGCAGTGATAGCGCTGACCTTGATAGTCGTAGGCCACGTGACACACCGGTACCAGCACGGTGCGGTGTTGCTGGCGGATCTGGGCTGTCCAGTGCCAATCCCGCTGGCGGTCGCCCTGGCCGTGGCGCTCCACACCTTCGTCGATTCGGGCGTTGACCTGGGCCCTGCCGCGCTCGTCGTAAGTGGCTTCGGCGGTGAGCGCACAGGCCTCGTGGTCGGTCGCCTGCAGGTAGGCGTCCGAGAAGGGCACGGCCTGGCCCAGGCTGTTGTCCTGTGCCAGCGCCAGCACCGGTGGACCGGCCTCGCTCAGCCGGTGGCCGGCGTAGGCCCGCACGCTGAACCGGCCACTGTCCTGGCCGCTGGCGGGTCGCCAATCGGTGACAACACGGGTCTTTGTCACCGGCACCTGGCGTGTGCGGCCGTTCTCGGTGCGGTTCTCGTAGACGGTGTAGTGCTCGGTGCGGTCATAGCCGAACGACGCCGTCCACTGCGCTTCATAGCTGCCGCTGAACTCGAACACCGGCACATAGAAGCGTTCCTTCTGCACGACAACCGCGGCCTGCAGCAGATCATCAGGGGTGAGCGTGCCGGTGATCAGATGCTCGTGCAGCGCGTCGAGCAGTGACTTCTCGTCCACGGCCAAGGGTACGATGGCCTCTGGCCTTCCCTGCGCCTCGGCCCCAGCCGGGTGGCTGTCGCGGGCAGGGGATGGCATCGGCGTGACGCTGGCGCAGTATGCACAGCGCAGTGCCTGGGCGGTGGCGCAGTAGCCGAGCGCGGCACCGCAGTTGCGGCACGCCAGCTGGGGCCGGGCTTCTTGGACGTTGGGGCCGGGTGCCATCCCATGGCATTCGAGCGGAAGGCCTCCAACTTGAATGCCAGGAACAGGGCGGGTGCCAACTACTGCGCCGGGTCGCGAATCTCCGCCCGCACCGCGTCGATGGCCTTGAGCAATTCAGGGCTCAGCGTGGTGCCCCAAGCGTCCAGGCACTCTTCCAGCTGGGCCATCGACGTGACGCCGATGATGGTGCTGGCCACACGCCAGTTGGTGTAGCACCAGGCCAGGGCCATCCGCGTGGGCGACAGCCCATGCTCGCGCGCCAGGGCGCTGTAGCGGCGGGCCGCCGCCAGCGAGGCGGCGCGGCCCCAGCGCTGCGTGCGAAAGCGCTCGAAGCGGGCGACACGCCCGGGGTTCAGCGGGTCGTCAAAGCCGCGCTCGTTGTACTTGCCCGTGAGCACGCCAAAGCCCAGGGGCGAGTAGGCCAGCAGGCTGGTCCCGGTGCGGTGCATCGCTTCGTCCAGGCCGTTTTCCAGGCTGCGCTCGATCAGGCAGTAGCCGTTCTGCACCGTGCACACACGCGGCAGGCCATGCTGTTCGGCCACCTTCACAAATTCGCACAGGCCCCAGGGCGTTTCGTTCGACAGGCCGATGGCCCTGACCTTGCCGGCGGCGACGAGCCTTGCCAACGCGTCGAGCTGGTCATGCACCGATGTCTGGGGCTGATCCAGCTGGGGGTTGAACGTGCTGGTGCCAAACATCGGCACGTTGCGGTTGGGCCAGTGGATCTGGTAGAGGTCAATGCAGTCGGTGCGCAGGCGGCGCAGGCTGTCTTCACAGGCTTGCGTGATGCCGGCGGGCGTGAGGTCGGCCGCGCCACCGCGCACCCAGGGCATGCCACGAGCCGGGCCCGCCACCTTGGTGGCCAGCACGGTGCTGGCGCGGGCCGAAGGGCGCTTGGCGTACCAGTTGCCGATGATGGTTTCGGTGGCGCCATAGGTTTCCGCGCGCGGCGGTACGGCATACATCTCGGCGGTGTCGATGAAATTCACGCCCCACTCCAGGGCCCGGTCCAGGATGGCGTGGGCGTCGGCCTCGTTGGTTTGCTCGCCAAAGGTCATCGTGCCCAGGCAGATGGGCGTGACCTGCAAGGGGCTCTGGCCCAGGGGCCGGGTGGGGGCATGCAGTGTGTTCATGGCGTGCGAGCTTAACGCCGCGCAGGCGCTCCATCTGACGTCAGTCCGCCGTCACTCCTGCATCAGCCGCCGCCAGCCCTCGGGCCCCAGCCGCTCCAGCGTCTCGATGTTGCGCTCGTAGATCGCCTCGGCTTCCGGGAAGGCCTCGACCGCGCGGTCGATGCTCGCTTCGCGCAGCAGGTGCAGGGTGGGGTAGGGCGACTGGTTGGTCGCGTTGCCGATGTCATCGGGGCCCGCGTCGGCAAACTGGAACTGCGGGTGGAAGCTGGCGATCTGCAGCACACCTTCCAGGCCCATCTCGGTGAGCAGGTCGTCGGCCACGCCGACAAAGTCGTTGAAGTCGAGGAAGTCCTGCAGCAGCTGCGGGTGGACGATGAGCGTGGTGTCCACGGTCTCGGGGTCGGCCTCGGCCAGGTGCTGCAGCTCGTGCTGGACCAGCGCCAGCAGGGCTTCGGGCTCGGTCGCCTCGCTGAGCACCCAGCGGATCTGGCCCTTGGCGTGCACCGCCTTGGCAAAGGGGCACAGGTTCAGGCCGATGACGGCTTTTTCGAGCCAGGCTTGGGTGGTTTGCAGCGGGTCCATCGGGTGATTGTCGGCGTGTGGACTGCGAGGGCCTTCGCGGCAATCCGTGTACTTGACCCCGCGGCGCAGAAGCGTCAGCTTCCGGGGGTGGCCAGCCGTCCCTCGGCCAGTGCCAGCACCGCCTGCGCAAAGGCCTGTGGCGCCTCCTGCGGCACGTTGTGGCCCACCCGCTCCAGCACGCGCCGGTGGTAGGGGCCGGTGAAAAAGCGGCCATGGCTGGCCGAGAGCTCGCAGCGGAAGACGCCGTCACTGCCGCCGTTCAGCGAGACGGTGGGCACGCCGATGGCCGGCTGCGCCTGCAGCAGCCGTTCCGTGGCCGCGACCGTCGGATCGCCCTCGACCAGTCCGAAGCGAACACGGTAGGAATGGATCACCACCTCGACAAAGTCGGGGTTGTCGAAGGACGCCGCCGTGCGCTGATAGGTGGCGTCGTCGAACGACCAGTCCGGTGACCACTGCTGCCACAGCAGCCGGCACAGCGCGTGCCGGTGCGCCTGCAGCCCGGCGCGCCCGCGGGCACTGTGGAAGTAGTACTGGTACCACAGCCGGTGCTCGTCCTCCGGCAGCACCGGCGTCATCGCACGGGGGACATCGTGCACGTTGTAGCCGCCGCCGGTGACGAGCCCCCGCACACGCTGCGGCCACAGCGCGGCGGCAATGCAGGCGGCGCGGCCACCCCAGTCGTAGCCGCCGAGCACGGCCTGCTCGATGCCCAGTGCGTCGATCAGGGCCAGCAGGTCATGCGCCAGCACGGCCTGTTCGCCGGAGCGGGGTGTGTCTTCCCGCAGGAAGCGCGTCGGCCCGAAGCCGCGCAGGTAGGGAACCACCACGCGGCAGCCGGCAGACACCAGGGTCGGCGTCACCGCGTCGAAGGCATGAACGTCGTACGGAAAGCCGTGCAGCAGCACCACAGGTGTTCCGCCGCGTGGGCCGTTGTCGAGGTAGGCGACATCGAGGTCGCCGGCGTGGACATGGTGGTGCATCGTCGGTCTGCCGGGTGGCCGGTGAAGGGGTTGATCATGCAACAGCGCAGGCGGCACCTAGGCGCGAGCTCATGGCCGGCAGCAACCGCTGATGACCCGACGCGCAAGCGCGCATCCCGGACACACGCAACGAGCGAAGACTCCAACCTCCCCCTCCCGACTCGTTGCCAGCCCACGGCCGCATCGGGGTGGCTGGCGAAGCGACTTGGAGCCGGCTGGGCGGTGTGTCTGGGCGGGCTTGCGCGCGCCAGCGCGCCTCAACCACCGACTGGCGGCACTTGTCTGAGCGCAGAGAGCCGCAGGCGAACGCAGCGAGTTGTGCCGCCCAAGCCCGTCCAGACACTCCGCCCAGCGAACCCCCGCGCAGCGGGGGCGGCGGAACCGGAGCGCAGCCAGCCACCCCGGTGCGGCCGTGGGCCCGCGGAACATCACCCCTCCCACCCCAAGGCCCGCGACCGCCGCGGCAGCGGTGGAATCTCGAAGCGCGCCAGCTCCTGCAGGCTGAAGGCCAGGGCCAGCAGCGCAATCGGCACGTAGTGCAGCGCCATCCACATCCCGGCCTTGGCCGGGTCCAGCACCTGGGGCAGCATCAGCGCGCCGCCGATCATCAGCACGATCATCATCGACGGGATACCCCGTCGCAGCACCACGCCCCAGCGCGCCAGGCGGTGCCGGTCGTGGAAGGCCGCGGGCGGTTCGGCCATCAACCGCGCCAGGTGCGCCGCGGCCAGTTCCAGCGCCGGCTCGGCCGTGCGCGAACGGCGCAGCACCGCGCCGCGCAGCCGCAGCTTGCTGATCCAGCGGTCCTTCTGGCGGATCAGGCGCGCCCAGTCCCAGCCCAGCACCGCCAGCAGGTCTTCCGGCAGCACCGGGAACCGCCCGTCCAGCGGCTGCAGCGTGAGGTCCGCCGCCACGCTGCGCAGGCCCGGCAGCTTCATCTGGAGATCGAGCGTCAGGCCCCCGGCGCGCACTTGGGCGGCCGTCATCACCAGCGGCGGCCCGTCGGGTGTGGGTGTGGCCCGCACACCGCGGGGCAGGTCAGCGTCATAGCTGCGGGCCACGCGCCAGCCGGCGCCGCTGCGGATATGGCGGTCGGGCGGGATGGCCAACAGGCGCGTCAGCAGATTGGCGGGGGAGGGCCCGGAGGCTTCCAGCAGCGCCTGCTGGCCGTCGGGGTGTTCCAGGCGCCGCCGCAGCACAAAGTAGTCCTCGCGTGGGCAGCTCAGTTCCAGCGTGGCCCGCCAGGGTTCGCCGGGTGTGGCGGCGATGTCCACCGCCTGGGCACGGAAGCTGATGCGCCGCCCGGGGCGGTCGCTGGCGGGCAGGTCGACGCCCACGCCGGCGCGCGCAAAGGGCTCGACGATCCGGATGATCTCGTGGTGGGTGAGGGGCGGCAGGTCAGTGCGCATGGGCGAGGGTGCGGTTCTAATGCATCACCAGCACACGGCCGAAGGCTGCAGTGGCCTGGCGCCAGGCCGGTGGCACGGCCCAGATGACCGGGCAGCGCGGCGCGGGGCCGGTGGGGCCTTGCAGGTCGGTCAGTACCACGACGATGTCGGGTGCATGGCGCAGCGCTTCGGCAATCAGCGGCGCAAAGTCGGTGCCGCCGCCGCCCTGGACGCGGATTTCGCGCAGGCGGCTGTGGCCGGCGTCGCAGTGGCGCACCTCGCGCACCGCGTCGTCGCCGATCACCAGCACCAGCGGTGCTTCATGCCGGCGCGAGATGGCGTCAATCTCAGCGGAAAAGCGGTCCAGCAGGGTGCTGTCCACCGAGCCCGAGACATCCACCACCACCGCCAGCCGTGCCACCGGCCGCGTGGCGCTGGTGCCCGGCTCCCAGGGCAGTCGACGGCCGCTGCGCGTGCGGCCCTGGTTGGCCAGCCAGGAGCGCGCCGGGCGCGACCAGCTCAGCGACGGCTGGCGTGACAGCCCCCGGGCCAGCTGCGTGCGCAGCACCTGTTCCCAGGGTGTGTGCAGCCGAGGGAGGTCTGCCAGCAAGGCGCGCAGCATCGAGTGGGCGCCGTCGGCGGCGTGGGCGCGCAGCAGGCGTTCGTGCCATTCGCGGGTGGCCTCGGCCTCGCGTTCCGGGGCGTGTGTGTCGTCGGCGGCGGGTTCCAGGTCCTTGGGCTGTGAGGCGGCCAGCATCCGTGCCCGCGCGGCCTTGGGGCCGTCGGGCCGGGCATCACCCTGCTGCCCGTCGGCGCGGCTGTCATTCGGGTCTGGCCGGCTGCGGGACGGCGGCCCGCGGTCGTCGATGGCCTGGTACACCGATTCGACGTCCCAGTGCAGCAGCGCGGCTGTCGCATCAGGGCGTTGGCCCAGCGATTCGGCCAGCAGCTGTTCCAGCCTCACCGCGTCGGGTGGCTGCTCCAGCCAGGCCAGGTGGGCGAGCGCGCTGTTGACGATGGCGTCAGCACACAGGTTGAACAGTTGGGCATCGACATCACCCAGCCGTGCGCGCAGCTGCACCAGGCGTTGCGGGTGGCGCAGGGCCACGTGCAGCACCGCGTGGGCCACCAGCGCCGTCTGCCGCGGCAGTGTCAGTGCGTCGAAGGCTGGTTCGTAGAACAGCGTGTGGCCGTCGGTGCGCAGGGCTGCGCCAGGCCCCGGTGCCGAGGTGGGCACCACAACGCTGCCGTCGCGGTCGGCGTGCCGCACCCAGAGCGCCAGGCCGCCGGATGATGGTGCGTGTTCGACCATGCGCTGCACCGCGCGGGAGCCCCGGTGCCGCAGTTCAGCCACCGCGGGCCCCGGGCTCCAGCCCCTCGCGCTGGCGGCGTTCGCTGTAGCGCTGGTAGGCCTGGCTGTCCAGCAGCGTGGTCTCCAGGCCGCGCTCGAGCGCGCGCTGCATCAGCAGCTCCATCGCCAGCGTCTGGGCCTCGCGGATGGGCAGCGCCACGTCTGACCGCATGTCGGGCCACTGCTCGACGATGGCCAGTGCCCGTGCCAGGGTCGGCGCTTCGGTGGCCACCGCCACCAGGCCATAGAGCATGCCGTAGAGGCCGTCGAGCGAGCGCGGCAGCAGCGCGGCTGTGTCGGGCCCGGGCTGGGCCTGCAGCAGCTTCACCACGTCGACAGCGGCCTGCAGTTCGCGCAGCACCCCAAAAAACTCGGCGGCATTGGCCGCCCCGATGCGGCCCTGCACAAAGAGCCGTTGTGCCGTGCCCGACACGGCGGACTGCAGCACCCGCGAGACATCTTCCCAGCCGCGCGGGCTGGCGCCCACCAGGTGGTCGGCGGCGAGCTGGCTGGCGGTGTCGTCCAGGCGGTCGGGGCGCACCTTCAGGTAGGCCATGACCTCGGGCGCAAACCCCTGGGCGAGTGCGTGGCCCAGGAAGGCGTCGATGGTGGCCTGCACATGGAAGTGGAACAGGCGGTCGGCCAGGGCCGTGCCCATGTCGTGCGTGATCGCGCCATGGTGGGCCGCGTTGCCGGCGGCCACCACCTGCCAGCCGTCGGGCAGCTGGTACTGGCCGACGCGGCGGTCCAGGATCAGCGAGTAGGCCGAGATCTGCAGCCGCTGGTCGGCTGCGGTGAGCTCGTCCAGGAACAGGATGCCGGCGGGCTGGTCCGGCCCGGGGAGGAATTCCGGCGGAAACCAGACGGTGCGCGCCTGCACCTCGTCGGCATAGATGGCGCCGCGCAGGTCCACGGGTTCGATGGTGGTCAGGCGCAGGTCAACCAGCGGCACACCGTGGGCCTCAGCCACCTGTCGCACGATGGACGACTTGCCCACCCCGCGGGTGCCCCAGAGCATGGTGGCGCGGCGCCGCAGCACAGGGCTGGCAAATTGCTCGAGCAGCGCCGCCTTGGCCGCGGCGATCGAGACGACGGGGATGTTCATCGGGTCACCGGCCATGGCGCGAATTGTGCCCAGGCGGGCTGGCCGGCGTCACCCAGGGGGTCACCCCGTGGCGGTGCCTGCCACCCTTCAGGTGGCGACGATGCGCCAGGGCAGGCGGCGGTCTTGCGCGTCGCGTTCGCGGAAGGTTCGGGGTGAGAGCCCGGTGCTGCGCTTGAAGACCTTGGAGAAGCCGAAGGCATCCTGGTAGCCGACAGCACGCGCCACTTGCTCCAGCGTCTGGGTGGTCTCGGCCAGCAGGCCCATGGCTCGCTGCATGCGGATGGTGCGCAGGTGGTTCAGCGGTGTGTCGCCCATGGCGTCGCGGAAGCGCTCGGCCAGCGCGGTGCGCGACAAGCCCGCGCGCTGGGCCAGCTCTTCCAGTGTCCAGGCCTGTGCGCAGTCTTCGTGCATCAGCGTCAGCACCCGTCGGATGGCGCTGTCCTGCACGGCCAGGCCCCAGCTGGGCCGTTCGCCAGCGCCTTGGCGTTCGGCGACTTCGCGCAGCGCGTAGCTGAAGACCACGTCGAGCAGGCCGTGCGTGATGGTGGACGAGCCCAGCCCGCCGCGCCGCACCTCGCTGTCCAGCAGGCCAAGCGTCAGCGTCAGCGGCGAGAGCCGCGGCAGGGAGGCTTCCTGCAACACCAACCAGGGGTGCATCTCGCGCAGGAAGGGATGCAGCGGGTCGTTCCACAGCTGGTAGGCACCGCTGACCACCTGGGCCGAGGCGTCGTCGGCGCCCTCGGCCTGCAAGGGTTCCTCGGTGAAGCGGCTGTCGGTGACCGAGATGGACGGGCCGAGGTCATCGGGGGCCAGCGCCAGGTGGTGCACGCAGCCGCGGGCCATCAGGGCCACATCACCGGCGTGCAGCGCCAGCGGTGAGTCCAGACCGGGTGCCTGCAGGTAGACCGTGCCGCGGGTCACCGTGTGCAGGCCGATGCTGCGTTCGCACGGAAAGCGCAGGCGCATGCCGGGCTTCAGGGCGCGCAGGTCGAGCAAGCGGCGGCGCAGGCCGGCGCCGTGGAGGATGTCGGTGAGCAGGTCCATGCCCGGATCATATCGAATCGTCCGCAAAACTGGACTTTAAGACATGAAAGCTGAACGATTTGCCATTCGTGGTTCGAAAGGTCGTCTCTACCATCTCGTCATCGTTCAACGCTCCAGGAGCACCTTTCCATGACCACCACCCTCGTCTTTGGCGCCAGCGGCAATGTCGGCTCGGCGCTCGTTCCCTTGTTGCGTGCCCAGGGCCAGACGGTTCTGCGGGCCACCAGCAAGCCGGCCACCCAGGCTGGCGACGTCCACGTCAACCTGGCCACGGGCGAGGGCCTGTCACAGGCGCTGACCGGCGTCGACCAGGCCTTCCTGATGGCGCCCCCCGGTTATGCCCAGCACGACGCGGTGCTGGTCCCCGCCATTGACGCCGCCCGCACCGCCGGTGTGCAAAGGATCGTGCTGATGTCGGCCATGGGCGCGAATGCCGACGACCAGGCGCCCCTGCGCAAGGCCGAACTGCACCTCGAACGCTCCGGCCTGGCCTGGGCCACGATTCGCCCGAACTGGTTCATGCAGAACTTCAACACCTTCTGGCTGCAGGGCATCCAGCAGCAGGGGCAGATCTTCCTGCCGGTGGGCCAGGCCAAGGGCAGCTTCATTGACGCCCGCGACATCGCCGCGGTGGCCGCCGTGCTCCTGTCGTCAGACCGTTTCGACAACGCCGCCTACGACCTCACCGGTGCCCAGGCGCTGGACCACGACCAGGTCGCGGCCATCCTCTCGCGGGTGACGGGCCGGGCCATCGGCTACACCGACATCCCGCCCGAGGCGATGCGCGCCGGTCTGCTGGGCGCTGGCCTGCCGGCGGGCTACACCGAGTTCCTGCTGCTGATCCTCAGCTTCTTCAAGGCCGGCTACAGCGAACGCACGACGGACGCGGTGACGCAGATCACCGGCCGGGCACCCGGCAGTTTTGAGCGCTACGCGCAGGACTACCGGGCGGCCTGGGTCTGAACGGCTGCGGCCTCAGGCGGCCGCGCGTGCGCGGGCCAGGGCGGCACCCTCGGCCAGCGCACGCAGCTTGGCTTCGGCCACGGCGCGCTTCATCGGCGCCAGGCCGCAATTGGTGCAGGGCACCAGCCGCTCGCGCGGCACAAACTGCAGCGCGCGGCCGATGGTGTCGGCCACTTCCTCGGGCGTTTCCACCGTGTCGCTGGCCACGTCAATGACACCCACCATCACATCCTTGCCCTTGAGCAGTGCCATCAGCTCGGCCGGCACCTTGGAGTGGATGCACTCCAGGCTGACCTGGTCGATGCGGCTGGCGGCCAGCGCCGGGAAGATCTGTTCGTACTGGCGCCACTCCTCGCCCAGCGTCGTCTTCCAGTCGACATTGGCCTTGATGCCATAGCCGTAACAGATGTGCACGGCGGTGGTGCAGCGCAGCCCCTGGGCCGCGCGCTCCAGGGCCTTGACGCCCCAATCGGCGGCTTCGGCCATGTAGACGTTGAAGGCCGGCTCGTCAAACTGCACGATGTCCACGCCATCGGCCTCCAGCGCCAGCGCTTCCTGGTTGAGCAGTTCGGCAAAGGCCATGGCCATGGCAACGCGGTCGCCGTAGAAGCGGTCGGCCACGGTGTCGACGATGGTCATGGGGCCAGGCAGCGTGAACTTCACGCGGCGCGTGGTGTGGGCGCGCAGGAAGCGGGCTTCGGCTTCGTGCACGCGGCCCTTCAGGCGCAGCGGCGCGACCACCTGCGGCACCATGGCCTTGTAGCGGTCGTTGCGGATGCCCATCTCGACCTTATTGGCGAAATCGATCCCTTCGACCTGCTCCAGGAAGCCGTGCACAAAGTGCTGGCGCGACTGTTCGCCGTCACCGATGACGTCCAGGCCGGCGTCTTCCTGCGCCTGGATCCACAGCCGTGTGGCGTCCAGCTTGGCCTGCAGCAGCTCGTCGCCCTCCAGCTTCCAGCGCGGCCAGAGTTTTTCGGTTTCGGCCAGCCAGGCGGGTTTGGGCAGGCTGCCGGCAATGGCGGTGGGGAACAGGGTGGGCATGGTGGTGCGGGTGGGTGACGACGGGAATGCAGAAGCCGCGAGTATCGATCGCCCTGATGTTCCGCGCCGCGTGCGGGTACGGGGAAACAACCAGCCAGGGGGCGGGACTCGCTATCCAGGTTGTCCAAGGTATCGCGGGCGGCCCTGTTCCATCGTGACGCAACCCTCGCCGCGCCCGCCGCTGGCGACTTGATCCAACGCAAACCCCGGCGACGTAGCGCGTTGGGCCGCTTGACCCCCTTGGGGTGACAGTCCCACACTGACTTCAAAACCCAGGGTCAACGGAGCCCGGCATGAAGCCCATGATGAGACAACCGCTGCGGTTTGCGCCTGTCCGCTGCGTGAAGTGTGCGTTAAGGCC
>JAJTDE010000103.1 GCA_021298085.1 Rubrivivax sp.
CTGGCGGGCTTCGGTCAGGATGCTCTTGGTGCGGGCCATGTCGTCGTCCTCTTCGGTGTACGGTTAGTTGCGATTTCAATGTACTTGGGGGAGTGCTGTGCGGCCACTTCAGGGCCGCCGCACAGGCTCAGGCGGCTTCCTGATGCCGTCCGGCCATGAGGATGTTGGCGTGCAGGCGGTGGACGCTGTCGTTGGTGGCGCTCTTGCCGTGGCTGGTGAGCAGGCTCCAGACAATCTCGTCATCCATGCGGAAGCGGCACAGCAAGGTGTTACCGCCCGAAATCTTCATCATCTGCGCCGGCGTGAGCGAAGAGATCATCCCGGCCGTTTCCTCGCTGATGCCCAGGCGGAACAGGGCTTGCTCCCGGTCGCTGCGGATGAGGCTCTGTGCCAGCATCAGGTAGGACAGGTTGGCTTCGCGAATCTCGGCGAGGATCTGCTCGGTGTTCATGCGGGTGCTCCGGTTGAAGGTTGCGCTTGCCTGAACATCAGGGCGTCTCCAGGGCTTGAGTCGGCCGGCGGCCACTGTGCGTGTCAGGCAAATTCCTACAGAGCTTCCCCAGGGGGCTCGCGCAAGGTTCGCACCACAACCTCAGCAGCCCGGTGCAGGCGCTCAAGTCGGGTCAGCACGCTCCGATACCCTGGCCATGGCACGCGTGATCGACAGCAACCTCTGGGCCGCCCCCGATCACGCGGGCGAGGACGCCGTGGAGGCAACCTCCTCTGACAGGCCCATCGCCAGCGACCAGCCCGCAACGGCGCAGCCATGCCTGCCCACGGCAACGCTGCCGGACGGCCTGACTGAAGAGCAGCTGAGCGCACTGTCCGAGCGGTTCGGCCCGCTGGACACCAGCCGCCTCCCGCTCAAGCCACCCCAGGCCTGAGTGGCATGTCAGGCCGATGCGCCTGGCACGCCGCAAACCACGCCCACAAAGCCCCGTACGGGCAGCTGCGCACCCTCCCTGCCGGGCGGCACACGCCATGCAGCGTCAGGACGACCTTTGCAAGCCGATGGGCGCACAACAGCCTCACAGTTCGTGAAACGTTTGGCTCAAGTCACCCCCTTGATCGCACGATAAGCAGCCCAACGGGTGGTGAATTTGCTCCCGTGGTTCGGAAAACAGGCTTGTAAGGGGCCGCGCAACCGGACATCTCTGACCACTCAAAGGAGTCTCGAATGCCCCAGACCATCAACACCAACGTTGCCTCGTTGACGGCGCAGCGTAACCTCTCCGGCACGCAGGGTTCGCTGGCCACCTCCATGCAGCGTCTGTCCTCAGGCCTGCGTGTGAACAGTGCCAAGGACGACTCGGCCGGCTTGGCCATCGCCGACCGCATGCAGGCCCAGGTGCGCGGCATGAACGTCGCCGTGCGCAACGCCAACGACGCGATCTCGCTGGCGCAGACCGCGGAAGGCTCCATCGGCAAAGTCAGTGAAATGCTGCAGCGCATGCGTGAACTGGCGGTGCAGTCGGCCAACGCCACCAACACCCAGGGTGACCGCGACAACCTGAACGAAGAGTTCCGCGAAATGGCCGCCGAAATCGACCGCACCCTCGGTGCGACACGTTTCAACGGCCTGGCCATCCTGTCGGGTGACTCTGGCACACTGACCTTCCAGGTCGGTGCCGAGACGACAGACACGGTGGACATCGTCACCACCAACCTGGTGACCAATGCCGACGTGGCCGCCGTGACGGGTGCCGGCTCGGACATCACCTCGGTGGGCAACGCCACCACGGCGATGACCAACATCGACACCGCACTCGACACGGTCAACGCCGAACGCGCCCTGTACGGTGCGTCGCAGAACCGCTTCGAGGCCATCATCAGCACGCTGCAGGTGGCGTCGGAGAACCAGTCGGCTGCGCGTGGCCGCATCATGGACGCGGACTTCGCGTCGGAAACCGCCAACCTCTCGCGCACGCAGATCCTGCAGCAGGCCGGCACCGCAATGGTGGCCCAGGCCAACGCACTGCCCCAGGGTGTGCTGGCCCTGCTGCGCTGAACGCGTCCGCCTGCTGCCCAGCAGAGAAAAGGCCGCCCTCGGGCGGCTTTTTTGCGGCATGCGCACTCCCTGGAACGCCGAAGATCACTCCATGCGGGCCCCATTCAGTTCGGCCCGCAACATCTGATCCGTTCCGTCCGTCGGGACGGGCAGATGGACTGGCAACCCAGCGGAGTACGCAATGCCCCAGACCATCAACACGAACGTCCAGTCGCTGAACGCGCAGCGCAGCCTGAACATGTCGCAATCGTCACTGTCGGTGTCGATGCAGCGGCTGTCCTCGGGCCTTCGCGTCAACAGCGCCAAAGACGACGCGGCGGGCCTGGCCATCGCCGAACGCATGCAGACCCAAGTGCGCGGGATGAATGTCGCCGTGCGCAACGCCAACGACGGCATCTCGCTGTCGCAGGTCGCCGAAGGGGCGATCGGCAAGGTCACCGACATGATGCAGCGCATGCGTGAGCTCGCGGTGCAATCGGCAAACGCCACCAACGGTGTGGGCGACCGCACCAACCTCAACGCCGAATTCCGCGAACTGGCTGGCGAGGTGGCCCGCACACTCACCGCCACCCGCTTCAACGGCCTGGCCGTCCTGGCCGGCGACGCCGGCACCCTGACCTTCCAGGTGGGTGCCAACACCGCCGACACCGTGGACATCGTGACCGCTGACCTCAGCGCCGCTGCCGAGGTGGTGGCAGTGACCGACGCCGCCAACGAAATCCTCTCGGTGGCCACCGCCCAGACGGCGATGACCAACATCGACACGGCGCTGGACCGCGTCAACGCCGAACGCGCGTTGTACGGCGCGTCGCAGAACCGCTTCGAAGCCGTCATCAGCACGCTTCAGGTGTCGGCTGAAAACCAGTCGGCAGCCCGTGGCCGCATCATGGACGCTGACTTCGCGGCCGAGACCGCCAACCTCTCGCGTGCCCAGATCCTTCAGCAGGCGGGCACGGCGATGGTGGCCCAGGCCAACGCACTGCCCCAGCAGGTGCTGCGTCTGCTGCAGGGCTGAGGCCCCCAGCACCACGGTAGGGCCGCAGAGGGCCCGCAGACCCCATGGTCAGGCCGCCTGCGACATAGCGCCGGCGGCCTTTTCACGTTTGGCAACACGGCCAGCGGCCACAGCCCTCAAGTCGAGAGGGGGACTGCCGATCCACTCTACGATCACCTAAGGAAGCGTCATGAGCATCGGAACCCTTTCATCAGCCGGACTCGGCAGCGGGCTGGATGTCAATGGCATCGTCACCCAGCTCATCTCGCTGGAGCGCCGCCCCATCAACCTGCTGAATACCAGCAAGGGCAAGCTCGACACCCAGTTGTCGGGCCTGGGCAAGCTGCAGTCCAACCTGGACGCCGTGCGAGATGCCTCTCGCAAGCTGACCAGCAGCAGTGCCTGGACACCCACGGGCGTGAGCAGCAACAACACCGCCGTGGTCGCCACCAGCGACGGCAGTACGCCCGCGGGCAGCTACAGCGTCAATGTGACGCAGATGGCCTCGCCGCAGTCGCTGGTCAGCCGGACCTTTCCCACACCCTCGCAGGTGCTGGGCACGGGCACGCTCACCATCGAGCTTGGCCAGTGGTTCACCAACCCGCCGGACTTCACCCCCGACGCAGGCGCCAGCGCCATCAGCATCGAGATCGCCGAAGGCGAGGACACGCTGGAAGCCATCCGCGACAAGATCAACGACGCCGCACCGGGCGTGATGGCCAGCATCATCACCGACGCCACGGGCTCACGCCTGTCGATCCGCTCCCGCGAGACCGGCGAGCTGCAGGGCTTTCGCATCGCTGTGGATGACAGCGACGGCACACCCACCGACAGCTCGGGCCTGTCCGCGCTGTCCTACGATGCGCGCAATGCCACCAACCCGATGACGCGCAGCACCACCGCTGCCAACGCAGAGCTGACGATCAACAACATCCCCATCAGCTCGACGACCAACTCGCTGTCGAATGTGGTGGATGGTTTGAGCCTGAAAGTCACCCGGCTGACGACGGACGGCCCGGCCAATGTCGCCGTCTCGCGCGATAACGAAGCCATCAAGAAGAACATCACTGACTTCGCTGAGGCCTACAACAACCTCGTCAAGGTGATGCGCGAGCAGACGGCCTACAACGCCGAGACCAAGACCGCCGGCGCCCTGCAGGGTGACCGCATGGCCGTGGGCATGCTGGACAAGCTGCGCACGCTGGCAGGCTCGAGCACGGGTGCCACCACCGCCTTCACACGCCTGGCCGACATCGGCCTGAGCCCGCAGCGCGATGGCACCTTGTCCATCGACAGCAGCAAGCTGGATGCCGCCGTGGCGCGGTTGGACGACCTGAAGACCTTCTTCTCGCGCGACTCCAGCGACAACAGTGAGGACGGCTTTGGGACCTTGATTCGGCAGTTTGCCGATTCTCAGACCAACACCGAAGGGCCGCTGACCGCGCGCCAGGAAGGCCTGCGCGACCGCATCGACGGCCTGACCGACCGTGCCGCCAGGATGGAAGACCGCCTGACGCTGACCGAGAAGCGCCTGCGCGAGCAGTACACCCGGCTGGACACCAACATGGCACAGCTGACGGGCCTGCAGTCCTATGTGGCTCAGCAAATGACCATCCTCAACCGCAGCGTAGGCAGCTGAGCCTGAGGGCACCGCAAGGCCCGCACTCCAGCCGCCAAAAGCGACACGCTGCGGGTCGCTAGTCCAGCGTTAAGGTCCATCAAGCCGCCAGTGAGTACACCGATAACAGGTTCAAGGACGCAAGAACGTCCCCCACCAGGATCGGAAACCACTGCAAGCGACCATGATGACCGCCAGCACCTACGCCCCCGGCCGCGCCGCACGTCACCTCTACCGCGAGGTCGCCATTGCCAGCCAGACCGACCAAGCCGCAGACGCGCACCATTTGGTGACGTTGCTGTTCGAAGGCCTGTTCGAGTCCATCGCCCACGGGCGTGGCGCCATCCAGCGCGGCGACATCGAAGCCAAGTGCAAGGCGCTGACACGCGCCGTTGCCATCGTTGACCAGGGCCTGCGCGCTGCGCTCGACCTGCGGCAGGGTGGGCCCTTGGCGCGCGACCTGCACGACCTCTACGCCTACGTGACGATGCGCCTGACACGCGCCAACCTTGAGAGCAACCTGACGGCGCTGGACGAGTGCGCCGTGCTGATGCAGCCCCTGGCCGAAGCCTGGGCCAGCATCAAGCCCACCACAGAACACGCCAGCAGCGGAGCCTGAGACATGCCCAACCACGACAGCCCGACGCTGGACGCCAACCCCACCCAGGGAGAGTTGATCTCCTACTACCAGGCCATCGAGAAGGCCAGTGCCGACATGCTGGCCGCGGCCCGGCTGGGCGACTGGGAACAGGTGGTCAAGCTGGAAGGTGCCTGTGTGCTGCTGATCAGCCAGCTCAAGCAAGCCTCACAGGGACACCATCTGGACTCCGAACAGTCCAAGGCCAAGTCGCGCATCCTGCAGCGCATCCTGGTCAACGAAGGCGAGATCCGCAACCTGGTGGAGCCCTGGCTGCCGGAAGTGGAGCGGATGGTGGCGGGCAAGCCGCGCGTGCTGCACTGACCGCGCTGCTGTCGACACCCACGCCCCTTCAGAAGGCATCGCCATGAGCCAGGACACCCGCCCCGCAGCGCTGGACGACAGCGGCAGCGCTGCTGCCTTGGCCGACTTTCGCATCAGCTCGCCGCCCGAGATCATGCGCTGGCTGCAGCAGCTGCGCGAGTCGTCGGTGCCGGTCATCCTGAATGGCCCCGATGGCCAGAGCTACTGCACCACGCTCTGGACCACCGACACCGCCAACCAGCGCATGACCTTCAGTGCCGACGAGCAGCACCTGCAACTTCAGCAGCTCGTCGACAACGACGAGGTGGTGGCGGTGGCCTATCTGGACAACGTCAAGCTGCAGTTCGATGTGCGACAGCCGGTGCTCGTGCGAGGCGCCCAGGGCTGTGCCCTGCAGGCGCAGCTGCCGCGTGAGATGTTCCGCTTCCAACGCCGCAGCAGCTTCCGGGTGCGCACGGCCGAGCGCTCAGGGCCGGTGGCCCAGCTGCGCCACCCATCCATGCCGGAGATGATGCTCAAGCTGCGCATCATGGACGTCAGCATCGGCGGCTGCTCACTGCGCATGCCCAAAGACACCCCGCCGCTGCAACCCGGCACCCGTGTGCAGCGGGTCCTGGTGGAGCTCGACACCGACACCCGGTTTCACAGCGGCCTGCTGCTGCACCACATCGGCAGCTCGCCGGGCGGGCATGGCGTGCGCCTGGGCTGCGAGTGGGTCGACATGGAAGCCGCTGCGCAGCGTCTGCTTCAACGGTTCATCGACGGCGCCCAGAAGCGCCGCCGCTTTCTCACGCTGGCCTGAGCACCGAGGCCGGGCCATGCGCGCACACACGGGCGGCAGCGGCCGCAGCCGCCTTGCCAGGGGCATCAGCCTCGTCGAGACCATGACGGTGCTGGCCGTTCTGGCCGTGCTCGCGTCGATGGCGCTGCCGCCCTTCCAGAGCCAGCTGGCCAAGTCCAGGCGGGCCGAGGCCACCCTCGCGCTGACGCAGCTGCAGCTGGCCCAGGAATCATTTCGTGCCCACCACGGCAGCTACGCGCTGCGCCTGCAGGGGCTGCATGGCGTCACGCCTGAACTGCGTCACTACCGCCTGAGCCTGGTGCCCGCCGGCGCCCACGGCTATGTGGCCAGGGCGACCGCACGCGACAGTTCGTCCTTGGACAGCGGCTGCGCCGAGCTGACCTTGACGGTGCTGGACGGTGTGGCTCGCCAGGGGCCGCAAGACACCTGCTGGGGTGGCTGATGGCCCTTCACGCGCAGCGCGCCTTCACCTTGCTCGAGCTCATGCTGGTGCTGAGCCTCGCGGTGGTGAGCGCCTCGCTGGCGGTGCCTGAACTGGGCCGCCAGCTCAGCCGCTGGCAGATGCAGGCGGTGGCCGAGCGCTTGTCACACGACATGGCCGCCGCGCGCTTTGCCGCTGTCCAGCAGCGCAGCGCGCAGTACCTGCGAGTGCAGTCAGGTCAGACCTGGTGCTGGTCGGTGTCGGCCCTGCCCAACTGCCCCTGCGACGCTGAGCAGCAGTGCCAGACGCAGCGCGTGGCGGCACCCAGCCGCGGCCGCATCACCCTGGGCCAGGACACCGTGATGCGCTTTGAGCCCACGGCAGACGCCCAGCTCATGGCCGCTACCCCGCTGGAGGTGCGTTCGCCGCACGGCGAGGCGCTGCGCGTGCAGCTGACGCCGCTGGGGCGTGCCCGCGTGTGCTCGGTGGACACCGCCAGGCTGGGCTACGTGGCCTGCTGAAGGCGCCGGCTCAGCCGTTGGCCAAGGCTTTGGCGGCGGCCTTCACCGCCACCCGAATGCGCTGGTACGTGCCGCAGCGGCACAGGTTGCCGGCCATGGCGGCATCAATGTCGGCATCCGTGGGCGCAGGCTTGTCGCGCAGCAGCGCACAGGCTGCCATCACCTGGCCACTCTGGCAGTAGCCGCACTGCACCACGTCAGCCTCGTCCCAGGCGCGCTGAACCGCCTGCGGCACCGGACCGCTCAGGCCCTCGATGGTGGTGACGGCCTTGCCGGCCACCGCCGACAGCGGGGTGACGCAGGCGCGTGTGGGTGCGCCGTCAACATGCACGGTGCAAGCGCCGCACAAGGCCATTCCGCAGCCAAACTTGGTGCCGTTCAGCCCCAGTTCGCCGCGAATGGCCCACAGCAGCGGGGTGTCGGCTTCGGCCTGGAACTGCACCGGCTTGCCATTGAGCGTGAGGGTGGTCATTGTCGGGTTCCTTGGGGTTCAGGCCAGCGTGAGGGGCAGGCTGCGCAGCCGCTTTCCCGTCAAGGCAAACAGGGCGTTGGCCACCGCCGGCGCCACCGGCGGCAAGCCGGGTTCTCCGGCGCCTTGCGGGTGTTCAGCACTGGCCATGAGCTCGGTGAACACCTCGGGCGCCTCGTCCATGCGCAGGGCTGGCTGGTCGTGGAAGTTGCTGGCCAGCACCTGGCCCTTCTCGATCACGACGCCACCATGCAGCGCCGTGCCCAGGCCGTGTACCACGGCACTTTCCATCTGCTGGCGCACACCCGACGGGTTGACCACAACACCGCAGTCCACCGCGCACCAGACCTTGTGCACGCGGATGCGGGGCGGGTCCGCCGAGACGGACACCTCGGCCACCTGCGCCACGATGCTGCCAAAGCTCTGGTGCAGCGCCACGCCCAGCGCCCGCGGCCGGCCATCGTCGCCAGCGGCCAGCGTGCGGCCCCAGCCGGCCATCGCCGCGGCCTTCTGCAGCACCGCCAGGTGGCGCGGGTGCTGCTTGAGCAGCGCAGCGCGGTAGGCCACGGCATCGACCTTGGCCGCAGCCGCACATTCGTCGACAAAACATTCCTTGAAGAAGGCCTGGTGCGAATGCCCGACGGCGCGCCAGAAGCCCACCGGTACCGGCAGCTCGACGATGGCGTGCGAGATGCGGGCCGCCGGAAACTCATAGGGCTGGTCGTAGGCCCCTTCGGCGGTGGTCTTGTCGGGGCCGGCCCCGGGCAGCCCGAACAGGCGCTGGAGCACCTGGTGCACGATGGATTGCCCGGCCGAGACCTGCTCCCAGGCCACCAGCGCCCCCTTGGCGTCCAGCCCCGCGCGCAGCCGCGCAACCGCGGCAGGGCGGTAGAAATCGTGACGCGTATCTTCGGCGCGGTCCCAGAAGGTCTGCACCGGGGCGCCATCGGCCTGCGCGGCGATCGCGGCCGCCTGGGCCACAAAGTCGACATCCAGCCGACGGCCAAAGCCGCCGCCGAGCAGCTGCACCTGCACATCGATGTGCTCGTTGGCCAGGCCGGTGACCTTGCTGACGGCCAGCCGCGCCAGCCCCGGCACCTGGGTGGGGGCCCACACACGCGCCTTGCCCTCAGCCAGGTGCACGGTGCAGTTCATCGGCTCCATCGTCATGTGGGCCAGCCAGGGTGCACGGTATTCGGCTTCCAGCGTGGTGCGGGCAGCCTTGAACGCATCGGTGGTGTCGCCCACCGTGCGGTAGGCAAAGCCCTTGTCGGCCGACGGGCCGTCCAGGCCTGCCGCCAGGGCGTCCAGTGCCTGGCGGCTGTCAAAGGCGGCCATCGGGCCGGCGTCCCACTGCACCTGCACGGCCTGAACCGCCTTCATCGCGTGCCAGGGGGTGTCGGCCAGCGCGGCAATTCCGCCGGTGCCGCCAAAGGCCGGCTCGAAGGACACCACCTTTCGGACGCCGGGCAGCCCCTTGGCAGCCGTGGCATCGAAGGACATCACCTTGCCGCCCAAGGTGGGGCACATCCTGACACTGGCATACAGCATGCCTGGCAGCCGCACATCCAGGCCAAAGCTCGCTTGGCCACGCGCCTTCGCGGGCCCATCCAGGCGCAGCTGCGCGCGGCCAATCAGCGTAAAACGGTCGGGGGTCTTCAGCGTCACCGAGGCCGGCAAGGGCAGGCGCGCTGCGTCGGCCACGAGTTCGCCAAAGCGCAGCCGCTGTCCTCCGGGGTGCAGCACGACACCCGCCTGCACACGGCACTCCTCGGGCGGCAGCTTCCAGCGCTGCGCGGCGGCCAGCACCAGCATGGCGCGGGCCGTGGCACCCGCCTCGCGCATGGGCATCCACAGGTCCTTCACCGACGACGAGCCGCCAGTCATCTGGATACCAAAGGTCCGCATGGCCTTGGCTGTCAGCCATTCCGCCGTCCGCCGCACCGTGCCCTCGTCGTCTGGGTGGAAGGGCAAGCCGTCGACCAAGGTGGCGATGTTGTTGTAGATGGGATCGATCGGGGGGTGTTCGGTGCTGACACGCAACCAGTCGGCGTCCAGCTCGTCGGCCAGCACCATGGACAGGCTGGTCAGCACGCCCTGCCCCATCTCGCTCTTGGGGACCTGCACCAGCACTCGGTCATCCGGAGTGACGCGCACCCAGCCATTGAGCGCGGGTGCCTGGGCGTTGGCCGGCCATGGCCGATCAGGCATCAGCCGTCGGCGCGGTGGCCGTGCCCCCCAGCCGACGGTCAGCGCGCCGGCAGCCGCCAGCGTGCTCAGCAAAAAAAGGCGTCTTGGTTTCATGCCGCTGATCGTAGCGCCCCAGACAAGCGGGCAGATACCGGTCTGTTCGTGGCATCGGCCGTGCGACGGGCGCTGACACTGCTTCCTGTCATGAATGCGCCGCTCGCCCACCAACATCTCCTGGACAGCGCAACCCTGCCCAGTGCCTGGCGAGCGCTGGCCGAACGCTGCGCGCAGCCGGCGCTGGTCACCGACACCACACGGCGCATCACCTGGGCCAATGCAGCCTTCAGCGAGGTAACGGGCTACAGCCTCGAGGAGGCGTTGGGACGCTCACCGGGGGAACTGCTGCAGTGCGAGCAGACCGACCCAACGACCATTCAGCGTGTGCGCGATGCCCTCAATCGTGGACAGTCGATCCGCTGCCAGCTGCTCAACCGCAGTCGCCAGGGGCGTCTGTACTGGCTGGACATGGACATCCACCCTTTTGGCCTGGCCGGCGAAGCGCCGCGCGGCTTTGTGGCGCTGGCCATGGACATGACGGCCCAGCACGAACTGCAGGAGCGCGAAGCCGCGCATGCACGCCGGCTCAAGGCACTGTTTGACCTGTCACCCCTGGGGTTGGCGCTGTTCGACATGGAGACCAAGCGCCCTATCGAGTGCAACGCGGCCCTCAGCCGCATCAACGGCTTCAGCCGCGCCGACATCCTCAGCGGCGAGGCCATGCGCCACGTGCCCGATGCCCACCTTCCGGTGCGCGAGGTCTGGATGGCGTCGGTGCGGCTGGGCGAGCCTTTTGGCCCGCTGGAGTCGGTCATCCTGCACCGCGACGGCCACCGGGTGGACGTGTCCATGAGCGGCGCCTCCACGCAAGAACCCGGCGGGCGCCGAATGGCCTGGCTGATGGTGCAGGACATCTCCAAGCGCAGGACAACCGAGCGCCTGCTGGCCGAGAGTGCCCGACGCGACACCCTCACCGGGCTGCCCAACCGCAATCGCCTGGACGATCACCTCGAACACATGCTGGCACGCACCCACGCAGAAGCAGGCTGGGGCTTTGCGGTGCTGCTGATGGACGTCGACCGCTTCAAGGTCATCAACGAATCCCTGGGCCATGACGCGGGCGACAGCCTGCTGGTGTCCCTGGCCGAACGCCTGAAGCAGGCAGTGATGGTGTCGGCGCGACTGGTCTCAGGCATCGATTCCCTGGCCGCTGCGGAGCAGGAGGGATGGCTGATCGCCCGTTTCGGCGGCGATGAATTTGCCATCGTGGCGCCCGGTTTGAGCACCCAGCTGGCGGCCGCCAGCTTTGCCGAAGTGGTCAACGGCCAGCTGCAGCCCAGCCACCGCATCAGCGGACTGGAGATCCAGACCACCGTGAGCATCGGCATTGCCCTGGCCCACGCTGGCACCGCGGCGGCGGTGAATCTGGTGCGTGACGCCGACACGGCCATGTACGAAGCCAAGCGGCTGGGGCGGCGGCAATACGCCTTCTTCGACGAACGCATGCGCTCGCGCATATCGCGCGCGCTGCACATCGAGGAAGGGCTGCGCCACGCCCACATCCGCGGGCAACTGCGGCTGGTCTTCCAGCCCATCGTGGACCTCGAAACCGGCCTGCCCACCGCCGCTGAATCGCTGCTGCGCTGGACCCACCCGACGCTGGGCCAGGTGCCACCCGATGAATTCATCGCGGTGGCCGAGGAAACCGGTCAGATCGTCGAACTCGGGCGCTGGGCGCTGTTCGAATCTTGCGCCGCCTGGACCCGCATGCACCGAGAAGCGCCCGAGGTCGCCCCGCAGCGAATCAGCGTCAACCTGTCGCGCATCCAGATGGACGACGGCCTGCGCCTGCTGGCCACCGTGCGAGCGGCACTCACCGATACCCGTATGCCCCCCGAAGCCCTGCAGCTGGAAATCACCGAGCGCGAGGTGATGAGCGACCCCGACGGCGCACGGCAGCTCATCGACACCTTGCGGCGCATGGGTGTGCGGATTGCCATGGACGACTTCGGCACCGGCAGCTCGTCACTGGCCTGCCTGCGTGAATACGCGTTTGACACCGTGAAGATCGACAAGAGCTTCGTCAAGGACCTCTGCCGCGATGCCCACGTGATGGCCGTGGCCCACGCCACGGTGAGCGTCATCGAGAACCTGGGAATGATCAGCGTGGCCGAAGGCGTCGAGGACGATGGCGAAGTGGCCGCCCTGCAGGGCATGGGCTGCCGCTATGGCCAGGGCTGGCGCTTTGGCCGGCCGATGGACGAAGCCGCGCTGCTGGCCATGTTCAAGGCCGCCTATCAGCGCTGAGCGCGGCAGGTACTTTCGCACCGCACAGCCACCGCCGCGGCCGTCTCACCCCAACCACAAGCCCAGGCGGGTGATTCGGCTGCCCTCCAGACCGCGCACCATCAGCACCGCTGAGCCCCATTCCAGGCGGTCACCCGGCACCGGCGGGCGACCCAGCCGCTGAGACAGCCACTGCCCCACGCTCAGCGCGCGGGCGTCATCAGGACACGGCAAGCCGTAGAAATCAGCTACCGCTGCCAGCGGTGCATGACCATCCAGCTCGAAGTCGCCAAACGCGACGCGCTCACGCGGTTCGTCACCCACCTCGGGCAGGGCCACCCCCAGGCGGCGTGCCAGCCAGCCAATGGTCGACCCCTGCAGGACCAGCGACACCAGCACCACCACAAAGGCCACGTTGAACAGCAGCGCGGCCTGCGGCAGCCCCGCCAGCAGCGGGAACAGCGCCAGCACGATGGGCACCGCGCCGCGCAGCCCCACCCAGGCAATGAAGGCGATCTCGCGGCCGGAAAAGCGCAATGGCGCCAGCACCAGCCACACCGACAGCGGGCGCGCCACCAGGATCAGGACCGCCGCCACACCCAGTGCCGGCCACAGGCTGGGCATCAGCGCGGTGGGGGTCACCAGCAGCCCGAGCAGCACAAACATGCCCGCCTGCGAGAGCCAGGCATAACCGTCCATTGCCGCCAGGGCTGGCGATACGGCCTTGGCCGCACGGTTGGCCGAGACCAGGCCAAACAGGTAGACCGCCAGAAAGCCCGAACCACCCAGCACACCTGCCAGGGCAAACACACTCAGCCCCCCAGCCAGCAGCAGCAAGGCCAGCAAGCCACCGCCCGCGTCTCGCTCAGCCGCGCGCTGCAGCAGCACCGCCATGCCAAAGCCGGCCGCCAGGCCCACCGCGGCCCCCCAGCCAAATTGCTCCAGGAAGCTCAAGGCCAGCTGCCCGGCCTGCGCTGACACCGGCAGATGGGCCGCGGTGGCCAAGGCAATGAACGCCAGCGTCAGGTAAACCGCCATCGGGTCGTTCATGCCGGACTCGATCTCCAGCGTCGCTGCCACCCGCTCATTGAGCGTCACGCCGGCGCGTGTCAACAGCGCAAACACCGCGGCCGCGTCGGTGGAACCCACGATGGCTCCCAGCAGACCTGCCATGCGCCAGTCCAACCCCAGCAGCAGCATGCCCGCCAGCGCCGTCAGGCCGGCACAGAGCACCACCCCGGCCGTGGCCAGCCACAGCGCGGGCTTGAGCCCGGTTCTGAAAGTGGACAAGGGCGTGCGCAGGCCACCGTCCAGCAAGATGACGGCCAACGCCACGTTGCCCACCCAGAACGACAGGCGATGGTCGTTGAAGACGTAGCCACCGGGGCCATCTTCACCGGCCAGGATGCCGGCCAGCAGGAACACCACCAGGAACGACAAGCCCAGCCGCGCCGACCACAGGCCGGCCAGCACAGCGGCCAACACCAGCAACGACGTCGCCAGCAGGGGTAGATTGACAAAGTCCACCCGCCGAGTGTGCCCAAAAGGGCCAGACCTTCGCTGGTCAGCCGGCTTTGCGCAGCAAACCCTTCAGTTGCGCGACCCTGGGCGTCACCAAGGGCACCGTCAGCATGGTGCTGCCCACTGCCATCAGCAGCAGGGCGGTGAAGGTGGCCTGGTTGATCACGCCCTTGTCGAGCAGCACGCTGGCAAAGATGATCTCGATCAGGCCCTTGGTCTGCAGCAGCCAGCCCACCAGGCTGGCTTCGCCGCGTTGCCAGCCCAGCACCCGCGCCGCCAGGCCGACCCCCACCAGTTTGCCGCCCACCGCCACCACCAGCAGCGCCAGGCCCATCAGCAACACGGTCCAGCCGCCCAGGTCCCACTGGGTTCGCAGACCGGTAGACAGGAAAAAGACGGGCATCAGCACCAGCAGCACGTTGTCGCGCAGCTGGTCCAGCCGTTCGGTATTGAACCACCGTGCGTCGATGACTGCGCCGGCCAGGAATGCGCCAATCATGAAGTGCAGGCCGCACCAGTCGGCACCCAGGGCGCAGATGATCAGCCAGATGAGCGCGACAAACCAGCGGTCACGCTCCGGGAGGCGCTCCATCAGGCGCCGCAACAGCCAGCCGCACGCGGCATAGAGCACGAGGAAGATGGCCTGGCGGCCGATGCGCTGCCAGTCCATCAGGATGACCGCCAGTACGGCCCAGATGGCGATGTCGTCCAGGCTGGCATAGCGCAGGATGCGCTGCCCCAGGGGCTGGCGCAGGAAACCCATCTTGTCCATCAGCAGCACAAGGATGGGCAAGGCGGTCACGGAGCAGGCCATGCCGATGCCGGCGACAAACTGCCAGTCCATGGCCTGGCTGCCTTTCCAGCCCCCCAGCACCAGCATGCCGTAGCCGACCGCGGCACCCAGCAGCAGGGGCGAAGCCATCGCCAGGCCCGCGGTCACGGCGGTTTCGCGGCGGTGCCGCCAGGTCTGGCTGAGGTCGAGTTCGATGCCCGCGATGAAGACAAACAGCATCACCGCCCACCAGGCCACGCCATTGAGCGCCTGGATGACGGCCGGGGTAAACACGGCAGCATGCCACTCGGGGATGGCGGCCCCCAGCACACCGGGCCCGAGCAGGATGCCGGCGACGATCTGCACCACCACCAGCGGCGCCCAGTAGTCGGTGCGACCCAGCCGCCACACGAGGTAGGGCAGGCTGAAGACCACCAGCATGGCCACCAGGAACAGTTCAACAGTCGTCATGGGGGCCGGATTGTGTCCTGGGTCGCGAGCCCACCGCTTCGCTGGGGTGGCTGGGTCGCGGGCCCACGGCCGCGCCGGGGTGGCTGGCTACGCTCCGGTTCCGCCGCCCCCGCTGCGCGGGGGTTCGCTGGACGGTGTGTCTGGGCGGGCTCCAAGTCGCTTCGCCAGCC
>JAJTDE010000104.1 GCA_021298085.1 Rubrivivax sp.
GGCCATTCGGATCGTGCTTCGTCCGTCGCCTTTGGTCCCGGGCAGTGTCTTGTCAGTCGGCGGGCGCTGAAAGGGGTTTTGCAGGGCCGACCACTTAACCCAACTGGCCTCCACGAAACACGGTGCGGTTCAGCGCCAGCGCAGCATCGCCGCCTTGAAGCGCCGTGCTGCCGCGCTGGGCTTCCAGATCAACCCCGTGGAGATGGCTGCATGAGGTCAGCCGTTTGCAGTTCTGTTTCTTCAGAGGCGGTGTCCGCCGTGGATCGGCGCGTGGCGCGGTTACACCGTGGCACACGCTTGGTGCTGCTGCACAAGCAGGCTGATAGGCTGTATATTCATACAGTTGTTTGCCATGCCTTGGTGCTCCCCCGCTGCTGCCATGTTCCCCCCCCTTGCCACCCGTGTCTCGACGGTTGCGCCGCTGAGCCCGGAACTCATCCACCCTGAGCTTTGGCGCGGTCATCAGCTGGGCCATGCGCGACACAGCGTGGTGAGCACCGGTTGGGCCGAACTCGACCATCAACTCCCTGGCGGTGGCTGGCCAAAGCAAGCGCTCACTGAATGTCTGGTGCAGCAGCCTGGTGTCGGTGAAATGCGGCTGCTGGCACCCGCCTTGGCGGCGGTCACGCAGGGCCGTGAGGGCCTGGCTCGCCATGTGATCATGCTCGGCCCACCCGCCATGCCGTGTGCGTGGGGCTTGCAGCAGCTGGGCCTGAACCCCCAGGCCTTCATCGTCATCGATGCCGGCTCGCCCCAGCCACGAGCAGGCCGTACCGATGTCCTCTGGGCCTTGGAGCAGGCCTTGCGCAGCGGCCATGTGGGCGCTGCCTTGGCCTGGCTGCCACCGCCCTTGTCCTCGGATACCTTGCGCCGCTTGCAGTTGGCGGCGCAATCGCATGAGGGTCTGGTGCTGCTGTTCAGGGAATCGGCGGCCCGCACCCGGCCCAGCCCGGCACCGCTGCGGTTGTCGGTTGAGCCGGCAGGCACCGACACCTTGGCGGTGCATCTGCTCAAGCGGCGCGGCCCAGCGCTCGAGCAGCCGTTGTACCTGAGTGTTCTTGCACCGGTGGCCCTGGTGCGTGGCAGGCCGTCTGCCCACGGTGCTGGCACAGGTGGCATCGATGCGCCCGACACGCTGCACGTCCCCGTGCACGCCAGCCCTGCTGAGCAGGCTTGGCATGAAGGTGATGGGCCCGCCTCGGGATGAGCCTTCTGCCGCAACGCTCGCCGCCAGCCGCCAACGGCCGCCCTTGTGGGTGGCGGTGGATGTGCCGGCGCTGGCGTTGCAGGCCTGGCGGCTGACACTGCCGGAGGCGCTCCAGGGGGCGCCGTTGGCGTTGCTCAAGGGTGTTCGGCTGGGTGCCGTGAACGATGTGGCTGCGTCACAGGGCTTGAAACCCGGCATGTCACGCAGCACCGCCATGGCCTTGCTCCCGTCGACGGTCTTTGGGTTGGCCTCCATCCCGCGCGAGGCGGAGGCCTTGTTGTCGGTGGCCCATGTGGCCCTGGCCTTCACCCCGTCGGTCACCGTGGTGGCGCAGCGTACGGTGCTGCTGGAGATTTCCACCACCCTGCGCGCGTTTGGGGGTCTGGCCAGCTTGCTGAAGCGCCTGGCGCTGGCCTTGCAGCCATTGGGTCTGCGTTGCCGCATGGCCACCGCACCCACTGCACAGGGCGCGGCCTGGTTGGCACGCTGGAACCCCGACCCACTGGAGCAATTGTGTGAGCGCACACTCGGTCTGGGAGAGTTGCAGCGCCGTCTGCAGGATATGCCGGTGCGGCTGCTGAGTGCGGCATCACAGTATCTGGAGTCCTGGCAGTTGATGGGTATCCACCACCTGTCAGACCTGCGGGCCTTGCCCCGAGACGGCCTGGCCAGGCGCTTTGGCCAGCCCCTGCTGGATGAGATCGATGCCGCTTTTGGCCTGCGGGCGCAGGCGCACGCGTGGCTGCAGTTGCCCGACCGCTTTGAGGCCCGTCTGGAACTGATGGCCCGCGCCGACACCACGGAGCAGGTATTGGGGGGTGCCCAGCTGCTGATGGCTCGCCTGGTGGTGTGGGCAAGCGCGCGCCGTGGCCGGATACGCCGCTTTGAACTGCAGATGGCCCACGAACCGAGGCACCGCAACGACGACCTCACACCGGCCTTCACCCGCCTGCACATCGAGCAGGCTGAGCCTGGCAACGACACCGCGCATCTGAGCCTCCTGCTGAAGGAGCGCCTGGCCCGCGCACCCTTGCCCGCACCGACGATGGAGTTGTGCATTCGCTGCCATGAACTGGCCTTCAGCGACGCACCGAACACCGAACTGTTCCCCACACGCGCCACCGAGCAGGAAGGGCTGCTGCGCCTGGTCGAACGCCTGCAGGCACGGCTGGGAAGAGAGCGCGTGCTGCGCATCCAGCCCATGCCCGATCACCGGCCTGAATGTGGCACCCAACTGTTGCCGTTGGACGCGGCCGATGCCGCCAAGGGGGCCTTCGGCTCAGCCGTGGCAACACTGGAAGAGAGCCTGCCGCGCCAGGGCTTGGCGGGAGCCTTCACACGCCCGTTCTGGCTGTACCACCCGCCAAGGCCCTTGTCCAGCCGGCAGGCCCTGCCCTGGCTGGATGGTCGGCCCCTGGTAGTCCTCGCCGGCCCCGAGCGCATCGAAACCGGCTGGTGGGATGGCGAGCCGGTGGCGCGCGACTATTTCATCGCCCAGGCGCAGGACGGCTCTCTGGTGTGGGTCTATCGGTCACGTCTGCCGGCCTCCGAAGATGAGGACCATGAAGACGACGACGACGGTGACGAGGCTGATGGCGGTACTCAGGCATCAATGCCCCGAAAAGGACCCGCGAGGGTGGCCGTCGCGCGGGGCGGCGGCTGGTTTTTGCAGGGGCGCTTCGGGTGACGTGCGCACGGTGTGACGCGCACCACACGACGCGCGAGACTGCCCGCTCAGCGAACCACGCGCGAGATCTCGACCTGCAAGCCGCCACTGCCCACCGACACCGCTTCCGTCAGGCCTTCCAGGTCACCTGGCTGAGGCATCGCATTGCCTGACTTGCTGATGCGGGCCCCGACGATGACACGCTGAGCCGACGACAGCTTGGCCGCCGGTGACATGGCCAGGCTGTCGTCCAGCGTGAAGCTCAGCGGAAGATCCTTGACCTGACGACGCAGGATGGCCAGGGGCATGCGTGAGCCGTCCGCGGGCCGTGCAAAGATGAAGACGCTGTCGTCGGGCGACGCCGACGCGGCCAGTGCCGCGTTGAGCTTGACGGTCCCGCTGACACTGCCGGATGACGCCGCACCGCTGGTACCCGACGGTGCCGGTGTGGCCGCCGACGCTGCTGCTGCGGCGACCGCCGGTGCCGCGCTGCCGGCAGCGCCACCCGTCATCTGCTTGCGTGTCTCCGCCACGGCCAGCGCAGCCTGCTTGACCAGTGGGTGGTCGGCCGGGCCGACACTCTCCATCTGCTGCCAGTAGCCGACCGCCTGGGCAAAATCGTTGCGGTCATAGGCTTCACTGCCGGCCAGCATCAGTGCCTTGAGGTTCTTGGGGTCGATGCGCAGGGCTTGTTCGATGAACGCCTTGGGTGGGCCGCTCAGGCTGTTGTTGTTGCGCACGCCCATGGCGTCGGCCAGGTCGGCCAGCAGCGACGCATTCTGCGGCTCGAGCTTGAGTGCCCGCTGGTAGGCGGCCACCGCCTCGTCAGGCTTGCCCAGGATCAGGTAGCTGCGGCCGAGCATGCCCAGCCCTTCGGCCGCAGGCTCCTTGTCCATGCGCTCGCGCAGCTTCTCGACCATGCCGCTGAACTCGGCCACCTTCTGCGCTTCGCTGGCTTCAGTGGCGCCGCCGCCGCCGGCGTACATGTCGGCGTTCAGTGCCGCTGGTGTTCCTGTCCACCAATAGCCGGCGCACGCCACGGCCAGGGTGAAGAGGGCGCTGATGGCGATGAGCCTGACACCCACAGCGGGTGCGGGCGCAGGGGCTGACGTGGAGGCGTCGGGCGTGAGCTCACCCGTGGCACGGGTTTCCACGGTGGCGGCAGGGGTGGGGGCGGAACTCAAGGTCAGACGTCTTCTGGGTCAGATTCAAAGCGCTCGGGCGCCAGGCGCGCGCGGCGCCGCAGCACGAGAAGAAAGATGCCGACGGCCAGCACCAGCAGGGCTGCCGGGCCAAACCACAGCAGCACCGTGGCGTTGTTCACCGGGGGGCGGTAGAGCACAAAGCTGCCATAACGCGCGCTCATGAACTCAATGATCTGTTCCTTGCCCTGGCCCTGCTGAAGCATGGTGCGGACTTGGTTGCGCAGATCGACCGCCAGATCGGCATTGGAATCGGCGATCGTCTGGTTCTGGCAGACCAGGCATCGCAATTCGGCACTGATCTTCAGGACTTGCGCTTCGAGGGCAGGGTCGGCCGACGCACGGGGCGCATCGGCGGCGCTGGCCGAGTTCACACCCAAGGCAGCCGACAGCACCACCAGCGCGGCCAGGCAGGAACGCCAGCGCATCATGACTGAAGCCCTTTGACCAGCGGCTCCAGCTTGGTGCGCACGGCTTCTTCGGTGAGCGGGCCGATGTGCTTGTAGCGGATGACCCCGGTCTTGTCGATGACAAAGGTTTCAGGCACGCCGTACACGCCCCACTCGATGCCCGCCTTGCCGTCGGCGTCCACCAGCGTGGCCGCATAGGGGTTGCCCAGCTGGGCGAGCCAGGCCATAGCGGCAGGGCCCTTGTCCTTGTAGTTCAGGCCATACACCGGCACGCCACTGCGCTTGGCAAAGGCGATCACCAGCGGGTGCTCCTCACGGCAGGGTGCACACCATGACGCCCAGACATTCAGCACCCAGACCTTGCCGAGAAGGTCTTCCCGCTTGATCGTGCGGCCAGGGTCAGCCAGCGTGGGCAGGACAAAGCTCGGCGCCGGTTTGCCGATCAGCGGTGACGGTACTTCCCGCGGGTTGAGCGACAGGCCCTTCCACAGGAAAAACACGAGCACCCCGAACAGTGCCAGCGGCACGATGAACTTCAGGCTCTTCATGCCGCCACGGCTCCGGTGGGTGCGCTCTGCGTGACGGTCTTCTTGGCCCGGTAGCGGCGGTCAGCAGCAGCCAGGATGCCGCCCAGCGCCATCAGCACACAGCCGCCCCAGATCCAGCTGACATAGGGCTTCACGTAGATGCGCACGATCCAGGCCTTGCCGTTGTCCACCGGCTCGCCCAGCGACACGTAGAGGTCACCGGCCAGGCGCGTGCGGATGGCGGCTTCGGTCATCGGCATGGTCTGGACGCGGTAGACCCGCTTTTCCGGCCGCATGCGGGCGATCACGCGGTCACCCTGGGTGACCACGATCAGCCCCTGGATGGCGTCGTAGTTGGGGCCTTCGAATTCCCGCAGTGACTCCAGCGTGAAACGAGCGCCGTCGAGTTCGGTGTAGCTGCCAGGCGCCATCTTGACGTCGCGCTCGACCTCATGCGTGCGAACCATGGTGACGCCGAAGATGAATACCGCAATGCCCAGGTGCGCGAGCATCATCCCGTAGCCGGCGCGCGGGATCTGGCGTGCGCGCTGCAGGAAGCTGCCGGAGTTACCGCCCCGTGGCGAGACCCGTTCCCAGAAGTCGGTGGCCACGCTGGCGACGACCCAGTAACCCATCAGCAGGCCGAATGCCGACATGGCGCTGAACTTGCCGCCCATCCAGCTGCCGATGGCGGCAGCCAGTACGGCCACCCCTATCGCCCACTTCAGGCGGGTGAAGAGGTCGGGCAGTTGAGCCTCTTTCCAGCGGGCGATGGGCCCGATGCCCATCAGGAAAACCAGGGGCGCCATCAGCGGCACAAACACCGTATCGAAGTAGGGCGGGCCGACCGACAGCTTGCCCATGTCCAGCGCGTCCAGCAGCAGCGGGTACAGCGTGCCCAGCAGAACGGCTGCCGTGGCCACCAGCAGCAACACGTTGTTGGCCAACAGCAGCGATTCACGCGACAGCACGCCAAACCGCGCGCCCAGCCCGACCGACGGCGCGCGCCAGGCGTACAAGGCCAGGGACGCGCCGATCACGATCACCAGGAAGCCGAGGATGAACAGGCCACGTGTCGGGTCAGTGGCGAAGGCGTGGACCGAGCTGAGCACACCCGAGCGCACGAGGAAGGTGCCCAGCAGCGACAGCGAGAACGCCAGGATGGCCAGCAGCACCGTCCAGTTCTTGAAGCTGCCGCGCTTTTCGGTCACGGCCAGGGAGTGGATCAGGGCCGTGCCCACCAGCCAGGGCATGAACGAGGCGTTTTCCACCGGGTCCCAGAACCACCAGCCGCCCCAGCCGAGTTCGTAGTAGGCCCACCAACTGCCGATGGCGATGCCCAGGGTGAGGAACATCCAGGCCAGGGTTGTCCAGGGGCGTGTCCAGCGGGCCCATTGCGCGTCGAGGTTGCCGCCGATGAGGGCGGCCACCGCAAAGGCAAAGGCCACTGAAAAACCGACATAACCCATGTAGAGCATGGGCGGGTGAATGATCATGCCCGGGTCTTGCAGCAGCGGGTTCAGGTCGCGGCCGTTGGGGGGCACGGGGAACAGGCGGTCAAACGGGTTGGAGGTCAGCAGCGTGAACAGGAAGAAGCCCACCGACACCAGGGCCATCACGCTCAGGATGCGCGCCACCATCTGCAGCGGCAGGTGCTTGGAGAACAGCGCCACCGCGGCCATCCAGCCCACCAGCATCAGCAGCCACAGCAGCAGGGAGCCTTCATGGCCGCCCCACACGCCGGAGATGCGGTACATCAGCGGCAGTTCGCTGTTCGAGTTCTGTGCCACGTAGAGCACGGAAAAGTCGTTGTTGACAAAGGCCAGCGTGAGGCTGATGTAAGAGATGACCACCAGCCCGAACAGCACCAGCGTGCCCGGCTTGGCCAAGGCCATCCAGCGCACTCGCCCGGTCTGTGCACCCGCCAGGGGCACGACGCCCAGCCACAGCGACAGTGCCAGGCCCAGCCACAGCACAAAGTGGCCAAATTCCGGGTTCATGGTTTTGCTCCTGCGGCCGCGCCTGCGCTGCCATAACCCGTGGGCGTTGCCAAGGATTCACCCAGCTTCTGGTTGCCTTTCTGGGCTTGTTCCAGTGCGGCAGCGGCCTCGGGTGGCATGTAGTTCTCGTCGTGTTTGGCGAGCACCTCGCGGGCCACGAAGACCCCGTTCTTCAACTGGCCCTGCGCCACGACGCCTTTGCCTTCCTTGAAGAGGTCAGGAAGGATACCTTCATAGCGCACGGCGACGGTCTTGGCGGAATCGGTGACGACAAACTGGACCTGCGTGCCGTCGCGCTTGACGCTGCCCGGTTCCACCAGGCCGCCGACCCGGAACGTGCGTGCAGCCGGGGCCTCGTGGTTGGCGATCTGGCTGGGCGAGTAGAAGAACACCAGGTTGCTCTGGAAGGCGTTCAGCACCAGGGCCACGATGCCCCCCACGCAGACCAGCACAACGCCGGCCAAGGCCATTTTCTTGTGACGCGGTTTCATCGCTGTTCCTGATCAAGGTCGTCTCGGATGTCTTGCAGGGCGCGGCGTCGACGGCGTGCCGCGAGCATGGGCTCGAGCACCATCAGCAGCACGGCGGCACCATACGAGCCCCAGACATAGAGCCCGGCGCCGCCCATGTCCAGAAAGTTCTGAAGACTGCCCCAGTTCATGGTCTGGACTCCTGCGCGACGATTTGGTTCAACCAGCTGGCGTTGCGCTCACGCTCGGCAATGATGGCCCGCGTGCGCATGAAGATCACGGCAAAGGCGTAGGCCCAGCAGGCAAGCGTCATGATCAGCATCGCGGTCAGCATGGTGGTGGCCATTTTCGGGGCTGCCGTCAGGCTCACGCTGGCACCCTGGTGGAGCGTGTTCCACCACTTCACCGAGAAGTAGATGATGGGCACGTTGACGACCCCCACCACGGCCAGCAGGGCGCTGGCCTGGTCGGCTCGACGCACATCGTCGATGGCCTCGGCCAGGGCGATATAGCCCAGGTACAGGAACAGCAGGATCAGCGTGGACGTCAGCCGGGCGTCCCAGACCCACCAGGTTCCCCAGGTGGGCTTGCCCCAGAACGCACCCGTCCACAAGGCCAGGAAGGCAAACATCGCGCCGGTGGGCGCGGTGGCGCGCGCCACCATGGACGCCAGCCGCGCATTGAAGGCCCAGCCGATGGCCGCCCAGAAGGCCATTACCAGGTACAGCCACATGGCCATCCAGGCCGCCGGCACATGGATGAAGATGACCCGGTAGACCTCGCCTTGGGTGGCGTCGGTGGGCGCGACAAAGAAGCCCATGTACAGGCCCACCGCAGTCAGCGCGATGGCCGCCACCCAGCAGATGGGTACCAGCCAGGCGGTGAGCGCATAAAAGCGCGGTGGCGACGAGAAGGTGTAGAAGGTCAGAGGCATTCGGCGTTCGGTTCTGGATGAGGCGCCTGGTTCCGCAAGGCTTACTCGGTGGAGATGCGCAACGCGGCCGAGGTGGCCCAGGGCGCCCCCAGCAGCGTGGCGATCAGCAGCGCGCCCAACAGGGAGTAGTGTCCCGCAGCCGAGAGCCCGGATTCCACCGCGCCCACGGCACCCGCTCCGAAAATCAGTGCAGGCGTCGCCAGCGGCAGCACGATCAGGATCAGCAGCATGCCACCGCTGCGCAGCCCGAGTGTCAGCGCCGCGCACAAGCCCCCGAGCAGGCTGAGGATGGGCGTGCCCAGACCCAGGCCCAGCATCAGCGCCCCCAGTGCCGGGCCCGACATGTCGAACAGCAACCCGATCATCGGCGACGCGGCGATCAGCGGCAGCCCGGTGATCAGCCAATGGGCCATGGCCTTGGCACTGGCTACCGCGATGCCGTGCCCCGGCGCCAGCAGCATCTGCTCCAGCGAGCCGTCGAGCCAGTCGGTGGCGTACAGCGTGTTGACCGACAGCATGGCGGCCAGCAGCGCACAGACCCAGACGATGCCGGGCGCGATCTGCCGCAGGGTCTGCGGCTCGGGCCCGACACCCAGCGGGAACAGGCTGACAGCGACGATGAAGAACACCAGCGGCAGCAACGCCTCGATGCGGCGGCGCGCGGCCAGGCGAAGGTCGCGCAGGAGAACGGTGAGAAAGAGATGACGCATGGTGCGGGGTAGGGTGTGCGTCAGCGGCCCACGGCGAATGGGTCCAGGCTGAACTCGCGCGGCGCGGGTTCTCGCAGACTCAAGGCCTGGTGGCTGGTGAGCAGCACGGCCCCGCCCCTGGCACTGTGTTCAGCCAGCAGCGCGTTCAGCGTGCCGATGCCGATGTCGTCCAAGGCGTCGAAGGGTTCGTCCAGCAGCCACAGCTGGGGCGTGGTGACCAGGGCCAGGCGGGCCAGCGCCACGCGGCGACGCTGTCCCTGGCTCAGGGTACGAACCGGTGCGCGGGCACGGTCGGCCACGCCCAGGCGGCCTAGCGCAGCTTTCAGCGCCGCGGGTTCCGCGCGCTGACCCCCCAGGGCGACCAGAAAAGCCAGTGCCTCGGTGGCGCTGAGGTCGTCCTTCAGCGCGTTGGCATGGGCCACGTAGGTGAGCTGCGAACGCCAAAGCGAGCCCTTGAGCGGCTGCCCCTGCAGCAGGATCTCACCGTCGGCCGGGGTGGTCAGGCCGGCCAGGATGCGCAGCAGCGTGGTCTTGCCGCGACCGTTTCGACCCCGTAGCCAGACCACCTCGCCTGGTTGCAGCTGCAGCACCAGGCCTTTGAACAGGACGCGTTCACCGCGCTGCCCTTCCAGAGCGCGGACATCCAGAAAGGCACAGTTGCTCTGCGAGGTGGCCAACATCAGGCGCGGTTTATACGTGATGTGCCCGGCATGACCCTTGCTGCTGCGCAATCAAGGGTGTTGCGCGGGGCCACCACGGCGTGCAAGAGCGCTGGCGTGCGCGCTGATGCCCTGGCCAATTGCAGGTCTAATCCGGCCCCACCATGAGCCTGATGAACCTGTTCAATCTCGACGCCACCGTGATCGTGCTGCTGCTCCTGATGGGCTGCGTCGGTGGCTTTCTGGCCGGCCTGCTGGGCATCGGCGGCGGCATGCTGCTGGTGCCCGCTCTGACCTGGATCGCGGCGCGGCAAGGGTTCGACCCCGCCTATGGCGTGAAGATGGCCGTGGCCACGTCGCTGGCCACCATTGTCTTCACCTCGATTTCCTCGGTGAGGGCCCACCACCAGCGGGGCGCCGTCAACTGGTCCATCGTGGCGCGGCTGGCGCCGGGCATCGTGCTGGGCTCGCTGCTGGGGGCCCAGCTGGTGCGCTGGATCCCGGCAGCCTGGCTGGCCGGCTGCTTTGCGCTGTTTGTCGGCTATTCAGCCACCCAGATGTTTGTGGACCGCAAGCCCAAGCCATCACGCCAGCTGCCGGCCACCGCGGGCATGCTGGGGGCCGGTGGCGTGATCGGCGTGCTGTCGGCCCTGGTGGGGGCCGGTGGTGGCTTCATCTCGGTGCCGTTCATGGTGTGGTGCAACACGGCGATGCACACCGCGGTGGCGACATCGGCCGCGCTGGGCGTTCCGATTGCCCTGGCCGGCACCGCGGGGCATCTGATGGCCGGCCTGGCCGTGCAGGGTGAACCGCCGGGCGCAGTGGGCTACATCTACCTGCCGGCCCTGCTGCTGATAGCCAGTGCCAGCGTCCTGCTCGCCCCGCTGGGAGCCAAGGCGGCGCACCGCCTGAACGTGAAGCAGCTGAAGAAGGCCTTTGCCGTGCTGCTGTACGGTCTGGCCAGCTACATGCTGTGGAGAGCGCTCACGGTGTGAGTGTTGCGGCGCGCGGGCAGCGCCCGTCGGGCGACGCGGCCCATGCCTGCGGCGGTTCGCCGCCCGTGGTTGTGCCACCGGCCGCCTGAAGGCGCAGCGACAGGCGTTCGGTGCTGGCGCTGCTGTGCGAGGCCGTGTCTGTCGGCGCAGGCGCAGCCCCCTGCGCGCTGCGCGGCTGATGCCCTTGCCAATGCCCCTGAAGTTGCCACTGCAGGCCGTGCAGTTCCAGTTGCGCGCCACGCAGGCGGCCGTTCACGCTGTGCCGCTCGGGGGGCTGGCCGGCCACCCGCAGTGATAGCCAGCCGCTCAGCACCTGGTGTTGCTGGCGCAGCTCCAGGTGCTGGCCGCCAGGGGCGCACCAGTGCCCCTGGACACGTGCCGGCACCCACCAGAGGTGCACCCGGCTGAGCTTCTCCCGGCCCACGGCCTTGTCGGGAACGGGCAGCGTGAGGGTGCGGTCGGGTTGCCAGTCGCCCATGTCCCAGTCGTGGGAGACGATGCGGGTGCCGGGTTCCAGCGCCAGCAAGGCCGGTCGCAGCCTCAGGTTGAATTCCGGCAGCAGGTACATCGTGATCACACTGGCGCGGGACAGGTCGGTGGTGAACAGGTCCTCGACCCGGAACTCCACCTGGCGGCCCACCCCGGCCGCCTCGGCCGAGCGGCGGCTCTGGCGCACCAGATCAGGCACGATGTCCACGCCCAGCCCGGTGGCCCCAAAGCGCTTCGCCGCGGTGATGACGATGCGCCCGTCGCCCGAGCCCAGGTCGATGACGTGATCACCTGGCCGGGTCTGGGCAGCCGTCAGCATCGCCAGCGTGACGGTGTCGGGGGTGGTGATGAAGGGCACCTCTTCGCTGCCGGCTTGCGCCCAGGCCGACGCGATTGCGCCGCTGGGCGTCCACCCCGTGACCAAAAACAGCCCGCCTACGGCGATGACCCACTGCAGAATACGGTTCATGGCTTCCAGTTTGCTCGCTCTGCTCGACGATATCGCGACCGTCCTCGACGACGTGGCTGTGCTCAGCAAGGTCGCTGCCAAAAAGACAGCCGGCGTCCTGGGCGACGATCTTGCGCTCAACGCCCAGCAGGTGGCCGGCGTGTCGGCCGACCGCGAGCTGCCGGTGGTCTGGGTGGTGGCCAAGGGTTCGCTGGTCAACAAGGCCATTCTGGTGCCGGCCGCACTGGCCATCAGCGCCTTTGCGCCCTGGCTGATCACGCCGCTGCTGATGGTGGGCGGCGCCTTCCTGTGTTTTGAAGGCTTCGAGAAGCTGGCCCACAAGTTTCTGCACAGCGCCGAGGACGACCAGGCGCACCGCAAGGCACTGAGCCAGGCGCTGGCCGATGAGCAGGTCGACTTGGTCGCCTTCGAGAAGGACAAGATCAAGGGCGCCATCCGCACCGATTTCATCCTCTCGGCCGAGATCATCGCCATCACGCTTGGTACGGTCGACGGCCAGCCCTTTGCCACCCAGGCCGGTGTGCTGGTGGGCATGGCGCTGGTCATGACGATCGGCGTCTACGGGTTTGTGGCCGGCATCGTCAAGCTGGACGACCTGGGCCTTCACTGGTCCCGTGCTGGGGGTGCCCTGGCGGGCCTGGGCCGCGGTATCCTGGCCTTTGCGCCCTGGCTGATGAAGGCCTTGTCGGTGCTGGGTACGGCCGCGATGTTCCTGGTGGGCGGCGGCATCCTGGTGCACGGCTGGCCCTGGCTTCACCATGCGGTGCAGCAGGCTGTGGCGGGCATCCCGGGCCTGGCGGGCACGCTGTTGTCCACGCTGGCCGATGGCCTGGTGGGTGTGCTGGCGGGGGCGCTGGTGCTGGGTGGCCTCACGCTGTTCAAGCGTGTCAGGGGCGGCTGAGCAAGGCCTTGAGCAAGGCGCCGGAGCGGGGCGGCTCGGCCGGCCGGCCGCCCACCGCTTCACTTGCCGGAGATGCCCAGCAGCTCCACCTCGAAGTGCAGCGTGGCATTCGGGGGAATGGGCCCGCCGGGGGTGCCGCGGTCGCCGTAGGCGATGCTGGCCGGGCAGACGAGCTGCGCCTTGCCACCCACCTGCATCATCTGCACCCCTTCGGTCCAGCAGCGGATGACGCGGTTCAGCGGAAACTCCGCCGGTTGGCCCCGCTTGTGCGAGCTGTCAAATTCCTTGCCATCGGGGAAGGTGCCGCGGTAGTGCACCTTGACGACGTCGGTGGCTGCCGGCGATGCACCGGTACCGGCCTTGACCGTCTTGATGACCAAGCCGCTGGGCGTGGTGACCGATGCGCCCACCGCGGGTGCCATGGCCGCTGCGGCGGCGGGCGGTGCCGGGGCGGTCGCCTGGGCGTGGGCCATGGCGGCGCTGAGCGTCAGCGTCGCCAGGGCCACGGTGCGGCGTGTGGGATGGTGGATGGCATGGAGATGTGCCAAAAACCCTGCTGTGTGCATGTTGCTGCGGGGCCGGCAGGCCCCCACCGTGACGATGCGGCAATGATGCCCGGTTTTGTGCGCCGGGCGTAACCGGATGCAGAGAGGCAGACCATGGAACGAGGGCGCAGGCGCGCGGTTCAGGCACTGGCTGGCAGCGGCGTGGCCGCTGCGCTGGTGGGCCTGGGGGGGCTGACCGGCTGCGGGTCCAGGCGCGCGCTGAAGGGCCGGCCGGTGCCCGCCGGTGCGCGTGTGCTGGCCCTGGGCGACAGCCTGACCTTCGGCACCGGCGCCACGCCCGAGACCGCCTACCCCGCGGTGCTCGGCGAGCTCAGTGGCTGGGAGGTCATCAACGCCGGTGTACCGGGCGATACCTCAGCCCAGGCGCTCGCCCGCCTGCCGGCCTTGCTGGAACAGCACAAGCCGGCGCTGGTGCTGCTGTCCATCGGCGGCAATGACCTGCTGCGTCGGCAGCCTGAAGATACGCTGCGCGAGAACATCCGCCGCATCGTCAGCCTGGTGCAGGCTGCCGAGGGCCAGGTGCTGCTGGTGGCAATTCCGCGGCCGACCATCGCCGCGCGCGTCACGTCCTCGCTCGACGACCATCCTTTGTACGGCGAGCTGTCGGAAGCCCTGAAGGTGCCGCTGCACCGGCGGGGGTGGTCTGACGTGCTGCAGGACGCCCAACGCCGCTCCGACGACATCCATGCCAATGCCCAGGGCTACCGTGACTTCGCCAACGGCCTGATGGCCACCCTGCGCGCGGCCGGTTTCAAGGCCTGATCGGGGGCCCCTCGCAGGCCGGTGACGGGCGGGCATAGCCGGGGGCCTTCATGGGACATTCCGGCGGACGCGGTGCGCCCGGGCGCGGTGTCCGCGATCATTCCGGTGCCGTCATCTTGCGGCACACGATTGCGCGTCATGTTTCCCAAAATCGACCGTGCCCTGGACCGCCTGTTCTTTCTGCTGGCCAAGGGCACGCTGGACCGACGTATCCCGCGCCAGCACCCCGAGCACAAACCCCAGCCGGCGCCAAGCCAGACGCCAACCCCTTGAGGCTCAGCGGGCGAGGGCGGGCAGCACCTCGCGCTGCAGCCAGTCGTCCAGCATGCGCCGTTCGTGGCTCAGGGGCTCACCCTGGCGCAGCCGTGCGCTGAACATCAGGTAGCCCTTGTCACTCAGCCGGGCCTCGCCGCCTTGCAGCTCACGCTCGCCCGTGGTCAGTGACCAGCGAAGCGTCATCCGCGGCCAATCCACGGTGCCCCGCAGGATGCGCAGCTCCGGGTGCCACAGGTTCAGCCGCTGCTCACCCGCCAAGTCAACATCCTCCACCACCAGCCGCAACCGGTGCCCATCCGGCAGCTGCGCCGACCAGCCCTGGACGTGCAGCGTCAGCAGTGCCAGGTTGCGTTGACGCTCGACCGCGTCGATACCTGCGTCGGTGTAGCGCTCTGGTTGTGTGAAGACCAACTCGACGCTGCCGGCGGCTTGTGCAGTGGGCAGACATCCCATTCCGAGCGCCAGCGCCACGCAAGCCGCTGCGCCGGCTGAGGTGGCCTTCCAGAAGCGATGAACCGTGCAAAGGCTGGACATGGTGTGGCTCCGGTGCTGCGCTCAGCGCGTGAATGAATCCTTCAGGCCGGTGATGCGGTTGAAGACCGGCGCGTCGGCGCGGTGGTCAA